>NZ_JBVHEO010000016.1:0-169555 GCF_055562815.1 Streptomyces sp. NPDC016677 | reverse complement strand
TCCCCCCACCCGGGCGTCCATCCGGCGGCGGGCTCGCCGCACCCCCACGCCCCCCACCCCCCCCCCCCCCCCCCCGCCCCCCCCCCCCCCCCCCCCCCCCCCCCCCCCCCCGCCCCCCCCCCCCGACCTGGTGTTTCAGCTGTCGGGGTGGCGGGATTTGAACCCACGACCTCTTCGTCCCGAATGAGGTTCGGGCGTGATCATCACCGGTCTCTTTGTTGTTTTGCCTGGTCAGGGCGTTGGAGTGCGGTGGTGTCGGGTGGCCTGGAAAGGGCTTGGGTAGCGGGTTGGCTCTCAGATGGCTCCCAGCGAGACCGCAGCCAACGGCCGCTGAGTCCGCGATTCGCGCCGTGTCCGCGAAGGCCGACGAGGCGAGCAGGCTTACGGATCTACGTGTCACAGAGGGTGATGCACCTGGGCGGTTGATCACCGGACCGGTCAGGGCAGCCCAGTCCTGCCTGGAGACTGGCAGACTGCGATTGTGATACGCGAACCAGCAGAACTGCAGATCGATGACGACGGCCGTGTGTCCCTGCCGCTGGGACTCCTCGCGGAGGCCGGCCTGGATGCAGGCGGTCGGATCCTGGCGTTCAGCGACGGCGACGGGCGCATTGTGCTGCAGCGAGAGGCAGACGCCTTCAAGGCGCTGCTGCAGGACGGGACTCTGTGAGTGGAGATCCCGCCGCCGCTAGGCCACTTCCGTCGCAGCGGTCGGCGATCGTCGGCCTGCGACCGGGTGGCGTCGGTGAGTGCGCGGCTTGCGGCTGCCCGCCTCCACCACGGGGAAGCGCCGAGAATAGAGCTGGACGGATAAGGATGGGTCCTCGCCAGGCGGGACGACCCGGAGAAAGCTGTCCCTAAGCTGCTGGAGATATGAGCGAGCAAGGACTACCAGAAGCGCCGGCCGAGCAGTGGACACCACCGGAGGGGTCGTGGGCGTCGTCGGCCGCGAGCCGGCGGAGCATGCTTGGCAACCGGAATCGCGATACCGCACCCGAGCTGCTCCTCCGCTCGCTTGTCCACGCCGCTGGACTGCGTTACCGGGTGGCTGCAAAGCCGCTCCCGAAGATGCGCCGCACGGCCGACATGGTCTTCCGCCCAGTGAAAGTCGCAGTCTTCATCGACGGCTGCTTCTGGCACGGCTGCCCGGAGCACTTCGTGATGCCGAAGACGAACCGGTCGTACTGGGAAGAAAAGATCGGCCGGAACATCCAGCGCGACCGGGATACAGACGATCGCCTCGCGGAGGCAGGCTGGCTGGTGCTCCGCTTCTGGGAACACCTCGAACCAGAGGCGTGTGCCGCGACTGTCATCGAGGCAGTGGCCGCCCGGCGGCAGGAGGTCCAAGCCTCGAAGCATCCGAAGAATACCTCCTGACCGTCGCGTCGCTGGCGGTAGCGGCCATCTGATCTTCGCCCGGTTCAGCGAGAAGAGCTCGTGCCGCTGGTGTCCTTCTTGCCCCCTCTATGAGATGGAGTTGATCAAACTGGCGGGGTCTGGTCAGCTCCCGTCGTAGGCCACCTGCAGTCGTATGGTGCCCTTGGCCGTGTGCAGAAAGGCGTCGCCCTGTCCGGCCAGAGCTTCGGCTCCAGTCTCGTCCAGAATGATGCGGCTGTCGGTCGCCGTCTTGACCCGCAGGGCGAGTTGGGCAGGGAAGTTTGAGCGGATGGTCGTCGAGATAACGTCCGCACTCGGTCGCTGCGTGGCTGCGATGACATGGATGCCCGCAGCGCGGGCCTTCTGCGTCAGGCGCTTGAGCAACGCTTCGATTTGCTTCTTCTCTTCGGGATCGCTGGTGAGATCGGCGTACTCGTCCAGGACGATAACGATCCAGGGCTTTCGGTCTGCTTTGTCGACCTTGGCGTTGTACTCGACGAGCTTGCGTGTGCGGATCGCCTTCATCTCCTTGTAGCGCACGGCCATCTCGTCGACGGTTTCCTCAAGGATCTCGATGGCGTCAGCGGCGTCCATGCCGATCATGCCGTCAAGGTGAGGGTCGTCCTCGAAGTCGACAAGCTCGGTGCCCTTGGGATCGACGAGGCGGAGTCGCAGGGTGCTCTTGTCGTACCGGACCAGGCCCTTGAGAATCGTGTCCAGGGCGACGGACTTTCCTGATCCAGTAGTGCCGGCCACCAGCAAGTGCGGGGAGTTTGCGGAGGACAGATCAATGGTGACGGGGTTGCCCTCGATGTCGGTGCCCAGCGGGGCGATGAGGCTCTCGGGATCGGCCGGGCACCGCTGCCAAAGCGCCTTGGCGTCGACTCCGTACTTCTCGTCGTCGATCTTGGGGATCTCGAAGAGCACGGAGCCGCGGTCGCTACGGGTGCGAATGCTGAACCCGGAGGGCAATGCCAGGGCCAGGAAAATCTCGTCGCGCCGGTTGGTCAGCTTATCCACGGTGACCCCAGGACTGGGGATGAACCGGAAGATGTAGAAGCCGGGTCCTTCCTGCCACTTGCCGACTTCCGGAGCGGTGACCGCGACCTTGTGGCGGGCGAAGACGTCAACGACCTTGTTGTATCGAAGCCTCAGCTCCTCGTCGGAGAGCCCACCGCGGTGAACCTTTAGAGGGACAGGATCTACCTCTGCGGCAGGGTGATACGCAACTCCATGTTCCGGCAGGGACGTTGGCGCGGCCGCCTGGGCAACCTCAACAGGTGCCGTCGGTTCTTCCGGGGTGGGCAGTTCGACGGGAATACCCATTGAGGGGGTCTTGACGACATCGTCGGGGACTTGAACCGCCCCACTGAGGTGCCCAGAGACAACAAGGCGGTCGGCATAGGTGGGGTCCTGATTGGCGCGCAGAGCGCCGATGAGGTTCAGCAATTCCTGCTTGTTCAGCCTCACCAGGGTGTGCTTGCCGAGGCTTCCGACCGCGGGTGCCGGCTGGTCATCCTCGGCTGAGATGGCCACGGCAACGCCGGTAACCTGACCGAGCTGGACATCTTCGGAGCGTAGGGCGTCAAGGACCGTCGCCTCGACCTGACGGTGGTCGTCATTACCGATCAAGGTGCGAGCTGGAAGGTCTGCGGCCTGCAGGGCGTTTCCACTGGTCTGGGCGATTGCGGTGGCAAGCTCGTCCAGCCAGAAGGGACGGTCGTGGCGAGCCTCGCCGTCCGAACGGAAGGCATCCTCACACAGGTCGGTGGTGCGGTTGAGCTGTTCTTCAGCCGAACCGACGTCGAAGGTCTGGCGAAACTTGGACTCAGCGACCAGGACATCCAGGCGAACTGTGCCGTCGTCCTGGATGGTCAGTACGAACCGGCCCAGATCGGCACGGGTTTTCTGTCCGCGACCGAACCAGCGGTGGTGCTCGTCGAAGCTGATCCAGGTGACCAGGCTCGTACCCTGTCGAGAGACGGGAAACTGCTGATCGATGACAAATCGCGTCGCGACCAGGCCCACGACTTCGTTGACCGTGGTGCCGATGCCGAGGGAGCGCAGCACGGCGCCAGGGGCCACATTGCGGCCGACCTCGTAGATTCGCTTAGCGGTGCCTTCGGAGTCCTGCGAGGTGACGACGCCGATCTGCTCCAGGCGGCGCCGCAGTCGCTGGACGACGAACTGCCGACCGGTCTGCGAGCTGACGATGAGAGTGTAGGACTCGTTCTTGCCAACACTGGGCTTGACGAGGATGACGTCAGGGCGGTTGCGCAGGGCATCGATCTGCTCACGGCCGATGAAACTGTCGAGGGTGACGACCCAATGGGCCACGCGATGCAAAGTGGCGAACAAGTTTTGGTGCTGGTCGAACTGCACCTGCATCTCGAAGTAGTCGATGCCGTCGACACTCTCCCGGGAGACCGGGGAACGGCGGTCGTAGCGCACGCACAAGGTTGACCAGGACTCAAGAGTCTCGTCGGCGGTCTCGGGCAACAGCGCTCTCACGACGTTCTCGCTGGTCTGAGCCAGGTTGTGTGAAGCTGGGTGCTTCCAAGGGTTGAAGGAGCCCGACAAGGACTCCTTCTTGGTGCTCTCCTTGATGCTGGTCTGGGTACCGAACAGTGCCGGAGCCAGCGCGAGGTCGATGGAGTCTTCTAGCCCTGACAGGTCTGCTTCCTGCTCGGGCTCCCATGCCTGCAGGATGAGTTGGACGTCGGGCAGGAAGCTGTCCTCGGACATCTCCGCACCGGAGAAGTGCAGGTCGAAACCCTGGATGATCTCGTGATGGGTGGCCTGGGGAGCCAGCACAACCAGATCAACTTTCAGGCGAGGGTTCTTGGCTCGCATCTGCTTGGCCACGCGCATCGGCAGGACAGGGTCGCCGTTGCGGTCCAGGAGCAGCACGCGTAGGCCGTCAAGCTTGTGGGGGTAGGTCGTCAGGTAGTCGGTGATGACGCGGACCATCTCGTCGATCGCGGTCTCGTCGACGCTGGAGAGCCATTCCTTGGACTCGTTGCCGCTGAGGCGGACCGGGGCGTACTCCTCGTGCCCGGCTGATTCGCGCATCGGGATGGCGATCGTGCCGCCGGGCCCGACGAGGACCGCCGGTGTCCCATGTGGGGAGATACGGTCGATGGCGTCGAAGAAGAGATCCTCGTTCTCCTGGTTGAGACTCAGACCTCCCTCCCTGTTCAGGGCGGTCTCGATGCTGCTGGCTGCCTCCGCGTAGTTCTTTGCCAGCCAGCGCAGCTTCAGCGGGTGGGTGGCCAGCATCATCATGCGGTGATCGGCCAGCCCAATGACATCGGTCAGGACGACGGCCTCAAGGTCTGCGTTCGGAGCGTTGTCGGGAACCAGGGTGGTGCGAGCTTCGCGGAGTATGCCTTCCCACTCGCGTACGTAATCGTTGATCTTCTCAGCGTCAAGCCCGTCGGAGAACCGCTCGAAGTGCTCCAGCTTGAGGCGCTCGAGCTGACCCGCGAAATGTGATGCAGGGACAGGCGCAGGCTCGTCGACCTGCCACTGCCGGGGGTCATTAAACTTCTCGAGGAAGGTGTCGAAGGTGAGATTGCTGGCATAGCCAGGGGGGGTTCGCCAGCCGTGGATGAGGGCCGCCAGTGCGATCTGCCCGGGGATGCCCAGGGGGTCCCAGCGAAAGCGTCGCTGGGCGGCGCCGTCCATCTCGACCAGGATGCGCAGCGGGGCCCACTCGGTGTTCGGGTCAAAGGGTTCGTCTTCCTCCGGCAGGGGCGGCTTGGTCAGGTCCAGCAGGCAGTCCTTGACCTCCAAAGTCAGGCGAAGGCCGGTGGAGTCCTGGATATCACGCAGGGTGCGTGCGTACAGGAAAGCGAACAGCCAGCGGCTCCACCGCCCTGCTTCCTGGTTGCCTTCAAGCCCGACGACGACGGAGCCTTCCTCTTCGTCAGAGAAGTAGGTCAGCTCGCGCAGCAGGGCACGCAGTGGGTCCTGGACGAACTGAGAGTCCGGGAAGGCAAGCTTTTCGACTTTACGGCGCGACCGCTTGGACAGCAGGTCGGCCAACGGCTCGGCTCCACCAACGGGAGCCTCGTCAAGGAATCGTTGTGCGGCTTCCTGGTCTCCGCGATCAAGCGCATCTTCGATCATCATGGAGTCGAACTCGTCGACCCGATCTGCGTCGGCCCTCTCGATCTCCTGCCGGACCTGCTGGCCTAGACCGATCTTCTTGGACTTCTGCTCAAAGACCTCAAGCCAGAGGGTCAGATCCTGCTCGCGGCGCAGCTGACGAGAATCCTGCGGGGTAGAGCCACTGCGATTGAGGTTTAGTACGAGGCTGCGCATACGCGTCTTGGCAGTCTCGGAGTCCGTGCCAATGTGGTCCAGCGACTCCTCGCTGAATTCGGTCGCGGTGATGCGGTCTATCAGGTCGTCCTCGGTGATCTCCTTGCCGGTGGGCTGCTTGAAGGCACTGACCGAGACGTTCTTCTTGATCCGGGCCGGCAGCGCGGCGGGCTTGAGGAAGAGTCCTCGGTCCGGGAAGAGGTCAAGAGCGGGCAAGGCTGCAGAGATCTCGGGGTAGACCACGTCAGGGGTGTGGACCTGAGTTGCTGCGACCTTCTGCGTGGTCTCGACCAGGAAGGCCGCCCAGCGGTGCAACGACCGGGGCTCCTCATCGGTGACGGCACGCCAGATCTCCGGCAGAAAGTCGACCATCAAGGCCGGAACGGTGCCGCTGCCACCCGCCTCCCGCCAGGCTTCTGCCATGAACCTGTCGAACCCGCGCTCGCCAGAGGAGTCGTGGTAATCGCCCAGGATCGTGGCATCGTTCAGGGCATTCATGGCCGCCAGCCCCTGTGCGTCCGGAGACTGCCCCCACTCGAAGAGCAACACCGCCGTACCCTGTCCCGAATTGCGCCACTTGGTCAGCTGGTCCTGCGGATCCAGGAGGTAGTCAGCAGGGACGTCTTCAATGGGTTCTGAGGTTCCGACCTTGACGACAACCTGACGGTCCGGTGACTCCAACAGCCGCTGGGCCGTGCGACGGAGGGCCTCGGCCACGGTCGGCCGGTCGAACCCGCTGACTCGCAGGACGGCATGGGCTCCGCTGATCTCAGTGACCTTGCGGAGTGCTTCGTCGGCGACGAACCGACCGAGCGCTCGGATGCTGCTGTCGGTCACCGGGGCTCCCCTCGAACCATGCTGGTTGCATCTGAATATTGAGTGAGCAGACCGATAGCGGCCAGCTTCTCCCGGAACGCCTTGCCGTTGTGGTCAAGGACCGATGAGTCGACCTCATAGGCCAACGGGCTCGCAGCCGCGACCTTGTTCTCCACCACGAGCCCGTACTTCTCGTACAGCAGCGCGCAGAACTGGTCGAACTCCATCTCCGTGCCCTGCGGGACGGTGGCAGATACCAAGCCCTCAAGCATCGGCGGCTTCATGGTGAAGTGCCGGCGCCCAACCGTCGCGTTCAGGGCTCCCACAGCAGCGAGGGTCTCGCTGAAGAACGCTCGAGGCGAGCCGACCGCGTTGCCGGCCTCCTTCGTGAATCTTTCGTAGCGGCGCTTCCTGGCCTCATCGCCTTCGGCTTCGAGTTCCTCGATCATTTCCCGAGCCTGGACGTTGATCGCGTTGACGATGTCATTGCGGAAGCCGGTGAGGTTCTTCTGCGACTCTCTGCGCAGCGGGGTTGCCTCGTTGCCGAAGTCCAACAGGATCGACTCGCGATTGGTAGCACCGAGCTTCGTGCGTGCGAGGTGCAGCTGGTGGCGTGCCAAGCAGTAGGGGACCCAGTGCATGAGGCTCTCGGTGCGCTTGGCCCTGGGGACCGTCGCGATCCGAGTGACGATGTTGCGGGTCCCTTCCCTCAGCAGATCAGGCCACGGGCTGAGATCCTCACGCAGCTTGATTTCTGCGTCCGAGCCCTCCACGGGCGCTTCGTCGTAGTCGAAGTCGTGTGCGCTGAGCGCCTTGGCAAGGTTGCCCAGCGGGGTGCCGCTGTCCTGCACGAGGTCGCGCAGGCCCTGTCGGGTCGCTTCCTTGCGGTCCGGATCAGGGTCAGTGCGTAGGACTTTGTAGGCCCAGCTCCCGCCATCGCGGAAGAGGTAGCGCTCGATACTCGGAGCGTTGATGCCGGCAGCGACCTTGCTGGCCTGCTTGCGCTTTTTGGCGCTCCTCTTGGAGGATGCGTCGATCTGCTTGATTCGTCGTTCGACTGCGTCGTAGTGGATGAGCTCACCGACGAACGGATAGATGTGCGCGCCGAACCAACTGGGCTGGCTACGACGTCCAGGGATCTCAACCAACAGGGACGAGAACAGGGCGTGGAGCGTTTCCACCGTCTCGGGAGAGTCCAGCTCGACGGCCTTGCTGAGTTCCTCGTCGCCCTCAACGATGCGGGCCTTGGTCGCGATCCGCCGGGCCAGGTCGTGCGAGGTCCTCTTGTAAGCCGTGGCGGCTCCGTTGTTCAGGAGTCCCGGGAACTTCTCCGGGTCCTCCTGATGCGCCAGGTAGACGCCGCGGGCGATCGCGAGCATCTCAAGCGGGACGTAGAAACCGCGGCCCTGCTGTTCGAGATTCACTCCGAAGAGGCGAAGGACAACCTCGGCCTTGGAACGATCAGCCATTACGCACGCACCGACCTGATCTTGTCGCCGACGTCGATCATGAGCTTCCTCATGATGTTGCCCACCAGCACCTGGATCTCGTCCTCTTTGTTCGACGAGTCAGCCAGCTCTGCCAGGGATCCACTCAGGCCGCGGATCTCTGCCTCGTGCTGGACCTCGCTACGCAGGCCCGCGGCCCACCGCGTCAGCAACTCGAAGCGCAGGAGGTCCGCCTCCACCGAGACTGCGTTCTGGTTAGGTGCGATGGCCGGGATACGAATGTAGATGGCTCGGTTGAGCCACTCGACGGCGTTCTGCATCTCGGGGGTTGTGCCCGTGCCGGCTTCCCTTTGCCACTGGGTAACCTGGTCGACGACCTCGACGCCCTTGCTGGGCACTCGCCGGGAGATTACGGCGGCGCGGGCACGGTGGGTGAAGAAGGCGGGGTCAAGTATGAAGAAGTCGGGATTGCTTCCCGCCCGGTGGATGCCCTGGACGGCCTCCAGGCCCTTTAGGAAGCGGTCTCGCACCCTGGTGTCTGCCGGGTCCCGGTTCTTGTCCTGGACACGGACGAAGTCGTCGCCGGCCTGCAGGCCCATGCGGGCGAACCGGTCCGTGTCGTCGTCGCTGTTGAAGAAGTCAGCTCGTCGCAGGAACGTGTACAAGCCCCGCAACTGCTCGGCCTGCTTCTGGACGTCCCGATTCGTACGGACCTTCTGCAGATAGCTGCTGGCGTCCGCGGGAGGGAAGTCGCCAGCCGTGTCCGGGTCCAGTCGGTCGTCGACCTGGCGCCGAGAGACCTTGCCCGGGTCCAGCTTTCGTAGCGCGAAGAAGGCAGGAACCAGATGACGTTGTTGCTGGGGCAGCCGGTCACCGAAGAGAGCTTGGTGGTACAAGTGGGGAGCCTGCCACAACCTATTCGAGTGCGACCGCTGGTACTTGGCATGGACGTTCTCGCAGGACAGGCCGCCGGTGAGCATGTAGCTGGTCACCGACAGCGCCTGGCGTGTCGTGATTACCGCCCCAGTGCGCTCGGCCGCGGCGAACACGTCCCGGATCGCGGCCCGACGCTGAGGCCCGCGGGTAAGGTCGTTTAGTTCGTTGCGGTTGGCCAGGATCGGGCAGACGTTCCGTGCATCACAGGTCTCGCAGGGCTTCCACCGCGACCATTGGTTCGTCGTCCACTGCTTCAGGACCCAAGGAATGAGTCCGCCGTTGTCACTGTCAGCCGCTACGGACTGGTAGTTGAGATTGATAACAGTGACTGTGCCATCGGGGTCGGTGACCTGCCCCCGGACTATGCCCTCTGTGAGGGTCTTCACCAGAATCTTGGCGCGCCCGGTGCCGCCTTTGCCTAGGTTGTCATCTTCAGCGACGCACTTGCGCAGTTGGCCCTCGTTTGCGCAGATGATCGCGATGCCCTCGTCCGGAGGGTCAAGAAGTTCCACGAGTTTGCGAGCGCCCGCCTGCGGGCTGAGCTCGCTGAGATCGCTGAGGATGTACAGCGGGCGTCCGCTACGGGTCTGGCCTATAGAGCGGCTGGCGTCTCCGGCCCCGGACAGCTCGAGGAAAACAGCCTTTCGGACCTCTGGTGTGATCGGCTCGGCATCGACCCGCAGCTCGGCCAGAAGGCTGGCACACAGGCTCGTCTTGCCATGCCCGGCGTCCCCGGTGAGGACGATGGTCTTCGTGGTTGGCCGTTCAATGGCGTCCAGCAGGTATTTCAGCGTCACGACAGGGAACAGCGACTGCGTCCAGTCTGCCTGCAGCTCGTAGATCATCTCAGAGGTGTCGGCGTCGAACGGCTGGTAGCGACGTATCCGTTGGACGTGTTTGTTGACCTCTAGCGGCATCTGCTGTCCTTCGTCGACCGGGCCGTAAGCGCTGCAAGATTTTAGCCGCCAGCGCGCCTGACGGTAGATCAAATGGGGTGTCACAGTGCCTAGCCTCGATCCTTTGTGACGGTCCGTCGGTTCTTTCGGCGGGCCGTTTCTGCTGTTCGGGCTGGTGGCAGCCAGGCTGATGGCCCGGCTGTCGCGTCGGGTGGGCGCCGGGTTCCACGGCTCCGGTCGGGGTAATGCTGCTCGCAGGGACGGAACGTGCTGCTCAGCCGGGGTTCGGGAGGGCTTCGAGTCGCGCCAGGGCGTCGGTGATCACGTCGGTCCAGGGCCAGTGGCGGGCGAATCGCAGATATCGGCGGCGGGCGGTCGTGGCGATCTGGGCGGCGGAGAGAAGGCGGAACCGGAGACGGCGGGGCTCCCACCTGCGGGTTTCGCCGGTCAGAGCGAGCATCGGCATCCAGGCCAGCAGGTCCAGGGCGAGCTGGACGATCTCCAGCCAGATCTGATTCTGCGCGGTGTCGTGCAGGGGCAGGTTGCGCAGGCCGGTGGTCCGCGCGGCCCGGATGCGGTCCTCGGCCCGCGCCCGCTGGCGGTGTCGTAGCTCCAGTGCCGCGATCGGCATGGCGGTGGTGTTGGTGGCGAAGCAGGTCAGCCGCAGTCCGTCGGCGTCGGTGATTCGCAACTGGGCGCCGGGGTGGGGCCGTTCCTTGCGGACGATCAGCCGCATTCCCTTCGGCCAGCCCTTCAGGCAGTCGCCGGACAGATCGGCGACCCAGGCGCCGTCGCGGATCTCGCCGCCGGGCTCGGTCGCTGCCGTCCAGGCCGTGGCGGGGACCTTGAGGACGGCCTGGTGGATCTGCTCGGTGATGGTCATGCCGACCAAGTACGACAGCCACCGGCCGCGCTGGGCGAGCCAGGCGACGAACTCGTGGGTGCCGCCACCGGAGTCGGTACGGATCAGCGTCCGGCGTCCGCGCCTGTACTTCTTCGGCAGTTGTGCCAGGGCGAGTTGGGCCGTGGTGATGTGGCCGGCGGCGGTGTTGCTGCCCGCGTTGCCCGGCCTGAGCAGGCCGACCACCGGCTCACCGCTCCCGCCGCTTCCGTGGTCGACGAAGGCCATCAGAGGATGATGTCCGAAGGTCTTCTTCCAGGTCGCGGTGGCGTCCTGCTTCTCGGAGTGGGCCAGCACGAGCACCCCGTCCAGATCCACGATCACCTGCCTCGCGGCATCCGGCGCCGCAGTGCCGGCCAGCTTCCAGACGCGCTCACGCGCTGAGGCCCGAGCGGCCCGTATCGCGGACAGGGCCTTCGGCCCGGCTGCGGCAAGAGTGCCGATCAGGCGGAGGACCGTCGGGTCGGAGGCCACCGGCCCGAACACGCCGGGCTCGGCTCGAAGCATCCCGACATCCGCGAGGCAGTCGCCGCCCAGCGCGACCGCGAGGGCCACGTCCAGGAGGATCTTGCCCGGATCGTGCACCGCCCGTGTATGTCGCCACGGCGCAAGCGCCGTCGATACCTCCCGGTCGAGCCCGGCCTTGCGAGCGGTCTCGACCAGCAGCACGGCCCCGGCCTGCGACACCACCCCACGGCCACCGCCCTCGACGCGGACACGTGGGTAGGACCCGATACGCTTCTTCACCTGGGAAGTGCCTCTGGCGATGGCAGGAACAAGGACCTCGACAATCCTCATTCTTGCTGGTCAGAGGCACTTTCCGCTTACCTGACCATCCGTCGGACAGCCCGCTTCATGAAAGCGCGAGGCTAGGTACGTCGGGCTCGCCAGCGCGTGACACTGTCGGGGACCTTGGGGGATCGGTGATGGCCGCGCTTGATGCTGCGGTGCTCGATGGTGACTGCGAGTCGCGTTGAGGAAGCGCGGGCCCTCAACGCCGTGGTAGCAGCAGCGCCGCAGGGGATGGCGGTTGATGGGCTGGCTTAGGTGCTCGTGATGCTGGTAAGTGAGGCGTAGAACCGTCGTGATCGGCAGTTCAGGCGGCACTTAGGTGTCGGTCTGCCGCGCGCTCACCCTTGATCGAGTACGATGACCGCTCGTTCCGCCGGTTCTACAAGCAAGCGCAGAGGGGGCACACGTGGGTGAGCGGCACCCCTTGCGGGCCAAGCGGCGGCCGAAGTTTGAGGAGGGTGTCGGCTCTCTGCGAGTCGTGGATCTCTTCGCCGGCTGCGGTGGCCTCACCCTCGGTATTGCCCAGGCAGCCCGCAAGCATGACGTCTCGCTCGATGTTCGTCTCGCGGTTGACTTTGAGGCAGCTCCCACGAAGGTATTTAAAGCAAACTTCCCCAAGGCCAACGTCCGACAGGGAGCCGTCGAATCCTACTTTGACGGTGACCTTGGCGCACCGTTGACCGCTCAGGAGACCGAAACTCTCTCGATGGTGGGTGAGGTGGAGCTCCTGATCGGCGGGCCGCCGTGTCAGGGGCACAGTAACCTCAACAACCACACCCGCCGCGACGATCCCAAGAATCGGCTGTACCTGCGGATGGCTCGTGCGGCAGAGGTTCTGCGCCCCAGTGTAGTCGTCATCGAGAATGTGCTGGCCGTTGTCAATGACAAGCAGCAGGTCGTCTCCCGGGCCATCGTTCACCTCAAGAAGCTTGGCTACGAGGTTGCGACCAGTCGTATCGACCTACTCAAGCTCGGGGTCGCTCAGACGCGCAAGCGCCACATACTGCTGGCCGTCCGCGAAGACGCGCTGCCTTTTGGCTTTTCTGCTGCTGACCTGCTAAAGATCGAAGACCACAATGCCGCGCCCCATGACCTGCGTTGGGCGATCGGCGACCTGCTCGACGTGCGACCTAAGTCATTTTTCGATGAAGCTGCCGTACCCAACGCAGACAATCAGCGGCGTATGAAGTATCTCTTCGATAATGACGTGCACAATCTGCCGAACGAAGAGCGCCCCAAGTGTCACCAGGGCAAACATAATTACACCGCAATGTACGGCCGTTTGTGGTGGGACCGTCCGTCTCAGACCATTACCAGTGGCTTCGCGACGATGGGACGCGGGCGTTTTGTCCACCCTGGTGTTCCCCGATGTCTGACCGCCCACGAGGCTGCGCGTATCCAGGGCTTCCCGGATTATTTCAAGTTCGTCGACGAGAGGGTCAAGCCGCGCTATGAGCTGACCCACACAGAGGTTCAGATCATCATCGGCAACGCCGTACCCCCTCCCCTGACCGAGGCGCTGACTTCCAGGCTCTTCGACGCTGACGTTCTGCATGTGAAGGACGACGCTTCCCAGCAGCTTGAGGACGACTTCGCTGCCTCTGCTGTAGACCTCGCCTGCTGAGCCTGCAGTGGGCTGAGTCCCTCCGAGGGCCGAGCCCGGCTCAGGTAGTCGGGGCATCGGCGCAGTACGGCTGGCCTCTCGGTTTCGGACTGCGGACTAGAGACGTTTCCTCCAGGTTGGTCCGGGGCGGTCACCGCGATCGAATCCGCTAGCCAGACGCGTTGCGACTCGTCCAGGAGCGGCAATACCGCCTCGAAGTCAGTCTCGTCCTTGGCCCGTGTGGCCTTCGACTTGTAGAAGAGCTGCACCTCGGGCGCAAGGTAAGGGATTCCGGTCGGACTCCTCCGTCCCACTCGCCCGAGCGGAAGTCGGACCCCTGGATTGCGCCGCGAGACCCAATGGGCGCCCTCGGCCTCGTCCAGCATGAGTTGCACTGACCAGGGTGCCTCACGTGTGCGTCTGCACCAGATGTCGTGGAGGGGTACTTCAAGCATCTCGCCCGGACGCCAGGGACGAAGGCGCCCCGCGCCAGGCGGGTCCGCAACGTGCATGTCCCAGTCGCTCAGCATCTCTCGCGCGAGTGCCTGGTCGCGGCGGAGGACCAGGACGTCGAGATCACCATGCGGGCGTAGCTCGCGCCCGACGGCGAGTTCGATCGCGTACCCGCCGGCGATCCACCACGGGAAGTCGGCTCCGGCGAACATCACGGCCAGGTCTTCCGGACGAGCAGGCACCCAGCGCCCCAGTTCATGAACACTCACCCGTCCATGCTTTCAGCAGACGAGGCACTGGGCGGAACATCGCAGGTGGTCAGAATGCAGCTGTCGACTACGGGGTGAGCCGGTTCGGTCCGCGGAAGAGGAAGGTGGCCTCGCGGATCGACTCCAGGCCGAGCATCACCATCAGTACGCGTCCGAGGCCCATGCCCAGCCCGCCGTGCGACGGGCACCCGTACCGGAACGCGTTCAGGTAGCCTGCATCGGCTCCGGGCTCATGCGCTTCTCGGCGGTCTGCTTCAGCAACACGTCGTAGCGGTGCTCGAGCTGGGCGCCGGTGATGATCTCCAGGCCCTTCCAGAGCAGGTCGAAGATGCGGTCCGCGTCGGAGTAGCCGCCGAGGAAGCCGGTGACCCCGCGAGGTCACCTGTCTCCTCCTCGTACTTGCGGACGGCCCACTGTGTCGGGCTCTCACCGATGTCCTGGGCTCCGCCGGGCAAGGGCCACTGGCTCTGTCAAAAGGGCCCTCCGTTGTCAGTCCTGCTGGGTACAGTCCTGGTCCCGACATCAGAGGAGGGCAAGCGGCGTGCCTGTCGACAGCGAGCAGTACGCGCGCATTATTGCGCAACTCAGGGAGGAACTACCGTCCCTTGCAGACGAGCTGAGCCAGGAGGTTCGGCAAGGTCGAGTGGCTTCCGAGCAGCGGCTCAAGCAGGAGGGGGAGTACGAGGCCCGTGCCAGTCGTCTAGCTGAGGCTGAACTTCCGCCACTCGGCAAGACTGACATCGCCGTACTCCCGTACACCGACGAGGAGCGGATTGAGTTGGTGAGATCGGCCCTTCTCACCATGGCCGAGACCATGTATGCGTCACGCAAGACGCTACTGGACCTCACTGTGGAGCGCGAGATGGGGACAACCATCCGATTCGGCGATCCAGAGCTGGAGCCACCCACGTACCTTGATCTCAAGGCTGAGACGGAGCGTGCACGCATAGCTCGCAGAATTGTCCGCGAGCTGCTGTCTGACGAGACGGATGTCATCGCGGAGGTTCAGTGAGCAGGAATGGCCTGGTTCAGGCTATTGAGCAGGCGATCGGGGCTCTACAGCCTGTGTACCGAAACAACGCCGACGAGTCGGATCTATACGAGGCGTCGCTGCTCGTCGTGTGCGTTGAGGCTGCGAGAGCGGCAGGCGGATCGGTGCTCTTGACCCAGGATGGCACGAACCCAGCCACTGCACTCCGCTTCCGTAGATCGCCGGGGAACCTGTGGTCCGGTGACTTCACGTACGCCGTGGTCCGCTTCCCTGGGCTCCGAAAGCAGCTGGAGATCCACCTTGGCGTGTACGTGGCGGCACCCACATCAAAGGTGGCTCACGAGTGTGACGTTGCGGTCCTTGACCAGCAGGAGGCGGAGCGGAGCCGTCGGGCCATGGTTCACCCTCGGAGCAGAGGACTCGTAGCCGCAATCGAAGCGAAGTGCTACAGCATCTCGCCATCCCTTGGAATCGGCCGCGGATTTCTTGGACTGGCGCAAGAACTGGGCGGGAAGAAACTGTCCCTCGTCTTTCCGTCGCAGCGCTCAGACACGCTTGGCGCGCTGATAGCCAAGAAGGACAGCGAGGCGTATCCGCAGGTGCTCCCTGGTACGACGGCGGCTGCCCGGCTACGCTCGCGTCTGGACCAGGCTATTCGGAACTGGATGGATCAGCTGTAACAAGGAAGTGGATCGCGCTTCACCAGCGCCTTGAAAGCAGCGCCTTGAAAGCAGAGGGGGCGAGCAGAAGGAGGACGGCCGGAAAACGTCCGTAGCGGGGTAGGGCGAGTGGTCCGGGGCTCAGGTCCAACATCGGTACCCTGGAGGGCATGTCTACTGCCCCGGTTCGCGTTCGTTTCGCCCCGTCCCCGACCGGCATGTTCCATGTCGGTGGTGCACGGTCCGCTCTCTGCAACTGGGCGGTGGCGCGACAGTCCGGCGGCAGGTTCGTGCTGCGGATCGAGGACACCGACGCGGCCCGGAACAAGCCGGAGTGGACCGAGGGCATCATCAGCGCGCTCGCGGCGATCGGTATCCATGGCGAGGATGCGGCTTTCGAGGGGCCGTACTTCCAGTCGCACAACGCCGACCGGCACCGGGAAGCGGCTCAGCAGCTCTTCGCGGCCGGCCGGGCGTACTACTGCGACTGCACCCGGGAGCAGCTGAAGGAGCGCACGGGGTCGGAGCACCTCGGGTACGACGGGTTCTGCCGGGACCGAGGGCTGGCCTTCGAGGAAGGGCGGGCGCTGCGGTTCCGGACGCCGGACGAGGGTGAGACTGTCGTGGTCGACCTGGTCCGCGGGGAGCCGGCGTTCCCGAACAGCGCGATCGAGGACTTCGTGATCGCCCGTGGCGACGGGTCCCCGGTCTTTCTGATCGCCAACGTCGTGGACGACCTGGACGAGGGAATCACGCAGGTCATCCGAGGCGAAGAGCACCTGTCGAACACGCCGAAGCAGCAGCTGCTGTGGGAGGCGCTCGGTGCCAAGCCGCCCGTGTGGGCGCATCTGCCGGTGATCGTGAACGAGAAGCGGCAGAAGCTGTCCAAGCGCCGTGACAAGGTGGCGCTGGAGGACTACCTCGCCGAGGGCTTCCTGCCCGTGGCGATGGTGAACTACCTCATGCTGCTCGGCTGGGGCCCGGGCGACGACCAGGAGATCAGGCCATACGAGGAGCTGGAGCAGCTCTTCCGGATCGAGGACGTCAACACCGCGCCGGCCTTCTTCGACGTGAAGAAGCTGACGGCGTTCAACGGCGAGTACATCCGCGCCCTGTCACCGGAGCAGTTCGCCGCCGCCTGCGCGCCATGGCTCGTCGCCCCGTACGCGCCGTGGCGGCCGGAGGCGTTCGACAAGGACGTCTTCGAGGCGGCGGCTTCCCTGGCCCAGACCCGGCTGGCGCTGCTTTCCGAGATCACCAGCTATGTGGACTTCCTGTTCCTCGACGAGCCGGTCGAGGACGATGCGTCGTGGAACAAGGCGATGAAGGCAGGCGCCGGCGACATCCTGTCGGACGCCCGCGCCGAGCTGGCCGACGTCGCGGTCTGGAAGGCGGACGACCTGAAGGCCGTTCTCCTCGCCGTCGGCGAGAAGCACGGGCTGAAGCTGGGCCAGGCCCAGGCGCCCATCCGGGTCGCGGTCACCGGCCGGACGATCGGACTCCCGCTGTTCGAGTCGATGGAGCTGCTCGGCCGGGACCGCGTGCTCGCCCGTCTGGGCGCCGCCAGCAAGAAGCTGGCCGCGCAGGCTTAGTCGCCGGTCAGGCGACCTGTACCAGGAGGTTGCCCCAGGCGTCGCCGAAGTAGTTCAGGTCGAACCGGGCCAGGGCCTCGTACGCCGCCTTGGCCTCGGTATGGCGTGTCGCCGCGCGCTGCCGGACCTGTGCCGGGAGTCGGTGGAGGTCCGGGGCCGGCTGGCCAGCCAGCGCGGCGAGGTCGCCCAGGCCGGCCACCGGGCGGATGAGGCAGGGCAGGCCGAGGAGTAAAGCCTCGGCGGCGCAGCGGCTCCAGCCCTCCCGCATCCGTGGGAGGAAGACGCCGACGTCACAGGCGCGCAGCAGACGCAGGTACCGCTTCCGCTCGACGTCGTAGTGCGCGCTGTCGAGGCCGATGGTGTTGCTGCCGCTGGTGATCACCCGCAGACCGGGAACGCCGGCCAGGGCTGCCGAGACCTCCTCGGTTCCCTTCCAGTGCACGGCCTTGCCCGCGTAGACGCCGATCACGTCGGGTTGTAGGCCGAACTCGGCGCGGCACTCGGCCCGGTCGTAACCGCGTGCCTGCTCTACTTCGGCCATGTCGAAGGCGTTGTAGATCACTCGTACGTTGCGGACGCCTCGGGCGCGAAGCTGGTCGGCCCAGTACGGGGCGACGCACACGACGGCGGCGCACTGCGGCAGAACGCGGAACAGTCGCTCCCAGAGCATGGCCTCGATGGGGGCGGAGTCATGTTGCAACGGCTCGTAGTGGTGCAGGAGGAACACCGTGCGGGCGCGCATCTCGGGCGTGAACAGCAGCAGGCTCAGGTCGTCCCACACGAAGGTGCCGGTGGTGCCGTGCAGGGCCTGTATGGAAGGGGCCAGGCGGGCGAGGTGGCGGAGCTTGCGCCAGCGGCGGACCCGGTAGGTCCGCTTGTGGTCCGGGACGGTGCGCCATTCCACGTCGCCGGCCGTCACCTCGTGGAGCATCCGCAGGTAGACCCGGCCGCCGGTCCGGCCGACCGGCTCCATCGAGTAGACGACCCGTTTCACGGACGTACCTCCTGTACGTGGTGGACGTACTCGGCGTGCAGGCGCGCGTGCATGGTCTCCAGATGCGGGCCGAAGCCGCGGGCGGCGTCGGCGAGGGGGAGGTGGAAATCGCCCAGGGTCTGGAGGAACCGTCGGCGCCGGTCGAGGTTCGGGGACGCGGCGAGGTCGCGCAGGTTGTGCAGGCGGTCGGCGAGCCGGACGAGGAGGTCCTCGGGTGGGAGCGTGGCCTGCTTCGCGCGCCAGCGGGTCTCGTCGCCGACGGACTTCGTGCGCTGTTCGAGGCGGTGGTCGGCCGTCATGGCACGCAGGCGAGCGGTGAACGGGCCGCCGAGGTGATGGACGAGCAGTGCCTCCGACTCAGGGGACACCTCCAAGGCGTCATGGAGGAGAGCGAGGAGGAGGGTTTCGGGGCGCCGGATGCCGATCTCCGTTCGCAGAAGCCTGACGACCGCCAGCGGGTGCTTCAGGTAAGGCGTGCCCTGGTCGCGGGTGTGGCCGTCGTAGACCGTGAGGGCGAGGTCGGCGGCCACACGGGCGCGGGACTGCTCGTCCGGGCTCCACGCGGCGGCACCGAGCACGGTCAGGACGTGGTCGAGATCGATGGGGTCCATTCGCCTCACCTCGTACGAAGGAACGCGGCACGGGGGTCGGGGACGTGATCGGCTAGCAGCAGGGTGTCCCCGAGGGCGAGGGCGTCGAGGCGCAGCTCCACCGCCGCTGCCACGGCTTGCTCAGCGGTCCGCAGGATCGGGGTGCCTTTGCGGTTGAAGGATGTGTTCAGCAGCAGCGGCAGTCCGGTGAGGTCGTGGAACTGCTCAAGGAGATTGCGCAGGCCCTGGTGGTCGGCGGCGACGGACTGGACGCGGGCGGTGCCGTCGTGGTGGGTGACGGCGGCGATGCGGTCGGCTCGGCACCGTCGGACGGTGGCGACGCGGTTCATGAAGGGGTCGCCCGCCGACATGAACCATTCCGTGGCGTGCTCGGCGAGGACGGCCGGCGCGAACGGGCGGTACGCGGCTCGCTTCTTGATCGCGTTGAGTCGGTTCCTCGTTGCGGCGTGACCGGGGTGGGCGAGGATCGAGCGGTGGCCGAGGGCACGCGGCCCGAATTCGAGCTGTCCCTGCACCCAGCCGACGATGCGGTGCTCGGCGAGCAGTGCCGCCACTGCGGGCGCCAGCCCGAGCCCGAGGTGAGGCAAGGCGTGATAGCCGGACGGCACCGCCGTTGACGGCAGCGGGCCCGGGTTCGGGCC
Organism: Streptomyces sp. NPDC016677; assembly: GCF_055562815.1. Classification (NCBI taxonomy): domain Bacteria; kingdom Bacillati; phylum Actinomycetota; class Actinomycetes; order Kitasatosporales; family Streptomycetaceae; genus Streptomyces; species Streptomyces sp. NPDC016677. Next base: position 150,250 of record NZ_JBVHEO010000016.1, on the reverse strand, counting down.
CCAGGCCGCGTCAGTCGGTACCAGCAGGCACTCCTGCCCGAGCTGGTAGTGCCAGCCGTAGAGCGCGGCGCCCACGGCTGTGCCAGCGTCGTGCGGGGCGGGCGCGACGAAGAGGGTGTCGAAGCCGCTGTCGGTGGCCAGTTGGCCGTTGAGGTGGGAGTTCAGGGCGCATCCGCCCGAGAACACCAACGCTGAGGTCCGAGTGAGTCGTTGCAGGTGGCGGGCGATGTGGACGACCGATTCGGCGAAGACCTCCTGGACGGCGGCGGCCAGGTCGGCACGCTTGTGTTCCGGCTGTTCCGCGACGTTGTCGGCGGTCCAGGCCCGGCCATCGAGCAGCAGCGGTGTGCTGTCGTCCGCGGAGCCCCACGGGTGGTCGATGCGGATCTCGCCCTCGTCGCCGAGCCGGACCAGTTCGCGGATGTGTGCTCCGTAGCGCTGGGGATCGCCGAAAGCGGCGAGCGCCATCATGCTGCCCTCAGGCTCGTCGCCGGGTGGGATCACCCTCTGGGCGAGGTTCCGGTAGAAGTGCCCGAGGGAGGAGTGGACGCGCCGAGGCCCCACCGGGCCCGGCACGACGGTCGGCATGCCCTGATGGAGGCGGTCGATCCGATCAGGCCACAGGTCGTACCCCGTGATGCGCTCCCGGCCTGGGCCGAAGTCGGATCCCAGGGAGGAGCCACCGGCGTCGATGACGAGGCCCGCGGCGTGCTCGTGCCCGGAGAGCAGGTAGCCGGAGAGCACGTGGGCCGTGTGGTGTGAGAGGAGGCGGAGGTGTTCGCCGAGCGGCGCGGGCAGGAGGGCGGCGAGTTCCTCCCGCTCCTCGGCCAGCCACCAGCCGGCCGCGGGGTTGGGACGCATGGAGGCGGCCCAGACGGCGTCCACGTCCTCCGGTTCGAGGCCGGCGGCCTCCAGGCACCACTGGAGCGCGCGGGTCGGGGCCGTGAGCGTGCCTTTGCGGGTGGGGTGGTTGTGCTTGACACCGCTCCAGCGCTCCTCTTCGGCTGCGTAGAGGCGGCCGTCTACGACTAACGCGGCGGCCGTGTCGTGGTGGAAGTTCAGTCCGAGGACTGCGGGCATGGTGGTGTACCTCCCGATCAGACGGTGAGGGTGGGGACGAGTGCGGCGCCGGAGTCGGTGTACTCGTGACAGCGCAGGCAGAACCGGAAGTGGTGGGCGCGCGGCGCGAACACCTTGGCCGCGAAGTCCTCGTCCCAGATGCTGAACTCGCTGTCGTCCTTCGCCATGGCGTTGAAGCAGCGGTAGCAGGACCCGTCCATCTCGATCATCAGGTGCTGGTCGAGGTAGCGGTCGCAGAGGCCGCGTAGCTCGTTCGTCGGCTGGCCCACGTCGACGTGGTGCACGTGGTTGGTGACATGAATGGCGCCGTACTGCTCACACAGGGTCCCGAGCTGCTTGAGCCGGGTGGAACTGATGCCTTCCAGGACGCTGTTGACGACCACGGTCTTGCCGGCTTCGCGGAGGCGGGGCACGACGGCGTGCACCTCGTCGTAGTTCCCGTGTTCGTCGTCGCAGCCGATGAGGATCTGGTCGTAGGAGCGGAGGGTCGCGTCCATGATCGGCTGGTTGCGGGCCAGGGTGATGGCGTTCGTGCCCAGGACCATGACTTTGTCCGGCAGCCGCTTGCGCGCGGCGTCGCTGAGCGCCGGGAAGTCCCGGTGCACGGTGGGTTCGCCGCCGTTGATGTGCAGCTGCTGGAAGGGGATGGTCTCCAGCCGGGTCAGGATGGTGGAGAACAGGTCCAGGGACATGTTCTCGCCCTGGGCGCCGTCGGCGAAGATGCAGAAGTCGCAGTGCCGGTTGCACTTTGTGGTGATCTTGACCTTGGCCGTTTTGAGGGTGCGGGGCACCGACGCACGCGGGGTCATTGGCGAGACTCCTTGGGTCAGAGGTGGACGTCCTCGGGGGTGAAGCTGAGGAAGTCCTGGACGGTGGTCTTCTGCTGGTGCCAGCGCGCGAGGGCTGTGCGCAGGGTGTCTGCGGTGGTGGGCCCAGTGGGGATCAGCGCCGCCATCCGGGCGGCCAGCCGCTGGGCGGCAGTCGCCTCGTCTGCCGCGAGCACGGTCAGCGTTTGCGCGGCGGAGCGGAGTTCCTTCGCCTCCCGCCGGATCAGGTACTCAGTCGCCACGCCGGGTGGCGGATCAAGGTAGTACAACCAGCGGGCGACGCGTACACGGAGCATGCCGGCCGTCATCACCCAGTCAATACGAGCGTGCTCATGCCCCTGGCCGCCTGGGCGGGCCCCGTCAGGAACGCGGCGCATGGCCGCCTCCAGAGCTACATGGGCCGCGCGGAGCAGGTGGCGCGGACCCCGTGGGCGGGCATCGGAGCGGTTCTCTGAGTGCCGGAGGAACAGCTCGGCGTATCCGTCCAGTCCCTCAGGCCGCCACTGGGTGAGGGCCGCCGTCTTTCCGGGGCAGCGGGTACGGGTTGCGAGTGCGGCGGCAGCGAACCAGCACGGGGCGAGGTAGTGCCACGCCACGCAGTGGCGCCGGTACGCGCCGATGTCCTCGACCACGTTGTCCGTGCTGTCCGCGGCCAGCTGGTATCGGCCCCCCATCCTGGCCTGGAGGATCCCCCGGTAGAACCGCTCATCGACCTCGCACCAGGGCGCCATTTGGGCCCGGGCCTTCCAGCGTTGGAAGTTCCGCGCGCTGCCGCTGATCAGTGACCAGGTTGCGAGTTCGGGCGCGGAGACGAGTCGCCCGTCCGTCTCGGTCGCGGTGAACGCGAAGCCGGGTGGGTGCTCCAGGAGACGTCGATGGGAGACCTCCCGGCCGACTGCGGCGGTGTGTGCGGCGGCCAGGCGGTGGTTCCACTCTTCCCAGTCGGCGGGGGCCTGTGGAAGGAGGACGCGTACGTCGATGTCGGAGTGCGGAGCCAGCAGGTCGGCCGGCTGCCACTTGTGGGTGAGCATCACGGCCCCGACGTCGTGAGCGTCCAGTTCGCGTTCGTACAGAGCGCCGAGATCCTGGTAGAGAGGCGGCGCGTCGACCACGACCATCACCGCTCCCCGGTGAATGCGCGGGCGCAGGAGGAGCCGGCCGCTTCCGTAGGGAGGACGGGGAGCAGGGGCAGGACCGGAGTGCCTTCGGGGCGCTCCATCCGGTCCCAGCGCAGGTCGTAGTCTACGTAGTGGAAGCCCTGCCAGGCGTCGTTGGTGTTGCGGTCGAGCATAGCCTGGAAGAGGTGAGCGAAGGCGTCCCTGAGGGTGCCGCTGGCGAGGTGGGGCTTCAGCGGGATGTCCCGGTTGTGCAGGATGCAGGGTCGCGCCACTCCAGTGGGCGTGATCTTGATCCGGTTGGCATCGGAGCAGGTGGCGCAGCTGGAGTTGGAGATGAAGCCGATCGATCCTGCCCACCCGTCGGGACGGAGGTACTGACCGGGGCTGCGGACGCCCAGCTGGTTCCGGGGGACTTCGCCGGCGTTGGCGAACCACTTGTGGAGGCGGTCGCGGACCTTTGCCTCGGTGATGAACTCGGTGTCGAAGAGCGCCTGGGCGGGGCCGATGTTCTGGAGTTCGATCAGGCGGACGGCGACGGGCAGGTCGCGGGCGAGTTCGGCCACGGCGAAGGCGTCGTCCAGGTAGGTGCGCTGAAGAACGCAGTTGATCTTCACTCGCAGGCCGAGGGAGAGGGCGGCGACGAGGGTGCTCCGGGTGGTGCGCGGGTCGCCCCCGCCCATGATCGCGGCGGATCGCGCCGGGTCGAGGCTGTGGAGGCTGAGGTTGAGGTAGGTCAGGCCGGCGTCGTGGAGCTGTTCGACGCTCAGCCCCCGGCGCAGGTTGCCGTGGCTGGTCATGCCGATCGCGGCGTCGGGCCCGAGGCCGTCGGCGAGCCCCGCGATGACGTCGAGGATGTCGGCTCGGAGGGTCGGTTCACCGCCGGAGCAGTGCGCCTTCCTGATCTCCCAGGCCCCGGCCTCGGTGGCGATGGCCGCGTAGTCGGAGGCGGTCAGGGGCCAGTCCTTGTGCCCGTAGTCCGGCATGCACCGGGGCTTGCAGAACACGCAGTCCAGGTTGCAGAGCGAGTTCAGGGTGAAGGCCAGGTAGGGGTGGTTGCGGCCTGCGGCGGCGAAGGTGGCAGCCAGGTCGTCGTGGTCTGCGGTGGGCATTGGTCAGCCTCCTGTGAGCGGAGAGCGGGTGGCGGGCGTCTCGGCCAGGCCGTTGAGGGGCTGGCCCGAGAGGTAGCGGTGCAGGTTGTCGGCGAAGAACGCCACCGCCTCGTCCATGTACGCGCGGCAGAACACCGAGCTTTTCGGGGTGAGTACGACCCGGGGGTGGAGCCGTAGCGGATGGCGTGCAGGCAGCGGTTGCGGGTCGAACACGTCCAGGGCCGCGCCGCGCAGGTGGCCGGTGTCGAGGGAGGCCAGGAGGGCCGACTGGTCGACGGTTGCCGCGCGGCCGAGGTTGAGGAAGAGAGAGCGGGGCTTGCACGCCGAGAAGAGGTCGTGGTCGAAGTAGCGGTGCGTGTCAGGGGTCGCGGGCAGCAGATTGACCACGACGTCAGCGATGGACACCGCCTGGTGCACCGCCGTCGTGTGCACCCACGTGATCCCGTCCTCGGAAGCCGCAGGTGGTGTCCGGCGCACTCCGATGACGTTCATGCCGAAGGCCCGGGCGGCCTGGGCAAGGTGGCGTCCGACGCTGCCGCAGCCGACGATGGTCATCGTCGCCCCCGCCAGGTCGAAGAACTCCTCGGCCAGGTCGTCCTTCCACCAGGCACGGTTCTGCTGGACGCGCTGGCTGGTGAACAGCCCGCGGGAGAAGCCCAGGACCAGGCCCATGGCGTGCTCGGCCATGGGCCTGCCGTGGAAGCCGTACGAGCGGGTCAGGGCCACCCCGACGGAGTGCGCCTCGGCGACGGGCAGATGGTCGGTGCCGGCGGCCGGGGAAGCGATCCACTTCAGATGTGGCGCGGCGAACAGCCACGAGGGCGCGAATCGCCACCCGAAGTAGACGTGTGCGTCGGCCAGCTGGTGCGGCACGGCCTCCTCGGTCGCCCTGCGGAACTCGACGCCGGGGAAGGCGGCGGACAGCGCACGCTCGTGCTCGGAGGACAGCCGCCAGAAGGAGTGCGGGGACTCCAGGCTGATCAGCACCACCGGCTGGTTCATCGCGCGCGGCCCTCCGCGGTGGCTGACTGGGCCAGCGCCCAAGGGGCGATGCGGTCCATGACGGAACCGACGCTGGCCTCGTAGTCGTGGCGGGAGCGCACCAGGGCCGCCCCGGCGCTCCGGAGTCGATCGCGTTCGCGGGGCAGGATGGTCAGGGCCCGGTGCAGGGCGGATGCCAGGGACCTGGGGTCCTGCGGTGCGGCCGTGAAGCCGGTCTCGCCCTCGATGACGGTCTGAGCCAGGCCGCCGGCCGTGGTCGCGACCACCGGGCCCGCACCGGCTGCGAACGCCTCCAGGGGTATCCGGCCGAAGGGTTCCTCGCGAGAGGGAACGATGACCGCGCCCAGGGCCGGGCTGTGCAGCCAGGCACGAATCGCGGGGGTGAAGCGAGTGATCAGAGTCGCGTCCAGATCGTGCGTGCGGATGTGTGCCGCCAGGTCCTGCTGGTACGAGGAGAGGTGCTTGTGTCCCTCCGAGGTCACGGCGGCCAGCAGCAGGTGAGGAACGGGGACACCGCGTTCCTTCAGCAGGCGCAACGCCTCCAGGAGATCTTCGAAGCCTTTCGTCGGGACTGCGCGGCCCATGGCGAGAAGGAATCCGGCGCGGGCCTTGAAAGGCAGCGGCAGAGCCGTGGTCGGCCTGACCATCTCCTCACGGATCAGTCCGTTCGGGATGCTCACGATGCTCGACCGAGGGACGGCGTAGTTGACGACGAGGTGGCCTCGCATGTGGGAGGAGATAGCCCCGACGCGCGCACCTCGGAGTGTCGCCGCCCGCAGGGCGTCCCGCTCCCAGCGGACGCGGGAGACGTCCTTGGGCCGCGTCAGCGCGGTCGTGGAGCGGGGCACGAGCAGCAGGTCCGTGGTCGGCGACGTGTAGGGCGCGAGCCCGAGGAGCGGGATGTCGAGGCCGACGAGGAGGCACCGGCCCGCCCGCGCGGCGACGCGTATGGCCGCCTCGCCCGCCAGGTCGCACAGCTGAACCGAGCCGCGGACCGAGTCCGGCGGCGCGTTGACCTTCGGGATCGTGATGACCTCGGCCGCGGCCTGCCGCAGCATCTGCCGCACCTCGCCGGCCCACCGCTGATCGTGCGCTCCCGCGGTCTCGGGCACGTGCGGCGTGATCACTGAGAGGCGGCCTGCCGGCAGGAGCCGGGCCAGTGCCGTGAGGAAGGCGCGGTTGCTGAAGCCGGTGCCCGATTCCGCGCCGTAGAAGCCCTCGTGGAGAGCGACGACGACCCGGGGCTGGCGAGCGGCCTCCGGTGCGGCCGTGGGTGGGGTGGCGGACTCGCATGGTCGATGCGCACTGTGTGGTGCCTCCTTGGAGGACGGGTTTGGGCAGGCTTGGACATCAGGCGCCGGCAGACGAAGGGCAGGGCTTGTGGGTGAGGCGGCACCAGGCACGAGAGCCGTTGGTGCCAGTTGTCAGCGACCAGGCATCGGCCAAGGCATCGACGATGAGCAGTCCCCGACCTGATTCGGCCTGCTCGTCGGGAGCGGTAGGAGAAGCGGGTGCGGGTCGGGAACAGCCGCCGTCGGTGACGGTGATCTCGATCTCCAGGCCGCCGCTGGCCAGACTCCTGCGGTCGACGCACAGAACCAACGGCGGACTGCCCGAGACGAAGGCGTTCGTCGCGAGCTCCGACCCGATCAGGCGGCCGTCAGCAAGTACGTCCGTCTCAGTGCCACGCAGCGCCAGCGTCACGGCACCCCGGGCGACCTCGGCCGCTTCTGGTCCGTACGGCAGATCCGTGATCAGGGTGGTTGTGCCATCGCCAGCGACGAGCCCGCGTCCGGGGGCGGAGGTCGGTCGTTCGGCGTCACGGTCCAGCACATCGCCCGGTCGGCCTGGGGAGGTGCTCGTGTGCTGTCTCAAGGCCCACCTCTTTCTCCGTCGGCTCGGAAGACAGGCGCCTCCGCCGAGATCCAAGAACACAGGAGGGGGATGGTCAGGCAGGACCCGATCAGTGGGTCAACTCGGTCAACTTCCATGTGACGGTGGTGAATCGTCCGCCCAGGGGCATCACCATGGGGGCTGCGAAGTGATGGACGAACCACTGGAGCGAAGGGTGGTCGCACGTGGCACCGCAGACAGGCGAGCCCAACGTCGTACTGGCGGGGTGCCTCGACGAACTCGGGTGGAGCCCGAAGGCGCTCGCTCGCAAGCTCAACCGAGTGTTCGGCGCGGGGACGGTGGCCGAGTCGGCGCCGTACCACTGGCGGGACGCCGGCGCCCTGCCGCGCTCGCCGTTGCCGATGATGGCCGCCTACGTGCTCTCCCAGGAGCTGGGTAGGAATGTCTCGGTGGCCGAGCTGTGGCAGGGCCGTGTGGGCGACTCGTCAGCGCTGGTCCCCGCGAACACGGATCTCGCGCGACCTTGGACCGCGCAGGGCATGGAGGCGATCGTGGAGGACTGGGTGATGGGAGGGCTCGTCGACCGTCGCCGGTTCCTCGCGATCTCGGGCGCGGGACTCCTCGCGATCGTCGCCCAGTACCTCGACGGCACCGCGGGACGCGGTCAGTACACGCCTCGAATGACGTCGTCGCTCGGCACCGATCCGCTCGTGGACCAAGTGGAGCAGCATCTCCCCATGCTCCAGTTGCTCGATGACGAGCACGGAGGGGCACGTCATCTGCCCTACGTTGGAGCGCAGTTCCGGGCTGTCGGACTGCTGATTCGCGAAGGCGGCCACCCTCCGGCTGTCGCGAGCCGTCTGATCCGTGCGCTCGCGGAGATCGGCCAGCTGGCCGGCTGGATGGCCTTCGACGCGGCCGACCACGGACTGGCGCAGCGCTACTTCGTCACGGCGCTTCGGGCTGCCCATCAGGTCAATGATCTCCCCCTGTGCGCCCACATCCTGGGCGACCTCTCCTTCCAGGCGGCGAGTCGAGGACACCCCGCGGACGCCATTGCGCTCGGTGAGGCCGCCCGCCGGGCAAGCGACGCCGCCCCGCTGGCCGTCCGGGCATCTGTCCTGTCCCGACTCGCGTACGCCTATGCCGCTGCCGGCCGTGACAACGACTTCGCCCACACTCGTGGCGCTGCCCGCGAACTGATCGCAAGTCGGGACGGCCGCCAAGAAGAGCCCCGCTGGATGTACTTCCTCACCGACAACCACTTGGACTGCCAGGCCGGTTACGGCCTCATCCAGATGGGTCGTGCACATCAGAAGGCGGAGAGCGGAAAGAAGAGCCGCCGCTTCCTCGCCCAAGGGACCGAGATGCTCAGAACCGGGGCGTACGACGTCCCGCGCGGCGACCCGAGCCAGCGCCGAGCCCTGTTCGAGGGAGCCTGGTTGGCCCTGGGCCACAACACGCAGGGAGACCTGGAGGCAGCCTGCGAGATCGGCCAGATCGCCGCCGATCGCCTTGATGCCGTCCGCTCGCCGCGCAGCGCGGCGCTGCTCCACCAGCTTGCCGCCGACCTCCGTCGCCGACAGCGCAACCCTCACGTGCGCGGCTTCCTGCCAGCCCTGGAGAACGCCCTCGCCCAACACGCCCCATCGACGCAACCCGGCCGCTAGGGTCAGGTTCATGACCGCAGGGGAGCGCGTTCTCGTTGTCGGGGCCGGGGTGGCTGGGCTCACCACGGCCGTCGTTCTCGCCGAGGCCGGGGCTTCGGTGCACGTGATCGCCGAGCAGGTGCCGGGGGCCACGTCACTGGCGGCCGGGGCGATGTGGGGGCCCTACCTGGTCGAGCCGAAGGACAAAGTCGACCAGTGGGGACAGCGATCCTTTGAGATCTTCCGGGAGCTGGCCCAGAACCCGGCGACGGGCGTCCGGCTCACCAGTGGCATCGAAGCGTCCCGCACAGCCGAAGCCGTGCCGGACTGGGCCACCACCTTGCCAGGTTTCCGACCGTGCGAGCGGGGCGAACTCCCGGCCGGGTTCACAGCGGGCTACCGGTTCACCGTGCCACTGATCGACATGCCCACCTACCTCGACTACCTCCTGCACCGGCTCCGCGACGCCGGCGGTGTGGTCGAGCAGCGACGGCTGACTTCGCTCTCGGACGCCGGTCCGGCTTCGGCGATCGTCAACTGCGCGGGCCTCGGGGCGTGCGACCTGGTTCCGGACCCTGACCTCCGGCCCATCCGCGGTCAGCACGTCGTCGTCACCAACCCCGGGCTGACCGAGTTCTTCTCGGAGGACACCGGTCTCTCGCCCGATCTGCTGTGCTTCTATCCTCACGGTGACACCGTCGTCCTGGGTGGCACAGCGATCGAGGGCGAGGGCGATCTGGCCCCCGACGACAAGGCGGCGGTCGGCATCCTCGCCCGCTGCGCCGAGGTCGAGCCCCGCCTCGCCGAGGCCCGTGTCCTGGAGCACCGGATCGGCGCGCGACCGACCCGCGCCACGGTCCGTGTGGAGGAAGAGGTGCGGGAGGACGGCACCGTGGTCGTGCACAACTACGGGCACGGAGGTGCTGGCGTCACGCTGTCGTGGGGGTGCGCCGAGGAAACCCGGCACCTGCTTTCGGCCGAATGACCTACGGCTTCTCCGGAGTGGTGTCGGGGTCGCCGTTTGTTCGGGGAAACGAAGGTGTCGTTTCGCGCTCCTCATCACAGTTACGCGTCGGCTGCACACTCTCAGATGGGACACTTGCCCACATGAAAGAGGTGCGCTGCGAGCGATGCGACAACATCATCGGCATGGGGTGCGCCTGCCCTCCTGATGGCAGCGTGCCCAAGGCACACCCGGAGGGAAGGCGTGTTCGACAGGAGTGGCGGCGGTTCCCCGGCAACGCCATCCTGATCAAACAGAATGGTAAGGCGCACGTTCCAGGCGCGTGCGATCACATGACAGAAGACGAGGTGCGGTCCCCGAAGTGGGGTTGGATTCTCGATCCGTCTCCCGGAGATTGGGACCGCATCAGCGAAGGCAACCCTGCCATCGCCACTGGTGGGAACACGCAGCTGCAGGCGACGAGCCGGTGCATGACGTGCATGGGGACTCTCGGCGGCTGATGACCTGCAAGGCGTCCGGGTCTGTGGGGTAGCTGACCAGAGGGACGACGGCGCGCCGACGTCCTCTTTTGGTCTCATGGTTCTGAGCACGCCAGGCCGGCACGACCCGGTTCGGTGGCACAACGGCTGGATCCGATGCCATTTCGATGCCGTGCACACTGACCGAGTGCTGGAATTGGCCGACGGGTGGTTCGCGGCGAACCTGCCGAACGTCCCGTGGACGGTCACCCACTAGGCGCGCCCTCCAGCTCGGGGTTCCTACCGCTTTGACAACGAGGTTAGTCGTCGCTGTCAGCGGCATCCGATCGACTAGCTTCGCTGTTCAACGGACAGAGTTAAGTGCCCGGAAGGCCGAATCGACCTGCTCCTCCAACGGCTTCTTGGCGGTGTCGGCCCATTCCTTCTTCCAGCCGTAGCTGTGGCCGTGGCCCGAGTGCTCACTGATCAGCAGTTCCAGCTCACCGGATGGCTCGAACCTGTGCGTCTGGGCTGTCCGACGTGACGGGGTCGGCTCCGTCCCCGATGCGGGTGAGGAGTGCGAGCTGCCGGTCGTTTAACGGAGACCATCGGTGCATGGCGATCGTCGTACCGCCTGTGATCGGCCTCGCACAACCGTAGGGATGACCCTTTCCCAGCGTGAGCGGCAAAGAGCGGGCTGGACGGCGGACGGCCGCTCGCTGGGAGCCGCCGGGGAGCCGGTTCTGGAAGTTGGCTCCCAAACGGCTCCCGAAACGGGGCCACAAAGCAAATCAGGCCCGGTGCTGATCTCTCAGCACCGGGCCTGACCTGGTGTTTCTCTGTCGGGGTGGCGGGATTTGAACCCACGACCTCTTCGTCCCGAACGAAGCGCGCTGCCAAGCTGCGCCACACCCCGAGTGTCGTCGCTGTCGCGGCGACGTCGTTTACTTTAGCCCACCGCGCGCCGGAGACGAAATCCGATTCAGCAGGGCCGGCGCAGGGGGTTCGGGCGGGTGTGGTCCAGGGCGACGAGGAGGGCGGACAGGGCGTAGAGGGACAGGCCCAGGAGGAGGGCGTTGCCGAGGACTCCCTTGTAGCCGTGCTGGTCGACGTCGAGGAAGGGGTAGAGGTAGCGGGCTGTGCTGTCGGGGATGAGCAGCTCGCCGCGGCCCAGGGAGAAGGCCAGGTAGGCCAGGGGGTACAGCATCCAGGCGACGGTGTGGCGGAGGCGGAGGCGGCCGGGGACGGTCAGGAGGAGCCAGTCGGCGGTGGCGGCGAGGGGCAGGGCGGTGTAGAGGAGGTGGGCGGCGACCGCGTGCCAGCCGGTGGGGGCGTCGGGGAGGGCGTAGGGGCTGGCCGGGTTGGCGAGGAGGGTGTGGTGCACCAGGGCCGAGGACACGGTGTAGAGCAGGGCCGCGCCGGTCAGGGCGGGGGACAGGGGGTGGGCGGCCGTCCAGGCTCGGCGGGCCGAGAGGGGGAGGACGACGGCCAGCAGGATGCCGCTCTGGACCGTGAAGTGGCTCAGGGCCGGGGTGGCGGGGCCGGCGAGGGAGAGTTCGATCGTGACGCCCGCCGCGGCCAGGGTGGCCGTCAGCAGGCGGAAGACGGCCACCAGGGGGCGGCGTACCGGGGTCACCACGGCCGTGGCCGGGACCGGTGAGGGCAGCAGCGCGGGCGGGCCCGGGACCGCGGGCAGGTCCGGGATGTCCCTGGGTATCGGTGCGGTCATGCCCTCAACGTAGGGAAGGAGGGCGAAGGGGGCGATACGGGTGGGCTGTGTGGGTTACGGCGGGGTGTCGGCCGTACCGCCCCAGGGTGGTGCTGGTTGTCCTACTCGCGGCCCACCAGCGTCAGCAGCGTCGCCTCCGGGGGGCAGGCGAAGCGGACCGGCGTGTAGCGGTTGGTGCCGCAGCCCGCCGAGACGTGGAGGTAGGACGTGCGGCCCTCGGCCGTGTGCGTGGAGAGGCCCTTGACGCGGTCCGTGTCCAGGTCGCAGTTGGTGACCAGGGCACCGTAGAAGGGGATGCACAGCTGGCCGCCGTGGGTGTGGCCGGCCAGGATCAGGGGGTACGCGTCGGCGGTGAAGGCGTCCAGGACGCGCAGGTACGGGGCGTGCACCACGCCCATCGAGAAGTCCGCCGAGCCGGACGGGCCGCCGGCCACCTCCGCGTACCGGTCCCGCTTGATGTGCGGGTCGTCCAGGCCGGTCAGCTCGATCGACACGCCGTCCACCTTGAGCGTGCCCCGGGTGTTGGTGAGGTCCAGCCAGCCCGCGGCGTCGAAGGTGTCGCGGAGGTCCTCCCACGGGTTGTGGACGACGTCGACGGCCGGCGGGTTGCCGTTGAGGCCGTGGCGGCCCTGGACCTTCTCCAGCAGGTACCGGGCGGGGTTGCGCAGCCGGGGGCCGTAGTAGTCGTTGGAGCCGAAGACGTACGCGCCGGGGAACTCCATCAGGGGGCCGAGCGCGTCCAGGACCTCGGGGACGCCCTCGGGGTCGGAGAGGTTGTCCCCGGTGTTGATCACGAAGTCGGGGCGCAGGCCGGCCAGCGAGCGCAGCCAGCGCTGCTTCTTGCGCTGGTCGCGGACCATGTGGATGTCGGAGACCTGGAGCACGCGGAGGGGACGCATGCCGGAAGGCAGGACGGGGACCGTCACCCTTCGGAGGCGGAAGGAGCGGGCTTCGAAGCCCGCGGCGTAGACCAGACCGGCGGCGCCAGCCGCCGCGATGGACAAGGGCACTCCGTATCGCGCGCGCATACGACCATCGTGTCAGATGCCGGCGGGGAGCCATGTCCGCCTGTGGACAACTTCCGTCCGCCGCCCGGCCCCACCGGGCCCCACGCGGCAAATAGGCGGGCGTCCAGCCTCCCGTACCTGCGACAATCGACGGCATGACCACCCTCAAGTCGAAGCTGCAGGACGACCTCAACGCCGCGATCAAGGAGCGTGACGAGCTGCGCTCCTCCACGCTGCGGCTGACCCTCTCCGCGATCACCAAGGAAGAGGTCGCGGGGACCACCAAGCGCGAGCTCTCCGACGACGAGGTGCAGAAGGTGATCGCCCGCGAGGCGAAGAAGCGGCGGGAGGCCGCGGACGCCTTCGCGCAGGGCGGCCGGGCCGAGAGCGCCGAGCGGGAGAAGGCCGAGGGCGAGGTGCTCGCCGCCTACCTGCCCAAGCAGCTCGGCGACGACGAGCTGAACGCGATCGTCGCGCAGGCCGTCGAGGAGGCGAAGGCGGCCGGTGCCGAGGGGCCGCGGGCCATGGGTGCCGTCATGAAGATCGTGAACCCGAAGGTGGCCGGGCTGGCCGAGGGCGGCCGGGTCGCCGCCGCGGTCAAGAAGCTGCTGGCCGGCTGAGCGGACGGACGGACACCCGTACGGGGCCGGCTGCCGTATCCACTGCAGCCGGCAGACAGACGGACAGGCAGACCGACCGACAGACGTCCACAGACGTCCAGGGCAGACACGCGACGGCCCCTTCACCTCCCGGTTCCCGGAGGGTGAAGGGGCCGTCGTCGGTCCGGTGGGTGCCTCAGCCGCGTCCGCCGCCGTTGCCCTGGCCCCGGAAGATGTCGCCCCAGTTGCCGCCGTTGCCCAGGTCGCCGATGAGGTTCACGTCGCCGTCGTCGCCCGTGCCGCCGTCGCCGGTGCCGCCGTCCGCCGTGGCGCCGTCATCGGGGCCGCCGTTGCCGTTGCCGTTTCCGTCGTCGGCCTCGTCGTCGCCGTTGCCACCGTCGTCGTCGTTGTCGCCCCGGCCCTTGTCGGCGGAGTCGGGGATGTCGACGTAGGAGAAGTCGGTCGAGGGCTTGCCCTCCAGGGCGCCGGTCATCATGTCGCGCCAGATCGGGCCGGGGACCTCGCCACCGAACACCTTGTCGTGCGGGACGCCGCCGATCGTGATGTCGACCATCTGCCGCTCGTGCGCCGGGTCGCCGACCCAGACGGCGCCCGCCATGTTCGGCGTGTAGCCGACGAACCAGGCCGCGTAACGGAAGTCCGTCGTACCGGTCTTACCGGCGCTGGGACGGCTGCCGAGGCCGGCCTCCGTACCCGTACCGTCCTCCACCACGCCGCGCAGCAGCGTGTTCATGGTGTCGGCGGTCGTCTCCGACATGGCGCGGGAGCAGGTCGACTTCGGGACCTCCAGCGACTTGTTCTGCTGACCGACGCGCTGGGTGATCGACTCGATGGCGACGGGCGTGCAGTACATGCCGCGCGAGGCGAAGGTCGCGTACGCGTTCGCCATGGTCAGCGGGGACATCTCCTGGGTGCCCAGGGCGATGGACGGGGCCTGCTGCATCGTGCCGCCGTCGGCCCGCTCGACGCCCATCTTCTGCGCCATCTCGGTCACCGGGCAGATGCCGATGTCGCTGATCAGCTGTACGTAGTAGGTGTTGACCGACTTCGCGGTCGCTTCCTTCATCGAGTACGGGCCGACCTCGGTCTCGTTCTCGTTCTCCAGCTTCGCCGGGTTGGCCGGGTCGTTCTGCCAGGTCTTGCCCTCACAGGCCGCGATCGGGCTCGGGTACTCCATCTCGTACGGCGAGGAGTACGACTTCGTCGCCGGGGTGCCGCCCTCGATCGCCGCCGCCGCCACGATCGGCTTGAACGTCGAACCGGGCTGGTAGCCGATGCCGCCGCCCATGGCCTGGTCCACGGAGAGGTTCATCTGCGTCTCGTTCTTGCCGAAGCCGTACGGACGCGACTGGCCCATCGCGAGGATCTTGCCGGTGCCGGGCTCGACGATGGTGGCGGCGGTCGCCACCTCGTCGTCCTTGTAGACGTGCTCCTTGATCGACGCCTGTGCCGACTTCTGGGCGCTCGGGTCGAGGGTGGTCCGGATGGTCAGACCGCCCTGGTTCCAGATCTTGGCCCGGGCCTCCTTGGTCTTGCCGAAGACCGGGTCGCTCAGGAAGACCTCGCGCACGTAGTCGCAGAAGAAGCCCGCGCCGTCCACGGCCGTGATGCAGCCGTTCTTCGGCGTGCTGACCTTCAGGCCGAGGGGTGCCTCCTGCGCCTCGGCGGCCTCCGCCTCGGAGATGTCACCGACCTCGGCCATCCGGGCGAGCACCACGTTGCGCCGCTTGGTGGCCTCCGCCTCGTCGTTGACCGGGTCGTACCGGCTGGGCGACTGGACGATGCCGGCCAGCAGGGCGGACTCGGGGAGGGTGAGGTCCTTGGCGTGCTTGGAGAAGTAGCGCTGGGAGGCGGCCTCGACGCCGTACGCCTGCTGGCCGAAGAAGGTGATGTTCAGGTAGTTCTCGAGGATCTTCTTCTTGCCCAGCTCCTCCTCGACCTGGATCGCGTACTTCAGCTCGCGGATCTTGCGGCCGATGGTCTGCTGGGTGGCCTGGGCGACCTTGGTCGGGTCGTCGCCGGCCTCCTCGACGAAGACGTTCTTCACGTACTGCTGGGTGAGGGTGGAGGCGCCCTCGGAGACGCCGCCGCTGCGGGCGTTCTTGTTGACCGCGCGCAGCACGCCCTTCAGGTCGATCGCCCCGTGCTGGTAGAAGCGCGAGTCCTCGATCGCGACGATCGCCTTCTGCAGGTAGGGCGAGATGTTCTTCAGGCTCACCACCGTGCGGTCACGTGAGTAGACCGTCGCGATGGTGCCGCCCTCGGAGTCGAGGATGGTGGTGCGCTGACTCAGCGGAGGAGTCTTCATGTTGGCCGGTAGCTCGTCGAAACTCTCGACCGAGCCCTTCGCGGCGAGCCCCAGCGCACCCACGGCGGGCAGCGCGATGCCCGCCAGGACGGCTCCCGCGAGCACACTGACACCGAGGAACTTGGCGGCCTGCTGCGCAGGTGACAGACCACCGCCCGAGCGCTTCTTTGCCATGGAGGCAGCCTACGTTCTCATTCGCCGGACACACGTATATGCCTTGGCCTAAGCTGCTCTCAACTGTCACAGCAGTACGGCCATGTATCAATACGCCTGCCGGCGCCGGATCGTTCCACCCCCACTCGACTTTTTCCGGCGAGGGCGCGATGGCGGGGCTGTCGGAGCGTTGCGGGGCGTACGGGCGTGTGCCGGAGCGGGTGCGGCGCGTGTCCGAATTGGCCTTGTGTGGTGAATGGTGTCCGTTGTGGCGCAGGGGAAACGACCTCGATGCCGCATTCGCCCTGAATGTCGCCACCTCACTCCCCCGGGTGATCTGCCGCTTACCCATAGTCCGTTCGGGCCATTCAAGATTGGGCCCGCTGGGGGTGTTGCGCTGTGCCCACCTTCCGTAACGTCCTCAACTGGCGGCGGTGAATATGCCGCTGCCGCCGTGGGGGAGCCTCGATTCGGGAGAGGACGGCGCCGGTATGGGCTGGGTAACCGACTGGAGTGCGCAGGCCGCCTGCCGCACTACCGATCCGGATGAACTGTTCGTTCAGGGAGCAGCGCAGAACAGGGCCAAGGCGGTGTGCACCGGATGCCCGGTGCGGACCGAGTGCCTGGCCGACGCGCTGGACAACCGCGTCGAGTTCGGCGTGTGGGGAGGCATGACGGAGCGGGAGCGCCGCGCACTGCTGCGCAGGCGGCCCACCGTCACCTCCTGGCGCCGGCTCCTGGAGACGGCGCGTACGGAGTACGAGCGAGGAGCCGGCATCGTGCCCCTCGACGACGACGAGATCTACGAGAACTACGCGGCCGTGGGCTGAGGCACGCGCCGCGGCCCTCACACCCGCGCGTCGGGCAGCTCGGGCCGGTCCGCCGCGAGACGGTCGCCGATGTCCCGCAGTCCCGCGAGGTCGTGGACGTCACCGGGGAGCGCGGCCACTTCGGTCACCGCCACCTCGGGGTGGAGCGCGGTGAAGCGGTCACGCGTGCGCTGCTCCCGGGAGAGCAGCTGCATACGGTCGGCGTGCAGCCTGAGCAGGCCCGCGGCGAGCTGGTCGACGGAGCGTTCCGGGCCGGTCCCGGTGCCGTCCGCGTCGGTCCGGGTGCCGTCAGGGTCCGTCTCGGCGTCCGTCTCGGTGTCCTCGGCGTACTCCGCGTCCTCGATTTCCAGGGGGGAGCCGGAACTGCCGTCTGTGTCGGGAGAGTTACGAACCTCAGCTTTCCCTCCGTGCTGATCCACAATGCCGGCGTCCTCAAGATTTTCCGCGGCGGCGAGCGCCCGTTCGGCGGACAGCCGGTCGGCTCCGCTGCCGTGCACCCGGTTGAGGACCAGACCGGCGAGCGGCATGTCCTCGGCCGCCAGCCGCTGGACGAAGTACGCGGCCTCGCGCAGCGCGTCCCGCTCCGGGGCCGCGACCACCAGGAACGCCGTGCCGGGCGCCTGGAGCAGCTTGTACGTGGCGTCCGCGCGGGTGCGGAAGCCGCCGAACATCGAGTCCATCGCCGCCACGAACGTCTGCACGTCCTTCAGGAACTGTCCGCCGAGCACCTTCCCCAGGACGCCCGTCATCATCGACATCCCGACGTTCAGGAACTTCATGCCGGCCCGGCCGCCCACCTTCGCCGGGGCCAGCAGGACGCGGATCAGCTTGCCGTCCAGGAAGGAACCCAGGCGCTTGGGGGCGTCCAGGAAGTCCAGGGCGGAGCGGGACGGCGGGGTGTCGACGACGATCAGGTCCCACTCGTCCCGCGAGCGCAGCTGCCCCAGCTTCTCCATCGCCATGTACTCCTGCGTGCCCGCGAAGCCCGCCGAGAGCGACTGGTAGAAGGGGTTCGACAGGATCGCCCGCGCCCGCTCGGCGTCCGCGTGCGCCTCGACGATCTCGTCGAACGTGCGCTTCATGTCGAGCATCATCGCGTGCAGCTCGCCGCCGGCCGAGTCGTCGATGCCCTTCACCCGGCGCGGCACGTTGTCCAGCGAGTCGATGCCCATCGACTGGGCGAGCCGGCGGGCCGGGTCGATGGTCAGCACGACCACCTTGCGGCCCCGCTCGGCCGCCCTGAGGCCCAGCGCCGCCGCCGTCGTCGTCTTGCCGACGCCGCCCGAACCGCAGCACACCACGATCCGGGTCGCCGGGTCCTCCAGCAGCGGATCGATCTCCAGCGCGCGCGTGGGGGACAGCCGCCGCGCGCCCTCCTGCGCGGGGGCACGGTCAGGTTCCGGCCGGCTCGGGCTCATACGATCCCCTGCTTCCGCCTCATGCGATCCCCTGCTTCCGCAGCTCGGTGGCGAGTTCGTACAGGCCCGCCAGGTCCATGCCCTCGACGAGCAGAGGCAGTTCGTGCGACGGCAGGTCCAGCGCGCCGAGGACGGCCCGCTGCTCCTGCTCCAGCTCGTACCGCGCGGCGTACTGCCCGGCCTGGTCGAGCAGCGGGTCCACCAGCCGCTCGGCGTGCCCGCCCCGCCGCGCCCCGCCGAGCCCGGCGGCCGACAGCGCCTGGGCGAGGGAGGAACGCGGGAGGGCCCGTACGCGTTCCAGGTCCTCGGCGTCCAGCACCTCGGGCCGCACCATGTTGACGATGACCCGGCCCACCGGCAGCCGAGCGGCGCGCAGCTCGGCGATGCCGTCGGCGGTCTCCTGGACCGGCATCTCCTCCAGCAGCGTCACCAGGTGCACGGCCGTCTCGCGGGACTTCAGGACGCGCATCACGGCCTGCGCCTGATTGTGTATCGGGCCGATCTTCGCCAGCCCCGCGACCTCGTCGTTGACGTTGAGGAAGCGGGTGATGCGGCCGGTCGGGGGCGCGTCCATGACGACGTAGTCGTACACGAACCGTCCGGCGCGGTCCTTCCTGCGGACCGCCTCGCACGCCTTGCCGGTCAGCAGGACGTCCCGGACCCCGGGCGCGATGGTGGTCGCGAAGTCGATGGCGCCGAGCTTCTTCAGGGCCCGGCCGGCGCCGCCCAGTTTGTAGAACATCTGGAGGTAGTCCAGAAGGGCCAGTTCGGGGTCGATGGCGAGGGCGTACACCTCCCCGCCCCCGGGAGCGACGGCGATCTTCCGCTCCTCATAAGGCAGCGCTTCGGTCTCGAAGAGCTGCGCGATGCCCTGCCGGCCCTCGACCTCGACGAGGAGCGTCCGCTTCCCCTCCGTGGCCAGGGCCAGCGCTAGGGCGGCGGCCACCGTGGTCTTGCCGGTTCCGCCCTTGCCGCTGACGACCTGGAGCCTGCTCACGTATTCGAGCGTAACCAGTCCGGGCCCGGCCTACGCGGAGGGCTGTGGACAACAGCGGATACAGTCGGCCCATGACCAAGTGGGAATACGCGACCGTACCGCTGCTCGTCCACGCCACGAAGCAGATCCTGGACACCTGGGGCGAGGACGGCTGGGAGCTCGTCCAGGTCGTTCCCGGGCCGAACAACCCCGAGCAGCTGGTGGCCTACCTGAAGCGGGAGAAGCAGGCGTGAGCGCCGTCGAGGCGAAACTCGCGGAGCTGGGCATCACGCTGCCGGAGGTCGTGCCGCCGCTGGCCGCCTACCAGCCGGCCGTGCGGTCCGGGGCGTACGTCTTCACCTCCGGTCAGCTGCCGATGGTGGACGGGGCGCTGCCGGTGACCGGCAAGGTGGGCGGTGAGGTCACGCCCGAGGAGGCCAAGGAGCTGGCGCGCACCTGCGCGCTGAACGCCCTGGCCGCCGTGAAGTCCGTCGCCGGTGATCTCGACCGCGTCGCGCGCGTGGTGAAGGTCGTCGGCTTCGTCGCCTCCGCCCCCGACTTCACCGGACAGCCCGCCGTGCTCAACGGCGCCAGCGAGCTGCTCGGCGAGGTCTTCGGCGACAAGGGCGTGCACGCGCGCAGCGCGGTCGGCGTGGCGGTGCTGCCGCTGGACGCGCCCGTGGAGGTCGAGATCCAGGTGGAGCTGGCCGAGGGGGCGTAGTGCCGCGTGGGGGCAGTACCGGGGGGCGTAGTACCGGGCAGGCGTAGGGCAGGCGTAGTACCGCGCGGGCTGTTGCCAGGTCGGCAACAAACCTGGTCGGGCCCGTGGCCGGCGTTCCAGGATCGCTGCCGGGAGGCCGATCCAGGGCTCCTGAAAGCGATCTCCGCACGTCCGGGAGGACCCATGCCCGAGCAGTCCCCGACCGCCCCCGTCCACCGCCTCGTACCCGGCCCGGCCGGCCGTGTCCACCTGGTCGAGCAGGGCACCGGCCCGCTGGTCCTCCTGGTGCACGGTTTCCCGGAGTCCTGGTACTCATGGCGCCGCCAGCTGCCCGCCCTGGCCGCCGCCGGTTTCCGCGCCGTCGCGCTCGACGTGCGCGGCTACGGGCGTTCCTCCCGGCCCGCCGATCCTGCGGCGTACCGGATGCTCGACCTGGTGGCCGACAACGTCGCCGTGGTCGAGGCGCTGGGGGAGCGGGAAGCGGTGGTCGTCGGCCACGACTGGGGCGCGAACATCGCCGCGGCCTCGGCGCTGCTGCGGCCCGACGTCTTCCGCGCGGTCGGCCTGCTCAGCGTCCCGTACACGCCGCCGGGCGGGCCCCGGCCCAGCGAGGTGTTCGCCTCGATGGGCGGCCCGGAGGCCGAGCAGGAGTTCTACGTCTCGTACTTCCAGGAGCCCGGCCGCGCCGAGGCGGAGATCGAGCCCGACGTACGCGGCTGGCTGGCCGGTTTCTACGCCGCCCTGTCCGGCGACACCATGCCCGCGCCCGGCGCCCCCGACCCGCACTTCGTCGCCCGGGGCGGCACCCTGCGCGACCGCTTCCCGGCCGGGCGGCGGCCCGCCTGGCTCACCGAGGCGGACCTCGACGTCTACGCCGGGGAGTTCGAGCGGACCGGTCTCACCGGCGCCCTGAACCGGTACCGGAACATGGACCGCGACTGGGCCGACCTCGCCGGACACCACGGCGCCCCCGTCGAGCAGCCCGCCCTGTTCCTCGGCGGCGCCCTGGACGCCTCCACCACCTGGCTGTCCGACGCCATCGCCGCCTACCCCGAAACCCTGCCCGGCCTCACCGCCTCGCACCTCCTGGACGGCTGCGGCCACTGGCTCCAGCAGGAACGCCCCGAGGACACCAACCGGCTGCTGACCGACTGGCTGGCCGCGCTGCCCGCCTGACCGGCGCCACCGGCCACTCGAAACAACCGCCGGTCACCGGATAGCCTCCGGCCATGGCGAAGGGTCAGGCGGACGGTCGGACGAGCGCTCGGGCGGACGGTCCGGCGAGCGCTCAGGTGAACGGCCAGTGGTACCCACCGGAGTGGCCGGAGCGCATCCGCGCGCTCGCGGCCGGCGCTCTCACCCCGGTGCCGCCCAGACGCGCGGCCACGGTGATGCTCCTGAGGGACCCCGGCCCCGCCGTTCACATGCTGCGCCGGCGCACCTCCATGGCCTTCGCCGGCGGCGCGTACGCCTATCCGGGCGGCGGCGTCGACCCGCGCGACCACGACCGCGCCGTCGGCTGGGCGGGCCCCACGCGCGCGTGGTGGGCAAAACGGCTCGGCGTGGCCGAGGCCGACGCCCAGGCGATCGTCTGCGCCGCCGTACGGGAGACGTACGAGGAGGCGGGCGTCCTGCTCGCCGGGCCGGACGCCGGGACCGTCGTCGGGGACACCACCGGAGACGACTGGGAGGCCGACCGGGCCGCGCTGGTGGCCCGGGAGCTGTCCTTCGCCCAGTTCCTGGACCGCCGGGGCCTGGTGCTCCGGTCCGACCTGCTGGGCGCCTGGGCGCGCTGGATCACCCCGGAGTTCGAGGCCCGGCGCTACGACACGTGGTTCTTCGTGGCCGCCCTCCCCGAGGGGCAGCGCACCCGCAACGCCTCCACGGAGGCCGACCGCACGGTGTGGATCACGCCGGGCGAGGCCGCCGCCGGGTACGACCGGGGCGAGTTGCTGATGATGCCGCCGACCATCGCGACGCTGCGGACGCTCACCGAGTACGGCACGGCGGCCGGGGCGCTGGCGGCGTCCGCCGGACGCGATCTGACACCCGTACTGGCCCGGGCCCGGCTGGCGGACGGCGAGATCGTGCTGTCGTGGCCGGGGCACGAGGAGTTCACCAAGCACGTCCCGACGACCGCCGGGACGAGTACCGAGACCGGGGGAGCCCCCGCATGACGGACGCCACCGCCCTGCCCGGACAGCCGCGCGGCCAGGTGCTGACCGGACCCGCCACCGCACGGGCCGTCAACGTCCTGGCGCCCAACGCGTCGCCGATGACCCTGGACGGGACCAACACCTGGATCCTCGCCGAGCCCGGCTCCGGCCTGGCCGTCGTGGTCGACCCGGGCCCGCTGGACGAGGGCCACCTGCGGCACGTCGTCGACACCGCCGAGCGGGCCGGCCGGCGGGTCGCCCTGACGCTGCTGACGCACGGTCACCCGGACCACGCCGAGGGCGCCGCCCGCTTCGCCGAGCTGACCGGTACGAAGGTGCGGGCGCTGGACCCGGCGCTGCGGCTGGGCGAGGAGGGGCTGGGGGCCGGGGACGTGGTCACGGTCGGCGGCCTGGAGCTGAGGGTCGTACCGACGCCGGGGCACACCGCCGACTCGCTCAGCTTCCACCTGCCCGCCGACCGGGCGGTGCTGACGGGCGACACGGTGCTGGGACGCGGTACGACCGTCGTCGCCCACCCCGACGGCCGCCTCGGCGACTACCTGGACTCCCTGCGGCGGCTCAGGTCGCTCACGGTCGACGACGGCGTGCACACGGTGCTGCCGGGGCACGGTCCCGTCCTGGAGGACGCCCAGGGGGCCGTGGAGTACTACCTGGCCCACCGCGCCAACCGTCTCGCGCAGGTCGAGACGGCGGTCGAGGACGGCTGCCGGACGCCCGCCCAGGTCGTCGCCCAGGTCTACGCGGACGTGGACCGCTCCCTGTGGCCGGCGGCGGAGCTGTCGGTACGGGCACAGCTGGAGTACCTGGAGGAGCACGGGCTCATCCAGCCGCCCCCGCTCTGAGAACCTCAGCGGGAGCGCTTCGCCAGCCGCTCCACGTCCAGCAGGATCACCGCGCGGGCCTCCAGACGGAGCCAGCCGCGCTGGGCGAAGTCGGCGAGGGCCTTGTTGACCGTCTCGCGGGAGGCGCCGACCAGCTGGGCCAGCTCCTCCTGCGTCAGGTCGTGCACCACGTGGATGCCTTCCTCGGACTGCACGCCGAACCGGCGGGACAGGTCGAGCAGGGCGCGCGCGACGCGGCCAGGGACGTCCGAGAAGACCAGGTCCGACATGGCGTCGTTGGTCTTGCGCAGCCGACGGGCGACGGCGCGCAGCAGGGCGGTGGCCACCTCCGGGCGGACGTTCAGCCAGGGCTGGAGGTCGCCGTGGCCGAGGCCCAGCAGCTTGACCTCGGTCAGCGCGGTGGCGGTCGCGGTGCGCGGGCCCGGGTCGAACAGCGACAGCTCGCCGATCAGCTCGCCGGGGCCGACCACGGCCAGCATGTTCTCGCGGCCATCGGGGGACGTGCGGTGAAGCTTGACCTTGCCCTCGGTGACCACGTACAGGCGGTCGCCGGGATCCCCCTCGTGGAACAGCGAGTCACCGCGAGCGAGGGTCACCTCACTCATGGAGGCGCGCAGCTCGGCGGCCTGCTCGTCGTCGAGCGCCGCGAAGAGCGGGTTGCGCCGCAGAACGTCGTCCACGAGTTCTCTCCTATTCGACCTGCTCAGGGGAGTTTGCTCCCCGGTGGTTCCAGGGGACCGTGGTGCCCATTGTGCGGGACGGTCCAAACAGTGTGATCTGTCACAAGGATGCCGCACAGGTGTCCCGGGGTACGCGGCAGGGGTCCAATTGGACGCCGGTCTTCAGGGTCCGGGGCGGATGTCAGTGCCGGGCCGTAGGGTGATCGGGTGTCCAAATCGCCGGTGAGAACGCGGGCCGAGGAGGCCGGGCAGGTGGTTGTACGTCGAAATTCCGCTGTGGGCGAACAAGGCTCCGATGGCGGTAGTGAAACGGCGAAGGCGTCGAAACGGCCGGCGGAGACGGAGGCGGCGGTGACGGGTACGGCGAAGAAGGCGGCGACGGCCACGGGCAAGAAGGCGGAGTCCGGTACGGCGAAGAAGGCACCGGCGGGTACGGCCAAGAAGGCACCGGCGGGTACCGCGAAGAAGGCACCGGCGGGTACGGCGAAGAAGGCACCGGCGGGTACCGCGAAGAAGGCCGCCGTCAGTACGAAGAAGCCCGTCGCCAAGAAGCCCGTCGTCGCGCCCAAGAAGGCCACCGCCGCCGTCAAGGGCGTCGCCCCGGCGAAGAGCGTCCCCGCCGGCTCCCCGCGCGAGGAGTCCCGTACCGCGCTGGTCCGCCGCGCCCGCCGTATCGACCGCGAGCTGGCGGAGGTCTACCCGTACGCCCACCCCGAGCTGGACTTCGAGAACCCCTTCCAGCTGCTGGTGGCCACGGTGCTGTCCGCCCAGACCACCGACCTGCGGGTCAACCAGACGACCCCGGCCCTGTTCGCCAAGTACCCCACCCCCGAGGACCTGGCCGCCGCCGACCCGGCGGAGGTCGAGGAGATCCTGCGCCCGACCGGCTTCTTCCGGGCCAAGACCAGGTCGGTCATCGGACTGTCCAAGGCCCTGACGGAGGACTTCGGCGGCGAGGTCCCCGGCCGCCTCGAAGACCTGGTCAAGCTGCCCGGCGTCGGCCGCAAGACCGCCTTCGTCGTCCTGGGCAACGCCTACGGCCGCCCCGGCATCACCGTCGACACCCACTTCCAGCGCCTGGTGCGCCGCTGGCAGTGGACCGCCGAGACCGACCCGGACAAGATCGAGGCGGCGGTCGGCGGACTGTTCCCCATGAGCGACTGGACCGACCTGTCGCACCACGTCATCTGGCACGGCCGCCGGATCTGCCACGCCCGCAAGCCCGCCTGCGGCGCCTGCCCCATCGCCCCGCTCTGCCCCGCGTACGGCGAGGGCGAGACCGACCCGGAGAAGGCGCGGAAGCTGCTCAAGTACGAGAAGGGCGGCTTCCCGGGGCAGCGGCTGAACCCGCCGCGGGCGTACCTGGACGCGGGCGGCAAACCGGCGCCGCCGCTGGGACGTCCTTGATGACGCATGCCGGGGGCCGAACCGCGGAACGATCTCGGGGAGGCCGGGCGTTGGACACGACAGAACGGGGGTGGCGATGACGCGTGCGAGCGACATGCGGGAGGTCGCGCTCGACCGGTCGGGCCTGCCCGGCTGGCTGGAGCCGATGGTGCGGGCCGTGGACACGGTGCGGCCCACCGAGCTGAGCCGTTTCCTGCCCCCGGAGGACGGCGGCGGACGGCAGTCGGCCGTGCTGGTCCTCTTCGGCGAGGGCGAGCGCGGCCCCGAGCTGCTGCTGATGGAACGGGCCGGCTCGCTGCGCTCGCACGCCGGGCAGCCCGCCTTCCCGGGCGGCGCGCTCGACCCCGAGGACGGCGACCCGCAGGGCGACGGCCCGCTGCGCGCCGCGCTGCGCGAGGCCGAGGAGGAGACCGGGCTCGACCCGTCCGGCGTACGCCTGTTCGGAGTGCTGCCCAAGCTCTACATCCCCGTCAGCCAGTTCGTGGTCACGCCCGTACTGGCCTGGTGGCGCGAGCCCAGCCCGGTCGGCGTGGTCGACCCCGGCGAGACCGCCCGGGTCTTCACGGTCCCCGTGGCGGATCTCACGGACCCCGCCAACCGGGCCACCACCGTCCACCCCAGCGGCCACCGGGGCCCGGCGTTCCTGGTCGAATCGGCCCTGGTGTGGGGCTTCACCGCCGGCATCATCGACCGGTTGCTGCACTTCGCGGGCTGGGAGCGGCCCTGGGACCGCACCCGGCAGGTCCCGCTGGACCGGCGCGCATGACGCGCATGACAGGGTGGGCGCCGTGCCGTGCCCAGCGGGGGAACACGTCCCGGGGCCCCGGCCGGTCCGAAGCGAGCGGAATGACGAGGCGAGGCTAGAAGCGGTGAACGTGCTGGACATCCTGTTGCTGGTCGCCGCCGTCTGGTTCGCGATCGTCGGCTACCGCCAGGGCTTCGTCGTGGGCATCCTGTCGGTGATCGGTTTCCTCGGCGGCGGACTCGTCGCCGTCTACCTCCTGCCCGTCGTCTGGGACGCGATGACCGGCAACGCGGACGTGAACACGACCGCCGCCGTCGTCGCGGTCGTCATCGTCATCGTCTGCGCCTCCGTCGGCCAGGCCCTGACCACCCACCTCGGCAGCAAGCTGCGCCGGCACATCACCTGGTCACCCGCGCGCGCCCTGGACGCCACCGGCGGCGCCCTCGTCAACGTCATCGCCATGCTGCTGGTCGCCTGGCTGATCGGCTCGGCCATCGCCGGGACCACGCTGCCGACGCTCGGCAAGGCGGTCCGCGACTCCCGGGTGCTGAACGGGGTGGCCGTCGCGCTGCCCACCGATCAGACCGACCGCTGGTTCCGGGACTTCTCCTCCATCCTCGCGCAGAACGGCTTCCCGCAGGTCTTCAGCCCGTTCTCCAACGAGCCGATCGCCAAAGTCCCCGCGCCCGACCCGGCCCTCGCCAAGAGCGCCGTCGCCGTGCGCGCGCAGCGCTCCATCGTCAAGGTGATGGGCACCGCGACCGGTTGCGGCAAGGTCCTGGAAGGCACCGGCTTCGTCTACGGCGAGCGCCGCGTGATGACCAACGCCCACGTGGTGGGCGGCGTCGACGAGCCCACCGTCCAGATAGGCGGCGAGGGCCGCACGTACGACGCGACGGTCGTCCTCTACGACTGGCAGCGCGACATCGCCGTACTGGACGTACCGGACCTGCGGGCGCCGGCGCTGCGGTTCGCCGAGGAGGACGCGGACATCAACGACGGCGCGATCGTGGCCGGCTTCCCGGAGAACGGCTCGTACGACGTCCGGGCGGCCCGGCTGCGCGGGCGCATCACGGCCAGCGGCCCGGACATCTACCACCGCGGCACCGTCAGCCGGGACGTCTACTCGCTCTACGCGACCGTCCGCCAGGGCAACTCGGGCGGACCGCTGCTCACCACCGACGGCGAGGTCTACGGCGTGGTGTTCGCCAAGTCCCTCGACGACCCGCAGACCGGTTACGCGCTGACCGCCGACGAGATCCAGGACGACATCGTCAAGGGGCGGACCGCCAGCCAGCAGGTGGACAGCGACAGCTGCGCGCTGTGAGTGAGGGCGGGGACCCGGCCCCGGTGCGCCCTCGGCTCAGCCGCGCGGGTGACGCAGGCGTACGGAGACCCAGCGGGCTCGGCGGCGCAGGATGCGCGGAATGCCCACCCGCAGATCGGTGCCCGCGAGTTGCGGGGTGCCGCCTTGCTGGTGGGGGCTCAAACCGCTCGGGGAGCGGCGAGTGCGTGCTGCGTCACTGTAGTCGTGCGTCCAGCCCATACCCCGACGTCTGCCCCCGCCCCAAGGTCGATAACCGCTCCAGGGGCCCCCAATTGGCCTATGCGCCGGGCATGTGGCCCCTGGGTCACCGATCGGGTTCCGGGTCCTTCAGCCAATTGATCAGTTCGGTGGAGAAAGCGACCGGGTCTTCCTCGTGCGGGAAGTGGCCGAGCCCGTCGAACAGCCGCCAGCGGTAGGGGGCTTCGACGTACTCCCCGGAACCGGCCGCGCTGCGGGTGCGCGTGACCGGGTCGAGTGAGCCGTGCAGATGCAGCGTCGGCACCCGCACCGGCCGCTTCATCCGCCGGTTGAACTGGATGCCGTCGGGCCGGGCGAGGGAACGCACCATCCAGCGGTACGGCTCGATCGAGCAGTGCGCCGTGGACGGGATGCACATGGCGCGGCGGTAGACCTCGACGGCGTCGTCCTCGGGCGGCCGGGGGCCGGACCACTCGCGGATCAGCCTGCCGACCAGGGCGCCGTCGTCAGCGGTGAGCTGCCGCTCCGGGATCCAGGGCCGCTGGAACCCCCAGATGTAGGAGTTGGCGCGGGTCTGCCGGGCGTCCCTCAGCATGGCCGAGCGCCAGCGGCGCGGGTGCGGCATCGAGGCCACCGCCAGCCGCCGGACCAGCTTGGGGCGCATCGCGGCGGCCGTCCACGCCAGATAGCCGCCGAGGTCGTGGCCGACCAGCGCGGCGTCCGGCTCGCCGAGCGAGCGGATCACGCCGGTGATGTCCAGCGCGAGGCCGGCCGGGTCGTAGCCGCGCGGGGTGCGGTCACTGCCGCCGACGCCGCGCAGGTCCATCGCGACCGCGCGGAAGCCCTCGTCGGCGAGCGCGACGAGCTGGTGCCGCCAGGTCCACCAGAACTGCGGGAAGCCGTGCAGCAGCAGCACCAGCGGTCCGTCACCCAGTTCGGCGATGTGGAAGCGGGCGCCGTTGGCGGCGACGTCACGGTGGAGCACCTCCCGTCCGGGGAGGTCGAGCAGCACGGGTGAAGCGGGTTGCGCCGGAGGTGTGGCGGGATCCGTCATGAGGACGAGCGTGCCACAGCCTCGACGGCGGCGGGGGAGCGGTCCTGGGCCGGTTCCGGACGCGGGTGCGGCTTGGCGTTCTGGAGCACGCCCGCCGACTGCTTCACGGAGGCGGCGACCTTCTGCGGGCCCTTGCCCTTCTTGGCCTTCTTCGCGAAGACGACGCCGATCAGCGCGAGGACGACGGCGACCAGGACATTGGCCGCGAAGGAGAGCAGGAAGCAGATCGCCAGGTTCCAGTGGCTCCAGGTGCGGATGCCGTACGCCAGCGCGAAGTTCAGCATGGGGAGCGAGAACACCAGCAGGACGCCCGCCAGCGAGAACGCGCCGCCGCTGGTGACCCCGCGCTTGACGTCCTGCCTCAGCTGCGCCTTGGCCAGCGCGATCTCGTCGTGCACGAGCGCCGACAATTCGGTGGTCGCCGAGGCGAACAGCTGGCCGATGCTGCTTTCGGTACCGACCGGGCTGCCGTCGGGTGCGCTCATCGCGGTCTCCCTCTTCTGTTTCGCCGCGGACCGGTCTGCGAACTGATCCGCGTACGGTTCTGTCTTTTGTACCGTCTCGTCAGATCATGCCGGACGGTCGCCCTCCTCGCCTGCCCCGCCCGGCACGTCGGCAAGCCGCGCGGACTCCCGCTCCCGGGTGATGTCCTGGGCGATCCGGCGGTGTTCGGCGGCCTTCCGCTCGTGGAGGGCGGCCATCCGCAGGTGGTACGCCGGGTCGTCCTGCTCGTAGACGTCCGGTACGCCGCTCTGGTCCTCGTCGCGCTCCTCGGCCTCGTACAGGGCGCGGTACTTGGCGTTCCGTATCCGCAGCAGCACCGTGGCCAGCAGCGCCGCGATGACGGAGCCGGTCAGTACGGCGGCCTTGACCTCGTCGGTCAGGGCCGCGTCGCCCTCGAAGGCCAGCTCGCCGATGAGCAGCGAGACGGTGAAGCCGATGCCGGCCAGCGTCGCCACCGCGAACACGTCCGCCCACGCCAGGTCGTCGCTGAGCGAGGCCCGGGTGAAGCGGGCGGTCAGCCAGGTGCCGCCGAAGATGCCGAATGTCTTGCCGACGACGAGCCCGAGGACCACGCCGAGCGTCTCCGGCCGGGTGAACACGTCGGCGAGCGCCCCGCCGGAGACCGAGACACCCGCGCTGAACAGCGCGAACACCGGCACCGCCAGCCCGGCCGAGAGGGGACGTACGAGGTGCTCGATCCGCTCGCCGGGGGAGTGCTCCTCGTCCTCCCTGCGGTGGCAGCGCAGCATCAGGCCCATCGCGACGCCGGCGATCGTGGCGTGGATGCCGCTGTTGTACATCAGCGCCCAGATGACGAGGCCGAGCGGGACGTACACGTACCAGCCGCGTACGCCCTTGCGCAGCAGCAGCCAGTAGACGGCGAGGCCGACGACCGCGCCGCCGAGCGCGGCGAAGTCCAGGTTCTCGGTGAAGAAGACCGCGATGATCAGGATGGCGAACAGGTCGTCGACGACGGCGAGGGTGAGCAGGAAGGCCCGCAGGGCGCTGGGCAGTGAGGTGCCGATGACGGCGAGCACGGCCAGCGCGAAGGCGATGTCGGTGGCCGTGGGCACGGCCCAGCCGGCCAGGGAGCCGCCGCCGGCCGTGTTGGTGAGGGTGTAGACGAGCGCGGGGGCGGCCATGCCGCACAGCGCCGCCACCACCGGCAGCGCGGCGGCCTTGGGGTCCTTGAGGTCCCCGGCGACCAGTTCGCGTTTGAGTTCGATGCCGGCGACGAAGAAGAAGACGGCCAGCAGTCCGTCGGCGGCCCAGTGCGCGACGGACAGGTCGAGGCCGAGGGCGGCGGGGCCGAGGTGGAAGTGGCTGACGCTCTCATAGCTGTGGCCCAGCGCCGGTACGTTCGCCCAGACCAGCGCGGTCACCGCGGCGACCAGCAGCAGGACGCCGCCGACGGTCTCGGTGCGCAGCGCGTCCGCGAGGTAGGTCCGCTCCGGGAAGGAGAGACGGTCGAGGAGCTTGCGGGGCGTGGACACGGTGGAGACCCTTCCGGTGGGTGGGCAGCACGAATCATGTGCCGACCAGACTTCCCGGCGCCCCATGAGGTTCTGTGTTCGGTTGTTGACCTTCCTCTTACCTTAACCGCGGAGGGCGCCCGGCGCGCCGGGCGCCCTCCGTGACCTGCTTCTGTCAGTCCTCGCTCGGTGCCGCGGGCAGCCGGGACTGGATCAGGTCCATCACCGTCGAGTCGGTGAGCGTGGTCACGTCACCGAGCTGCCGGTTCTCCGCCACGTCCCGCAGCAGCCGGCGCATGATCTTGCCGGAGCGGGTCTTGGGCAGCTCGGCCACCGGCAGGATGCGCTTGGGCTTGGCGATCGGGCCGAGCGTGGCGCCGACGTGGTCCCGGAGCTGTCCGGCCAGTTCCTCCGTCTCCGCCGCCGTGCCGCGCAGGATGACGAAGGCGACGATGGCCTGTCCGGTGGTCTCGTCGGCGGCGCCGACCACGGCCGCCTCGGCGACCGAGGGGTGGGAGACCAGCGCGGACTCGACCTCGGTGGTGGAGATGTTGTGCCCGGAGACCAGCATCACGTCGTCGACCCGGCCGAGCAGCCAGATGTCGCCGTCGTCGTCCTTCTTGGCGCCGTCCCCGGCGAAGTACTTGCCCTCGAACCGGGACCAGTACGTGTCGATGAACCGCTGGTCGTCGCCCCAGATGGTGCGCAGCATCGACGGCCACGGCTCGGTGAGGACCAGGTAGCCGCCCCCGCCGTCCGGTACCTCGTTGGCTTCGTCGTCGACGACGGTGGCGGAGATGCCGGGCAGCGCGCGCTGGGCGGAGCCCGGCTTGGCCTCGGTGACGCCCGGCAGCGGGGAGATCATCATGGCGCCGGTCTCGGTCTGCCACCAGGTGTCGACGACGGGCGTGGTGTCCGCGCCGATGTTCTTGCGGTACCAGACCCACGCCTCGGGGTTGATCGGCTCGCCGACCGAGCCGAGGACGCGCAGCGAGGACAGGTCGAACTTGGCGGGGATGTCGTCGCCCCACTTCATGAACGTCCGGATCGCGGTGGGCGCGGTGTAGAGGATCGTGACGCCGTACTTCTGCACGATCTCCCAGAAGCGGCCCTGGTGCGGGGTGTCGGGCGTGCCCTCGTACATGACCTGCGTGGCGCCGTTGGCGAGCGGCCCGTAGACGATGTACGAGTGTCCGGTGACCCAGCCGACGTCGGCGGTGCACCAGTAGACGTCGGTCTCCGGCTTGAGGTCGAAGACCGCCCAGTGGGTGTACGCCGTCTGGGTCAGATAACCGCCGGAGGTGTGCAGGATGCCCTTCGGCTTGCCCGTCGTACCGGACGTGTACAGGATGAACAGCGGGTGCTCGGCGTCGAACGCCTCCGGCGTGTGCTCGGCGGACTGCCGGTCGACGGTCTCGTGCCACCACTTGTCGCGGGAGTCGTTCCAGGCGACGTCCTGGCCGGTGCGGCGGACGACGAGGACGTGCTCGACGTTCCCGGCGCGCTCGACGGCGTCGTCGACGGCGGGCTTGAGCGCGGAGGGCTTGCCGCGCCGGTAGCCGCCGTCGGAGGTGATGACCACGCGCGCGTCGGCGTCCTGGATGCGGGTGGCGAGGGCGTCCGCGGAGAAGCCGCCGAAGACCACCGAGTGGGCGGCGCCGATACGGGCGCAGGCCAGCATCGCGATGGCCGTCTCGGGGATCATCGGCATGTAGACGGCGACCCGGTCGCCCTTGCGCACGCCCAGCTCCAGCAGGGCGTTGGCGGCCTTGGAGACCTCGTCCTTCAGCTCGGCGTAGGTGATCGCGCGGCTGTCGCCGGGCTCGCCCTCGAAGTGGATGGCGACGCGGTCCCCGTGCCCGGCCTCGACGTGCCGGTCCACGCAGTTGTACGCGACGTTCAGCTCGCCGTCCTGGAACCACTTGGCGAACGGCGGGTTCGACCAGTCCAGTGTCTCGGTCGGCTCCTTCGCCCAGCTCAGCCTGCGGGCCTGCGCGGCCCAGAAGCCGAGCCTGTCAGCCTTGGCCTGTTCGTACGCCTCGGCCGTGACGTTGGCGTGGGCGGCCAGGTCGGCGGGCGGCGCGAACCTGCGCTCTTCACGGAGCAGGTTGGCCAAGGATTCATTGCTCACGACATCTCCCTTTCCCAGGGTTGTCCGCGGGTTGTCCGCTGTGTCCCAGGCCACAGCTCATCAGACCGTGCGGTCCGCTGACAAGGGCCGTTGACGGACAACTGGTGTAGACCTGTTGGCGGAGCGGGGCTCGCTCCGGCGGTCCGGCGTCACCGGGGCACCGGGGCCATCCCTACCCACGGACGCCGGACGGCCGGAGTTCAGCCCTGCCCCGCTTTTCACAGGTCACACCCGGCGGGCGGACGCGCCGGAGCGCCGGCGCGCCGGTCGGTCAGGCGGGCTGGTCCGCTTCCCGGACGGGATCGAAGACCTCCGCGCCGGCTTCCTCCACGAGCAGGTACGACTGGGCCTCGCCCACATGGAAGTACATGCCGTGCAGTTCCAGCGTGCCCTCCCGCAGGGCGCGGGCGACCGACTCGTGGGCCCGCAGGTGCTCCAGCTGCTGGACCACGTTGGTCAGGCAGAGCAGCTCCGCGGTGTCGGCGGGCCGGCGTCCGGCCAGCGGCGCCCAGGAACCGTCGTCCTGGGTCATCCGCTCCAGACTCGGCCGGCCGTGCCGCAGCCACCGCTTCAGCGGCGTCAGCGCGCCCCCGGGCTCGGAGTGGAGGAGCGCGTGCATCGCGCCGCACCCCGAGTGCCCGCACACCGTGATGGACCGCACCTTCAGCACGTCCACCGCGTACTCGATGGCGGCGGCCACCGAGTCGTCGCCGCTCTCCTCGCCGGGCAGCGGGACGAGGTTGCCCACGTTGCGCACGGTGAAGAGGTCACCCGGTCCGCTGGAGGTGATCATCGAGGTGACCAGCCGGGAGTCGGCACAGGTGAGGAAGAGCTGGGAGGGCTGCTGTCCCTCGCGGGCCAGCCGGGCCAGCTCGCCGCGGACCAGGGGCGCGGTGTTGCGCTGGAAGACGCTGATGCCGCGGGCGAGGGCACGGCCGCTGGACCGTTCGCCCCCGTGCTGCGGCTCGCCGGTCGGGAGTGTGGGCGGCGGGGGTTCGCACTGGTGGTTGCGCCAGGCCGTCCAGGGACGGCAGCGGCAGTTCCCCGAGTCGTCGGCGGGTTCGGAGATGCGCGTGCCGGGCCGGCGGCCGGTGATGTCGACGGTGCCGCCCCGCGCGGTGTGCGTCTTCTGCCAGTCCTGGAGCGTCTCGTAGGCCGCGTGGTCCATGAACGAACCGTCCAGCTCCACGACGACGTCGGTCCCCTGGGGGACCTGGTGCAGGGCGCGGCTGAGCCGGGGCACCGCCAGGAACGTCAACTGGCCGCGCACATGGACGTGGTGGGCTCCTTCCGTCTCGGTGTGGGTGATGCGGGTGCGGGTGAGGCGGTGCAGGGCGACGCCGACGGCGACGGCGATGCCCAGCGCGACGCCCTCCAGGACGCCGAGGAACACCACGCCCGCGGTGGTGACCGCGTAGACCAGGACCTCACGGTGGCGGGTGACCGTGCGGATGTGGTTCAGCGACACCATCTGGATGCCGACGGCCATGACCAGGGCGGCGAGCGAGGCGAGCGGGATCAGCTCCAGCACCGGGACCATCAGCAGCGTGGCGATCACTACGAGAACGCCGTGCAGCATCGTGGAGTTCCGGCTCACCGCGCCCGCGTTCACGTTCGCCGTGCTGCGGACGGCGACGCCCGCGATGGGCAGGCCGCCGAGCGCGCCGGAGACGATGTTGGACGCCCCCTGGCCGAGCAGCTCGCGGTCGAGGTTGGAGCGTCCGACGCGGCCGGACAGGTCCGCGCGGGCGGCGACCAGCTTGTCCACGGCGACCGCGCCGAGCAGCGACTGCACGCTGCACACCAGGGTGATGGTGAGGACGGCGGCGACGACGCCGAGCGCCGGGCCGTCGGGCAGCGCGGCCAGCGCGTGGCTGCTCCAGGACGGCAGGTCGACCTTGGGCAGCCGGAGCCCGATGAGGGCGG
The DNA here is from genome assembly GCF_055562815.1 of Streptomyces sp. NPDC016677. Lineage (NCBI taxonomy): Bacteria > Bacillati > Actinomycetota > Actinomycetes > Kitasatosporales > Streptomycetaceae > Streptomyces > Streptomyces sp. NPDC016677. The sequence continues at coordinate 115,964 of NZ_JBVHEO010000016.1, read as the reverse complement.
CGACCGCGGTGGCCCCGGCGACGGCGACGAGCGCGGCCGGGATGGTGCGCAGCAGCTTCCCGACCCGGCCGGGGAGCCGGGGCCAGAGCAGCAGGAGCGCGAGGGTCAGCGCGCTCGCCGACACGTCGGCCGCGTGCAGGCCGGCCAACTGGGCGGGAAGCGCCCGCAGGTTGTCGGGGACGGAGCTCTGCGGGCTGCCGCCCAGGACGATGTGGAGCTGGGCGACGGCGATGGTGACGCCGATGCCGGCCAGCATGCCGTGCACGATGGCCGGGCTGACGGCGAGCGCCGTGCGTGCCACGCGCAGACAGCCCAGGCCGAGCTGGGCGAGGCCGGCGAGGACCGTGATGGCGCAGGTCGCGCGCCAGCCGTACTGCTGGATGAGGTCGGCGGTGACCACCGTCAGACCGGCGGCCGGTCCGCTGACCTGGAGCGGGCAGCCGCCGAGCCGGCCACCGACGATGCCGCCCACCGCGGCGGCGACGAGGCCGGCCTGGAGGGGGGCGCCGGTGGCGAGGGCGATGCCCAGGGACAGGGGAAGGGCGATCAGGAAGACCGCGATGGAGGCCGACACGTCGGCGCCGGCGATACGGAAGCGGCGCGGGCCCTGTGGCGGGCTGTGCGGCGGATGAACGTGCTTGGGACTGGCCGAGTCGGCACGGGTGGGAACGCAGGCTGACATGTTTTCCCGTCTCCTCCGGGGCTGCGCGGTCGCGTTGCTGGGTGGTCCCGCTCGGGGCGGGGTCGGTCGCGGCCGTGGGTCACGGCGTACAGCGGCGGGATGCCTCAGCGCCGAATTTCTCACGCTGAGTAAATGGATCGTAATGCAAAGTAAAGGCCGGGAATAGTTTTTGCCCCCATTTGGAGCAATGAAGCGCTCGTAAGGGTGAAGGGAGTTATTTCATCGGCTTGTCGTACTAATTCCTTCTCGGTTCCGTGCGAGCTTGTCGGCGCCGTCGGCACGGCACTGCCGGCGCGGCACCCGACATCGCCTCATCGGCGTTGGCCCGAGAGAAGGAAGAAGGTGGGCGGATTGGCCGCCAACCACAGGATCACCGCCCCCCGCAGGACCGCCGCCGGCCGTCGGGTCACCGCCGGTTCCGTGATCGCCGCGGTCTGCGCCGCGTCGCTGGCCGGCTGCGGCGCCGAGGACTCCGGCGCGGGCGCGCACGGACCGAGGGCGAAGCAGGCTCCGGGCGCGCACCACGCGGTCCGGCTGATCGGCGACGGATCCACCGCCTACACCGGCGCGCAGCCGCACCTGCCCAGACCCGAGCGGCTGAGGCCGGGCCAGAAACCGCCGCAGTTCGTGGTGTTCTCCTGGGACGGCGCGGGCGAGGACAGCCAGAAGCTGTTCTCCCACTTCCGCGAGGTGGCCAAGGCCAACGACGCGACGATGACGTACTTCCTCAGCGGCGTGTACCTGCTGCCGGAGGAGAAACGGGACCAGTACCGGCCGCCGCAGCACTCCCCGGGCAGCTCCGACATCGGCTTCGGCGACGAGCGGGGCATCGCCGACACCGTCGAGCAGCTCCGCCTGGCCTGGCAGGAGGGCAACGAGATCGGCACCCACTTCAACGGCCACTTCTGCGGCGCCGACGGCGGGGTCGGCGAGTGGTCGGTGGAGGAGTGGAAGGACGAGATCCGCCAGGCGAAGCGGTTCGTGAAGACCTGGAAGACCAACACCGGGTCGACCAAGGCCGCGCCGCTGCCCTTCGACTACGACAAGGAACTCATCGGCGCCCGCACGCCCTGCCTGGAGGGCCGGAAGAACTTCACCCGGGCCGCCGCCGAGATGGGCTTCCGCTACGACAGCAGCGGCGTCAACGACCAGGTGTGGCCCAAGAAGAAGAACGGCCTGTGGGACCTGTCGATGCAGCTGGTGCCCTTCCCCGGGCACTCCTACGAGCAGCTCACCATGGACTACAACTTCATGGTCAACCAGTCGGGCGGCACCACCCAGGGCGACCCGGCCATGCACGAGTACTGGGGCGACCAGATGCGCGACGGCCTCCTCCAGGGCTTCCGCCGCGCCTACGACGGCAACCGTGCCCCGCTGATCATCGGCAACCACTTCGAGTCCTGGAACGGCGGCACGTACATGCGCGCCGTGGAGGAGGTCGTCGAGGCGGTGTGCACCAAGGAGGAGGTGCGCTGCGTCTCCTTCCGGCAGCTCGCGGACTGGCTGGACGCGCAGGACCCGGGGACGCTGCGCAAGCTGCGCGACCTGGGTGTCGGCGAGGCCCCGGCCAAGGGCTGGGCGTCGTACCTGTCGGCCGACCCGGCACCGGCTCCCAAGGGGGTGCCCGGGGCGACGGCCGAGAAGCGGTGACGGCACGGCTACTGTCGTACTCATGAGTACGACAGGCGCGACCGCCGAGTCCGATCCCCTGGCGGCCCTGGGCGCGCTGCCCGGCGTGGCCGAGTCCGTGGAGTCCGTGCGCAAGGCCGTGGACCGGGTCTACGGCCACCGGATCATGCGGCGCCGCAGCAACGAGATCACCTCCGAGGCGGCGCTGCGCGGGGCGCGCGGCTCGGCGGCGCTCGCCGGTGCCGACTGGGCTCTGGAGGAGGTGCGCCGGCGTTCCGACTTCAGCGGTGACGGCGAGGCGCGCACGGTGGGCGCGGCGCTGCGGCTGACCGCCGAGGCGGGGCAGTTGCTGTCCGTCTGGCGGCAGTCGCCGCTGCGGGTGCTGGCCCGGCTGCACCTGGTGGCGGCGGCGGACGAGGACGACCGGGTGGGGCGCCCGCGGCAGGCGGGGGAGCCGGTCGACGAGCCCCTGGTCGAGCTGGCGCTGCCGGGTGCCGAGGAGGCGCACGGCCGCCTGGAGGGGCTGGCGGCCCTGCTCGTCGCGGGCAGTTCCGCGCCGGCGCTGGTGCAGGCCGCCGTCGTGCACGGCGAGCTGCTCGCGCTGCGCCCGTTCACCTCCCACAACGGCCTGGTCGCGCGGGCGGCCGAACGGATCGTCCTGGTCGGCAGCGGCCTGGACCCGAAGTCGGTCTGCCCGGCCGAGGTCGGGTACGCCGAGCTGGGCCGGGCGGCGTGTCTCACGGCCCTCGACGGATATGTCTCCGGGACCGCGGAGGGCATGGCCGCCTGGATCGAGCACTGCGGCAAGGCGGTCGTGCTGGGGGCGCGGGAGTCGACAGCCGTGTGCGAGGCGCTGCAGCGCGGGGCGGCGTAGGGGGACAGGGGGCAGAACGGGACAGGGGGCAGAACAGGTTGCGGCGGTACGGGAATCCGTACCGCCGCTGGCATGCTCACCGGGTTACCAGGCGTCCTCGTTATGTCGCCCATCAGGTCGGGAACTTCGCCCGTCACCTGGTGCGGCTGGCCCGTAATCGACGGGTCGACGTCGCGTGGGTGCCCGATGACCATGCTCGGTCCGTGGGGCCATGTGCGTTGTTGAGGAGATCCTCTCGGATGCCCTTGGTCTCGCGGGCCGTTGAGTCCTTTGTACTCCAGGCGGGGGACAAGCGGAAGTGGTGCCCACACTTCTTTACTTTTAAGTTCAAATTCAGCATTAAGTGCAAACGGGACGCGTGGGGGACCGGTGCGAGACCCGGTACGGCGTCACGCCGCCGTCGCCCGGCGCCGGCCGGCCGCGTACCAGACGAGCCCCGCCGTGGCCGCCGCGGCGCCTATCGCGGCGGCGGCGACCAGCGCCGGACGGGGCGGTACGGAGAAACCGGGGACGCGCTGCTTGAGCCGGACCGGCCGGTGGAAGTCGAGGATCGGCCACGCGCGCGCGAGTGCCTCGCGGCGCAGCGCGCGGTCCGGGTTCACGGCGTGCGGGTGGCCGACCGCCTCCAGCATCGGCAGGTCGGTGGCCGAGTCGCTGTAGGCGTAGCAGCGGGCGAGGTCGTACCCCTCGGAGGCGGCCAGCTCGCGGATCGCCTCGGCCTTCGTCGGGCCGTACGCGTAGTACTCCACCTCGCCGGTGAAGCAGCCGTCCTCGCCCACCACCATGCGGGTGGCCACGACCCGGTCGGCCCCGAGGAGCGCGCCGACCGGCTCGACGACCTCGGCGCCCGACGTGGAGACGATCACCACGTCCCGGCCGGCCGTGTGGTGCTCCTCGATCAGGGACGCGGCCTCGTCGTAGATGATCGGGTCGATCAGATCGTGCAGGGTCTCGGCGACGAGTTCCTTGACCTGCTCGACGTTCCAGCCCCGGCAGAGCGCGGAGAGGTACTCGCGCATCCGCTCCATCTGGTCGTGGTCGGCGCCGCCGGCGAGGAAGACGAACTGGGCATATGCGGTACGCATGACAGCCCTGCGGTTGATCAGGCCGCCTTGGTAGAACGACTTGCTGAACGTCAGTGTGCTCGACTTCGCAATGACCGTCTTGTCCAGGTCGAAGAAGGCCGCGGTGCGGGGTGTCGAGTGGGGCGCGGAGTGGGGCGCGGAGTGGGTCGACGAGTGGTTTTCCACGCCCTGAGCATAGGCGCACCCCATTCGGCGTATCGTGGGGCGTGTGGGTTTGCCTGAGAAGGCTCTCGGGTACACCATGGAAGTCACGGATCGTTCGCGACCGTGCTAACCCGGTCCGACTCCTCCCCCCCCGAGTCGGCCGTGGAGACGACCCCCGCTCTCCCCCCCGGCGGGGGTCGTCGCATGTCCGGACGGGTTTCTGCCTATGCCGCGGACGCCGGCCGCGACCTTTCTCTGATCATCCACGCTCGTCCTCCGTGATCGCTGAACGTCACTGTGGGTAGTCGTTGTGCTGCTCTGCGGCAGTCGTACCCAGTCCTGCGGGGAGTGTGCGGGCACTCACCGGTTCGGGTGACGGCGATATTCACAATCGCCGAGTTGTCCACAGTTATCGACCAAGATCCACACGATTTCCCGGATCGCTGCACCGTGATTCCAACGCGTCCCGGTCGCGCCGAGTTCACGGCGGCTTCCGTTTGTCGGACGCGGGCTGCCGGTTTTCGCCGGCCGCTCATATGGAGGCCGCTCGCCGGTTCTTCACACGATTGGGAATCGCGGGGCCCCACAGGCCGCGCGAGACGCCTGAGGGGGACACCACCATGACCGGAACAGTCACGCACGACCCGCCGTCCGCCGCCGGAGGACGGCAGAGCGGACCGCTGATCGTCACCGAGGATCCCGACCTGCTCGACGACCTGCTGCGGCTGTGCGCGGCGGCGGGCGCCACACCCGAGGTGCGTCCCACGGTGCCCGAGCGCCGGGGCGGCTGGGAGACCGCGCCGCTCGTCCTGGTGGGCGACGACGCCGCCCGCCGGGTGCGGGGAGCACCCCGCAGACGCCAGGTGGTGCTGGTCGGCCGTGACCAGGACGACCCCGGCGTATGGCGGCGCGCCGTCGAGATCGGCGCCGACCACGTCCTGATGCTGCCCGACGGCGAACAGTGGTTGATCGACCGCATCGCCGACGTCGCCGAGGGCGTCGGCCGCCCGGCGCTCACCGTCGGCGTCATCGGCGGCCGGGGCGGTGCCGGGGCCTCCACCCTGGCCTGCGCGCTCGCCGTCACCTCCGCACGGGAGGGGCTGCGCACCCTGCTGGTGGACGCCGACCCGCTGGGCGGCGGACTCGACGTGCTGCTCGGCGGCGAGACCACCGAGGGGCTGCGCTGGCCCGCGTTCGCCGCCTCGCGCGGACGGGTCGGCGGCGGCGCCCTGGAGGAGTCGCTGCCCGCACTGCACTCCCTGCGGGTGCTCAGCTGGGACCGCGGCGACCGCGTCGCCGTGCCGCCGCCGGCCGTCCGCGCGGTACTCGCCGCGGCCCGGCGCCGGGGCGGGGCGGTCGTCGTCGACCTGCCGCGCCGGATCGACGACGGGGCGGCCGAGGTCCTCGCCCAGCTCGACCTCGGGCTGCTCGTCGTCCCCGCCGAGCTGCGGGCGGTCGCGGCGGCGGGCCGGGTCGCCGCCGCCGTCGGCATGGTCCTGGGCGACCTGCGGGTCGCGGTGCGCGGGCCGTACGCGCCGGGACTCGACGACCGGGAGGTGGCGCGGCTGCTCGGACTGCCGCTCGCCGGTGAGGTTCCGGACGAGCCCGGGCTGCCGCGCGCCATCGACGGCGGCCGGCCGCCGGGGGCCGCCGCCCGCGGACCGCTGGCGCGCTTCTGCCGGGAGTTCTGGGAGCGGGCGCTGACGGAGGCGAGGACCGGATGAGGGCGCCGGAGGGACGGGACGGCCACCGGTACGCCGGTCACGGGAGGGGCGGTGGCGCCGTTCGGGAGCACCGGGCGTTCCCGGAGCCGGTGGGCGGTCGTGGTCCTGGGCGCGGGGGCGGTGTGGTGCGGGGCCGCCACGAGTCCTTGATGCCGGCGGATGATCGCGGTCGCGGGGGCGGTGCGGTACGGGGACGCCAGGAGCCCGGTGCCGGCATGCCGGCGGCACTGCTCGACGGCGTGCGGCGCCGGCTCGCCGAGAGCGGGGCGGAACCGACGCCCGCGCACGTGGCGCAGGCCCTGCGCGCGCAGGGACGCGTGCTCGGGGACGCCGAGATCCTCGGTGCCGCCGAGCGGCTGCGGTCCGAACTCGTCGGCAGCGGGCCCCTGGAGCCGCTGCTCGCCGACCCGTCGGTGACCGACGTACTGGTGTCCGCTCCGGACCGGGTCTGGGTGGACCGGGGCGGCGGTCTGGAGCTGACCTCCGTGTCCTTCACGGACGCCGGAGCGGTACGGCGGCTCGCGCAGCGGCTCGCGGCCGTCGCCGGGCGCCGCCTCGACGACGCCCGGCCCTGGGCCGACGCCCGGCTGCCCGACGGGACGCGGCTGCACGCGGTGCTGCCGCCGGTCGCCGTCGGCTGCGCCTGCCTGTCGCTGCGGGTGGTGCGTCCGCGCGCGTTCACGCTCGACGAGCTGGTCGCGGCGGGGACGGTGCCGCCGGGCGGCGACCGGGTGCTGCGCGCCCTGCTGGACGCCCGGCTGTCCTTCCTGGTCAGCGGCGGTACGGGCAGCGGCAAGACGACGCTGCTGAGCGCCCTGCTCGGGCTGGTCGATGCCGGGGAGCGGATCGTGCTGGCCGAGGACTCCGCGGAGCTGCGGCCGGACCACCCGCACGTCGTACGCCTGGAGGCCAGACCGGCCAACCAGGAGGGCGCGGGCCTGGTGACGCTGGAGGACCTGGTGCGCCAGGCGCTGCGGATGCGGCCGGACCGGCTGGTCGTCGGCGAGGTACGGGGACCCGAGGTGGTCCATCTGCTGGCGGCCCTCAACACCGGCCATCAGGGCGGTTCCGGAACCGTCCACGCCAACGCCGCGGCGGACGTCCCGGCCCGTCTGGAAGCGCTCGGCACGGCCGCAGGCCTCGACCGGGCCGCCCTGCACAGCCAGGTGGCCGCCGCGCTGTCGGTGCTGCTCCACCTCGTACGGGACCGCACCGGGCGGCGGCGGATCGCGGAGGTGCGGGTGCTGGAGAGGGACCCCGCGGGGCTGGTGCGGACGGTGCCGGCGCTGCGGTGGGGCGAGGAGGCCTTCGTGCCGGAGCGGGGGTGGGCGCGGCTCAGGGGGCTGCTGGCAGGTGAGGGGAGTACGGGGGGTGAGTGAAGTGAGCGAGGTGAGCGAGCTGTCGACGGCGGCGGCCCTGGTCTGTCTCGCAGCCGCCGCCTGGCTGGCCGGTGAGCGGCAGTCCGGGGCGCGGCGGGCACGTCTGCTGCTCGCGGGCGGCGGGGCCGGCGGCGAGGCGGGAGGCGGGGCGGACGGTGGTGTGGGCGGTGGTGCGGGCGGGAGCGGAGCGCCGGGAGCCGATCGGGTGACGGTGAGTGTCATCCGGCTGACGGACGGGCTGCGCCGGCTCCGGGGGCGGCTGCGGGCCGAGTGGTGGTCCCCGGTGGCCGGGCTGGTGCTGGCGTTGCTGGGGACGTCGGTCCTGCCGCTCGTCATGGGAGCGGCCGGGGTTCCGGTACTGCGCCGGGCGCGGCTGGCCGGCCGGGCGCGACGTGCCCGGGAGCGGCGGCAGGACGCGGTGATCGCGCTGTGCGCGTTCCTGGCGGGCGAGGTACGGGCGGGACGGCAGCCCGGTGAGGCGCTGCTGTGCGCCGCGCGGGAGTCCGGCGGGCTCGGCGACGGGCAGGCGGCGGTGCTGGCGGCGGCCCGGTTCGGCGGGGACGTGCCGGGCGCGCTCGCGACGGCGGCGCGGCAACCGGGTGCCGAAGGGCTGCGGGGCCTGGCCGCGTGCTGGCGGGTCGCCGTCGACCAGGGCGCGGGTCTCGCCACGGGACTGGACCGGCTGGCGGGGGCGCTGCGTGCCGAACGGGACCGACGGGCCGATCTGCGCGCCCAGTTGGCCGGGGCCCGGGCCACCGCCGTGATGCTGGCCGGCCTGCCGGTCCTGGGCCTGCTGTTCGGGGTGGCCCTCGGGGCCGATCCGCTGCGCGTCCTGCTGCACAGCGGGGCGGGGCTGGGCTGTCTGCTGGTCGGCGGCGTGCTGGAGGGGCTCGGGATGTGGTGGGTGAACGGGATCGTGCGGCGAGCGGAGGCGGAGGCGTGAACGGGAATGTTGTCCACAGCCTGGGGGCGGTCATGGGGACGCTGTCGCTCGCCGGGTGGCTGGTGGGGTGGGCGTGGGACGCCCGGCGCGAGGGAAAGGCACGGCGTCGGCTCACCGCGCTGCTGCTTCCGGGGCGGACGCGCGGCGCCCCGCGGGTGGACGCCCTCGGCCGACGGCTCCGCGCGTGGCTGCCCCTGGTGGGCACGGCGGGCGCGGGATGGGCGCTGGTCGGCGGCGGCACGGGCCTTGTGCTGGGGACGGCCGTCGCGGCGGGGCTGTGGCACTGGCAGCGGCGGCGGCCCCCCACGGGCACCGCCGCCCGGAGCGACGGTGCGGACGCGGCACGGCAACTGCCCCTGGCGGCGGACCTGCTGGCGGCCTGCATCGCGGCGGGGGCCGGCCCGGTGGACGCCGCCCGGGCCGTGGGCGATGCCCTCGGCGGTCCGGTCGGCGATGCGCTGGCCCGTGGCGCGGCGGAGGTCCGGCTGGGCGGTGAACCGGGCGGCGCGTGGCGCGAGTTGGCCGTGGTGCCGGGTGCCTCCGCGCTGGCGCGCCTGCTGGAACGTGCCGACGAATCCGGGCTGCCCGCGGCCGGCCCGGTCGCGCGTCTCGCCGGACAGGCCCGCGCGGACCGGGCCCGCGCGACCACGGCACGGGCCCGGCGAGCGGCCGTCGCGGTGACCGCACCGGTGGGCCTGTGCTTCCTGCCCGCGTTCATCGCGGTGGGCGTGCTGCCGGTGGTGATCGGTCTGGCGGGCGGGGTGCTGGGAGGGGGAGGTGGTGGCTGAGGCGGCGCCGGGCGATGCGGACGAGTGAGAACAGCGAGAAACGTCAGAAAAGCAGTGAATCCCACGGGGGTCGAGATGGGTCGAATGGTTCGGGCGCGGTTGCGTGCCCTGGTGTGCAGGGTGCGTGCGGTGCGCTGGACGGGCGGAGCCGCGCGGCGGGACGCGGGAATGGTCACGTCGGAGTACGCGATGGGCATCGTGGCGGCGGTGGCGTTCGCGGTGGTCCTCTACAAGGTGGTGACCAGCGGAACGGTCAGCGGTGAGCTGGAACGCATCGTCAAGCAGGCGCTCGATGCGCGGATGTGAGAGGGGCGCGGGCCGCAGGGCCGACGGGGGGTTCGTGACCGCCGAGACTGCCGTGGCGCTCCCGGTGCTGGTCATGTTCGCCATGGCGTTGGTGTGGGCGCTGCTGGTGGTGGCCGCGCAGATCCAGTGTGTGGACGCGGCCCGCACCGGGGCCCGCGCCGCGGCCCGGCAGGATCCCGCCGAGGCGGTCGTCGAGGTCACCCGGGCGGCGGCTCCGGACGGCGCGGAGGTCACGGTCGGCCGGGAGGCGGAACAGGTCCGGGTGGTCGTGGTGGCGAGGCCACCGGTGCTGAGCGGGCTGCCGTTCGAGGTACGGGAGGAGGCCGTGGCCTCGGTGGAGCGGACGGTGGAGGCGGCGCCGTGAGGGGCGGCGGCGGGGGCTGTCGAGGGGCGCCTGGGCGGTTCCGGCGGTCCCAGCGGTTCCCGGCCCGCGGCCGGTACTCCTGCGGGCACTCCGGCCGGTGCTCCGACCGGCACTCCGACCGCGGCTCCGCCACCGTCTGGAGCGTCGGTGTCATCGCGGTGCTGTGCGTGGTCTTCGGCGTCGTCCTGGCCCTGGGGCAGGCCGTGGTGGCCCGGCACCGGGCGGCCGGCGGTGCCGACCTCGCGGCACTCGCGGCCGCGGACCACTGGGCGCGGGGCGGTGCCGGGGCGTGCTCCAGTGCGGACCGGGTGGCCCGGGCGCAGGGCACGCGGATCGTGCGGTGCGTGCTCACCGGGCAGGTGTCGGACGTGACGGCCGCGTCGGGGCGGGGGCCGTTCGCGGCGCAGGTCAGGGCCCGTGCGGGCCCGGCGACGGCACTTCCCCCGGCGGCTCCCCCGCCTCGCCCGGAGCCTCCTGCTCCCGTACCGGCGCCCCCGCCTCCCCCGGAGCCCCCCGCAGCAGCACCGTGAGCAGCCGTACCGCGCCCCTCTTGTGCAGCGGGTCGTTGCCGTTGCCGCACTTGGGGGACTGGATGCAGGACGGGCAGCCGGCGTCGCACTCGCAGGAGGCGATGGCCTCGCGGGTCGCGGTGAGCCACGCGCGGGCCGTGTGGAAGGCGCGCTCCGCGAAGCCCGCGCCGCCGGGATGACCGTCGTAGACGAAGACCGTGGGGAGGAGCGTGTCGGGGTGCAGGGGGATGGACACGCCGCCGATGTCCCAGCGGTCGCAGGTCGCGAAGAGGGGCAGCATGCCGATCGACGCGTGTTCGGCGGCGTGCAGGGCGCCGCCGAGGATCTCCGGGTTGATCCGGGCGGCGTCGAGCTGGTCCTCGGTGACCGTCCACCACACGGCTCGGGTGCGCAGCGTACGGGGAGGCAGGTCGAGTTTCGTCTCGCCGAGGACTTCGCCGGTGATCAGCCGGCGGCGCAGGAAGGAGACCACTTGGTTGGTGACCTCGACGGAGCCGTAGCACAGGCGGCCGTCGCCCCAGGGGACCTCGATGTCGGTCTCCAGGACGGAGATGGCGGTGGTGTCACGGGCCACCGTGGAGTACGGCGGACTGGCCTGTTCGACCAGGGCGACCGAGTCGTCCAGGTCGAGCGACCGGACCAGATACGTGCGCCCCTGGTGCAGATGGACCGCGCCCTCGTGGACCGTGGTGTGGGCGGCGCCGGCGTCGACCGTGCCGAGGAGCCGGCCCGTGCCCTCCTCGACGACCTGGACCGGGCGGCCGCCCTCGCCGCGGATGTCGGTGAGGTCGGCGGCCCGTTCGCGGCGCGTCCAGTGCCAGGCCCGGGTGCGGCGCCGGAGCAGCTTCGCGGCCTCCAGCTGCGGCAGCAGCTCCTCGCACGCCGGGCCGAACAGCTCCAGGTCCTCCTCCGTCAGCGGCAGCTCGGCCGCCGCCGCGCACAGGTGCGGGGCGAGTACGTACGGGTTGTCGGGGTCGAGGACGGTGGACTCCACGGGCTGGTCGAAGAGGGCCTCGGGGTGGTGGACGAGGAAGGTGTCCAGCGGGTCGTCGCGGGCGACCAGGACGGCCAGCGCCCCCTGCCCGGACCGCCCCGCCCGCCCCGCCTGCTGCCACAGCGAGGCGCGGGTGCCCGGATAGCCGGCGATCACCACGGCGTCCAGGCCGGAGATGTCGACGCCGAGTTCCAGGGCGTTGGTCGCCGCGAGCCCGAGGAGTTCACCGGAGTGCAGGGCGCGTTCGAGGGCGCGGCGTTCCTCGGGCAGATAGCCGCCGCGGTACGCCGCGACCCGCCGGGTCAGCGACCGGTCCACCTCGGCGAGGCGTTCCTGGGCGATGACGGAGATCAGTTCGGCGCCGCGCCGGGAGCGGACGAAGGCGATGGAGCGCATGCCCTGCACGGTGAGGTCGGTGAGCAGGTCGGCGGCCTCGGCGGTGGCGGTGCGGCGGACGGGTGCGCCCTTCTCGCCCTCCAGTTCGGTCAACGGCGGTTCCCAGAGGGCGAACACCAGTTCGCCACGGGGTGAGGCGTCGTCCGCGACCTCCACCACCGGCAGGCCGGTGAGCCGGCGGGCGGCCGTCGCGGGCTCGGCGGCGGTGGCGGAGGCCAGCAGGAAGACGGGGGAGGAGCCGTAGCGGGCGCAGAGCCTGCGCAGCCGGCGCAGGACCTGGGCGACGTGCGAGCCGAACACGCCGCGGTAGGTGTGGCATTCGTCGATGACGACGTACTTCAGCGCCTTGAGGAAGGAGGACCAGCGAGGGTGGGCGGGCAGGATGCCGCGGTGCAGCATGTCCGGATTGGTGAGGACGAAGGTGGCGTACTGACGAATCCATTCGCGTTCCTCGAACGCGGTGTCGCCGTCGTGGACGGCGGCGCGCACCGCGGTCCCGAGAGGTTGTGAAAGTTCCTTCACCGACCGGCACTGGTCCGCGGCCAGAGCCTTCGTCGGGGCCAGGTAGAGGGCGGTGGCGCCCCGGCCGTTCGGTGCTTCTGAGCCGTCCAGGAGGGCCGACAGGACCGGCACCAGATAGGCCAGGGACTTGCCGGAGGCGGTGCCCGTGGCGACGACCACCGAGTCGCCGTCGAGGGCGTGCTCGACCACTCGGGCCTGGTGGGCCCAGGGGTGTTCGATACCCGCTGCCCGCACCGCGGCGAGCACTTCGGGGCGAATCCGGTCCGGCCAGAGGGCATGGCGTCCCGCGCGCGGGGGCAAGTGCTCCGTATGAGTGATGCGCGAAGCCCGGCTCCGCCCCGCGGCGAGCCGGTCCAGGACCGCGCCCGGATCCAGCCGGGGAACGGGGTCCGTCGGGAGTCCATCGGAACGGTGATTCTTGGCCATCGGCACCGAGTCTGTCACTGGCGTGACGGACAATGGGACCAAGGCGTCGTGTACGCCTGCCGGTAAGTGATTGAATGCCATCGCGGCTGGCGAACCGTCCCGGGGGCTCCAAGCCGAGGTAACCCCGAGGGGCGACCGCTCGATAGCAAGGTGCTGGAGGATCCGTGGACCTGTCCCTGTCGACCGAGACCATGGGCGATCGCACGATCGTCAGGGTCGGTGGCGAAATCGACGTGTATACCGCGCCCAAGCTGCGCGAGCAGCTGGTCGAGCTGGTGAATGACGGCAGTTTCCACCTTGTCGTCGACATGGAGGGCGTGGACTTCCTCGACTCCACCGGGCTCGGCGTGCTGGTCGGCGGCCTGAAGCGGGTGCGTGCCCACGAGGGCTCGCTGCGCCTGGTCTGCAACCAGGAGCGCATTCTGAAGATTTTCCGCATCACCGGCCTCACCAAGGTGTTCCCGATCCACACCTCGGTCGAGGAAGCGGTAGCGGCCACCGACTGAGGACGACCGCCGTCCCGGGCCCCCGGGTCCGGGACGGCGCGCAGTCACAGCAGGGGGCCGGGCTTTCGGCGGCCCGGTCCCTCGACAGCACGCCCGTAGTTCCGAGGGGGATGCATGGCCACCGTTGAACTCCGCTTCAGCGCGCTGCCCGAGCACGTCCGGACCGCCCGGCTGGTGGCGGCCGCGGTGGCACGCAGGGCCGGAGTGGACGAGGCCGTTCTCGACGAGGTCAGGCTCGCCGTCGGCGAGGCCTGCAGCCGGGCCGTGGGACTGCACCAGAACGGTGGCATCACGGCGCCCGTGAAGGTGTCGCTGATCGAGGAGGAGAAACAGTTCTCCATCGAGGTCGGCGACGAGGCGCCGCACACGCCCGGCGGCGGTGTGCCCGGCGTCGCCGACGACGACCCGGAGGCCGAGGAGGACGAGATGGGCCTCGCCGTCATCAGCGGGCTCGTCGACGACGTGGAGGTCAAGGCCGGCCTGGACGGCGGACTGATCCGCATGACCTGGCCCACCACCCCGCCTCCCCTCCTGCCGCCCCTGGTCTGACAACCCCCGAGCTCACCGGGCGCTCACTGAACGCCCATCGAACCCGAAGGGCCCTACCACGTAGGGCCCTTTGCCATGTGCGGAAGCCTGGGCACGCGCCTACAGTGGTTCCGTGCGGAGCCGAGTGAATTCCTTTACGGGCAGTCCCATTATGTAAAGCTGGACCGCGTCCATTGATCTCCGTCCGGTCCGGTCCGGTCAATGCGTCAAAGGCGTTACCCATCACTCTTTCGGCTTGACGGGTCGAATAGTTTTGTCATGCTCTATTGAGAACCGGTTCCGGTATCCAGCAGGTATCTAGATCCGTCCACATCTTGAGCTCAGCCCAAGCGTCAAGGAGGACGAATGGCGGAGCTTTCCACCGCACAGCGGTTGGCCGCGGAACTGACCGACGGCAACCGCCTGCTCGTCGCCGTCATCGCCGTCGTGGCCCTGGCGGCGCTGGTGGTCGCGGGCGTCCTGGTGCGTCAGGTGCTCGCGGCCGGCGAGGGAACCGACAGCATGAAGAAGATCGCGGCCGCCGTCCAGGAAGGCGCCAACGCCTATCTGGCCCGGCAGTTGCGCACCCTCGGCGTATTCGCCGTAGTGGTGTTCTTCCTGCTCATGCTGCTGCCCGCGGACGACTGGAATCAGCGGGCCGGACGTTCGATCTTCTTTCTGATCGGCGCGGCGTTCTCGGCGGCCACCGGATATATCGGCATGTGGCTCGCCGTGCGCAGCAATGTGCGCGTCGCCGCGGCGGCCCGGGAGGCGACACCGGGGCCGGGTGAACCGGGAAAGGATCTCACCCTCGTCTCGCACAAAGCGATGAAGATCGCATTTCGCACGGGCGGCGTCGTCGGCATGTTCACGGTGGGGCTCGGCCTGCTGGGCGCCTCCTGCGTCGTACTGGTGTACGCGGCCGACGCGCCGAAGGTCCTGGAGGGCTTCGGGCTCGGCGCGGCACTGATCGCGATGTTCATGAGGGTGGGCGGCGGCATCTTCACCAAGGCCGCCGACGTCGGCGCCGACCTGGTCGGCAAGGTCGAGCAGGGCATCCCGGAGGACGATCCGCGCAACGCGGCGACCATCGCCGACAACGTGGGCGACAACGTCGGCGACTGCGCGGGCATGGCCGCCGACCTCTTCGAGTCCTACGCCGTGACCCTGGTCGCCGCGCTGATCCTCGGCAAGGTGGCCTTCGGGGACGCCGGGCTGGCGTTCCCGCTGCTCGTCCCGGCGATCGGGGTGGTCACCGCCATGATCGGCATCTTCGCGGTGGCGCCGAGGCGGGCCGACCGCGGCGGGATGAGCGCGATCAACCGGGGCTTCTTCGTCTCCGCGGTGATCTCGCTCGTCCTGGTCGCGGTGGCCGTCTTCCTCTACCTCCCGGGGAAGTACTCCGAGCTGGACGGCGTCACCGACGCGGCGATCGCGGGCAGGAGCGGCGACCCGCGCGTCCTCGCGCTCGTCGCCGTGGCGATCGGCATCGTGCTGGCCGCGCTGATCCAGCAACTCACCGGCTACTTCACCGAGACCACCCGACGCCCCGTCAGGGACATCGGCAAGAGTTCGCTGACCGGCCCGGCCACCGTCGTCCTGGCCGGCATCTCCATCGGCCTGGAATCGGCCGTCTACACCGCCCTGTTGATCGGCCTCGGCGTCTACGGGGCCTTCCTGCTCGGCGGTACGTCGATCATGCTGGCGCTGTTCGCGGTGGCGCTGGCCGGCACCGGTCTGCTCACCACGGTCGGCGTGATCGTCGCCATGGACACCTTCGGACCCGTCTCCGACAACGCGCAGGGCATCGCCGAGATGTCCGGCGACGTCGAGGGCGAGGGCGCGCAGGTGCTCACCGACCTGGACGCGGTCGGCAACACCACCAAGGCCATCACCAAGGGCATCGCCATCGCCACGGCCGTCCTGGCGGCGGCGGCGCTCTTCGGGTCGTACCGCGACGCCATCACCACCGGCGCGCGGGACGTCGGCGAGCGGCTCAGCGGGGCGGGCGCGCCGATGAGCCTGATGATGGACATCTCCCAGCCCAACAACCTCGTCGGGCTGATCGCGGGCGCGGCGGTCGTCTTCCTCTTCTCCGGACTGGCGATCAACGCGGTGTCGCGGTCGGCGGGGGCGGTGGTGTTCGAGGTGCGGCGGCAGTTCCGGGAGCGGCCCGGGATCATGGACCACACGGAGACGCCCGAGTACGGCAAGGTCGTCGACATCTGCACCCGGGACGCCCTGCGCGAACTCGCCACGCCCGGGCTGCTCGCCGTGATGGCGCCCCTCTTCATCGGCTTCACCCTGGGCGTCGGCGCCCTGGGCGCCTTCCTGGCGGGAGCGATCGGCGCGGGCACCCTGATGGCGGTGTTCCTCGCCAACTCCGGCGGCGCCTGGGACAACGCCAAGAAACTGGTCGAGGACGGCCACCACGGCGGCAAGGGCAGCGAGGCGCACGCCGCCACCGTCATCGGCGACACGGTCGGCGACCCCTTCAAAGACACCGCCGGACCGGCCATCAACCCGCTGCTGAAGGTCATGAACCTGGTGGCGCTGCTCATCGCGCCGGCAGTGATCAAGTTCTCCTACGGTCCGGACGAGAACGTCACGGTCCGGGTGCTGATCGCGGCGGTCGCCTTCCTGGTCATCGCCGGCGCGGTGGTCGTCTCCAAACGTCGCGGCATCGCGATGGGGGACGGGGGCGACAGCGGACGGGAACCCGAGGCGGCGGACCGGGCGGCGGTTTCGTAGGGCGGCCGAGCCGCTGGCGGCCATGTTGCGGGCGGACGGCGCGTATTGACGTGCCGTCCGCTTGCGGAGTGCGCTTGCGCGCCCCCTCACCAGCGCGTCCGTGCCCCTCACCAGCGCGTCCGCGCAGCGCCCGTGAGCCTTCTCTCGCTTGGTTCAAATGGCTGCAATAGCGGTCGTATCGGATGTTGGTCACGCGGTTGTCGCCCGGATGGCGTGTATGTTCCGGGGCCGAGAGCCATGGAAGGGACCAATCCGGTGAACAAGAAGCTCGCGGCCGCACTGTCCGGCGGTGCGGTACTGGTACTGGCGCTGACGGGATGCGGCGGCGACGACAGCGGCGACAAGCTGAACTCCTGGGCCCAGCAGGTCTGCGAGGGCGTACAGCCGCAGGCGAAGAAGATCGAGGCCGCCAACGCCGCGATCCAGAAGCAGACCTCGGACAGCAGCCAGCCGGCCGACGTGCAGAAGACCGACGCCCAGGCGTTCCAGGACATGTCGGACGCCTACAAGGCGATGGGCACGGCGGTGCAGAAGGCCGGGGCGCCGGACGTCGAGGACG
Source organism: Streptomyces sp. NPDC016677 (assembly GCF_055562815.1). Taxonomy (NCBI): domain Bacteria; kingdom Bacillati; phylum Actinomycetota; class Actinomycetes; order Kitasatosporales; family Streptomycetaceae; genus Streptomyces; species Streptomyces sp. NPDC016677. The sequence goes on along the minus strand of NZ_JBVHEO010000016.1, from coordinate 98,834 downwards.
GCGAGCAGAAGCAGAAGGCCGCGGTCGCCGAGCTGAACCAGCTGTCGACGTCGTACGCCTCCCTGAAGAAGCAGGTCGAGGAGCTGGACACCGAGGACCAGGCGAAGTTCGCCGACGGGCTCAAGGACATCGCCACCGAGCTGAACAAGCTCAGCGAGAGCGGCAACGACGCCCTCAAGGCGCTGGAGGAGGGCGACGTCGGCCAGGCGATGGCCCAGCAGGCCAGCTGCAAGTCGGCCTCGGCGTCGGCGTCCGCGACGACGAGCTGAGGCTCAGCGGCGGACGGGCGGCGGACGCGATCAGGGTCACAATGGGGGCGTGAGTAACGCCGACGCCCTCTCCCCGCTGCCCGCAACCGACCGCCCCGACGTCACCGCCCGGCTCCGGGACGCGCTGCTCGGGGCCTCGTACACCGCCGACGGACTGCTGGAGCTGCTCGGCGCCCCCGCCTACGCGGCGCTCTCCCGGAGCGAGACCGTCCCCGCGCTGCGCGCCACCCGCGGCGACACACCGCTCGAACTGCTCGTGCGGCTGTTCCTGCTCCAGCAGCCGGTGCCGTACGCGCGCGTGGCGGCGATCCTGCCCGTCGACGACTGCCTGGAGAGCGGCTGGCTGGTGCGGGCCGGTGGCGACGAGGTGGCCGCCACCGTCGACGTACGGCCCTACGGCGGGTCCGACGGCGAGGACTGGTTCATCGTCTCCGACCTGGGCTGCGCGGTCGGCGGCGCGGGTGGCATCGGCAGCCGCGCCGAGGGCGTCGTCCTGGGCGTCGGCGGCGCCTCCACGACGCTGGCCGGGCTCACCGTCCGTACGCCCGTCGCCGCCGCCCTCGACCTCGGCACCGGTTCCGGCATCCAGGCGCTGCACGCCTCTCGGCACGCCACGCGCGTGACGGCGACCGACGTCAACCCGCGCGCCCTGCACATCACCGGCCTCACCCTCGCCCTCTCCGGGGTCCACGGCGCCGACCTGCGCGAGGGTTCGCTCTTCGCGCCGGTCCGGGAGGACGAGCGGTACGACCTGATCGTCTCCAACCCGCCCTTCGTGATCTCGCCGGGCGCCCGGCTGACGTACCGGGACGGCGGCATGGGCGGGGACGATCTGTGCCGCACGCTCGTTCAGCAGGCGGGGGAACGGCTGACCGCCGGCGGGTTCGCGCAGTTCCTCGCCAACTGGCAGCACGTGGAGGGGGAGGAATGGACGGACCGGCTCCGCTCCTGGGTGCCGCGCGGCTGCGACGCCTGGATCGTGCAGCGCGAGGTGCAGGACATCACGCAGTACGCCGAGCTGTGGCTGCGGGACGCGGGCGACCACCGGGACGACGTGGCCGCGTACCAGGCGCGGTACGACGCGTGGCTGGACGAGTTCGAGGCGCGGGGGGTCCGGGCCGTCGGCTTCGGCTGGATCACGCTGCGCCGCAGCGACGCCGCCGAACCCTCGGTCACCGTCGAGGAATGGCCGCACCCGGTCGAGCAGCCGCTCGGCGAGACGGTCCGGGCCCACTTCGACCGGCTCGACTACCTGCGCACCCATGACGACGCGGCCCTGCTGGAGGCGTGCTTCACGCTGGCCGGCGAGGTCGTCCAGGAGCAGGTCGGGCTGCCCGGCGCCGAGGACCCGGAGCACGTGGTCCTGCGGCAGAACCGCGGCATGCGCCGGGCCACCCGCGTCGACACGGTCGCCGCCGGGTTCGCCGGCGTCTGCGACGGCACGATGAGCGCGGGCCGCATCCTGGACGCGATCGCGCAGCTGCTGGGGGAGGACCCGGTGCTGCTCCGGGACCGTACGCCCGCGCAGATCCGGCTGCTGGTGGAGCAGGGGTTCCTCGAACCGGTGGGGTGAGGGCTCTCCCGGGCCACGGACTCCGGCCCCGGCACCGGCCCCGGCACCGGCCCCGGTCGCGGACTCCGGCACCGGCCCCGGTCGCGGGGGCCGGCGGGCGGCCCCGGACGTCCATTCAGGACCTCGGATCGGCCCGGCCCCGGACGTCCGTCCAGGACCTCGGATCGGCCCGGCCCCGGCCGCGACCGCTGCCGCGGAGGTCGGCGGGCGGCGGGCGGTCCCGGACGTCCGTCCGCGCACGGAGCGGGCGCCCTCGGCACGTGCACCGGCACGCGCCGTGACGAGCCGTGCGCACCGTCGGCAATCGGCCATGTCGCCGTCCGGGCGACGGGGCCGTGAGGCGTCCCGTCGGCCCCTTGTTCACCTCGGCTTCGCCTGGCCGCCGCCCGCGCGTGTCACCCTCCGTGAGGCGTGGTACTCGCGGACGGAAAACAAGGGGCACGGGAGCCATGGAACGTGGACCGGCGATCTTCGTGGGCGTGGTGTTCGTCCTGTTCGGAGGCGGTCTGCTGGCGTGGACCGCGACCCAGGTCCGCTACCGGCGCCCCGTTGCCCAGGGTGTGAGCCCCGTCGCATCGGCGACCGTCGCGAGCATCGCCGGCGTGGTCGCGCTGGCGGTCGGGGCCTGGTGTCTGACGCGCGTCTGACGGACGTACGAGGCGTGCTTGACGTACGTGCGACGCGCACCTCGGACACGGGCCTGCGACGCGCCGCCGGCCCGTTGCCGCCCCACCCCCGGCCTGCCTCTGACGAGCGCCTCACCAGCGTTCGGCGAGTGGCTGACGAGTGGCTGACGAGCGGCTGACGGGCGGCTGACGGGCGGCAGACAGGTGTCCGGCGGGGTGCCTGGGGGGGGGGCGCCCCGCGAGAGTTCCGCGTGGCGGATTCCGGAGGTTCCGGACGCCGTCCGGGGCGTAACCGAAAGATCGCGCTCCGGATACACCCGGGGAAGCCCGTGGGCACTCCGGGCGGCAGGAAGCGGGTCGGTCGGGTTACCGTTCGAGTGGCCGTTGCGGGCTTTTCCCGTTTGACACGGGGGCGGGAGGTACCGTCACACTCCGCAGCGTCACGAGCGAACAAGGAAGCAGGACCCGACCCCGGACCCCACGCCTGGGGCAGTCCCCAGCGTCGACCGGAGAGAAGAGCGAAGTTGTCCCCGACCAGCGAGACCGCAAACGGCGGCCGCCGACTCGTCATCGTCGAGTCGCCTGCCAAGGCGAAGACGATCAAGGGCTACCTCGGCCCCGGCTACGTCGTCGAAGCGAGCGTCGGGCACATCCGCGACCTTCCCAACGGCGCCGCCGAGGTGCCGGAGAAGTACACCGGTGAGGTCCGCCGCCTCGGGGTGGACGTCGATCACGACTTCCAGCCCGTCTACGTCGTCAACGCCGACAAGAAGGCGCAGGTCAAGAAGCTCAAGGACCTGCTGAAGGACTCCGACGAGCTCTTCCTCGCCACCGATGAGGACCGCGAGGGCGAGGCCATCGCCTGGCACCTCCAGGAAGTCCTCAAGCCCAAGATCCCCGTCAAGCGCATGGTGTTCCACGAGATCACCAAGGACGCGATCCGGGACGCCGTCGCCAACCCGCGCCAGCTCAACCAGAAGCTGGTCGACGCCCAGGAGACCCGCCGCATCCTCGACCGCCTCTACGGCTACGAGGTCTCGCCGGTGCTCTGGAAGAAGGTCATGCCGCGCCTGTCGGCGGGCCGCGTCCAGTCCGTCGCCACCCGGCTCGTCGTCGAGCGGGAACGCGAGCGGATCGCTTTCCGTTCGGCCGAGTACTGGGATCTGACCGGCACGTTCGGGACGGGCCGGGCCGGTGACGCGAGCGACCCCTCTTCCCTCGTCGCCCGCCTGCAGAGCGTCGACGGGAAGCGGGTCGCGCAGGGCCGCGATTTCGACTCCCTGGGACAGCTCAAGAGCGCGAACACCCTCCACCTCGACGAGGCGAACGCCCGCGCGCTCGCCGCCGCCCTGGAGAGCACCGCCTTCTCCGTCCGCTCCGTCGAGTCCAAGCCGTACCGCCGCTCGCCGTACGCCCCGTTCCGTACGACGACGCTCCAGCAGGAGGCGAGCCGCAAGCTCGGCTTCGGCGCGAAGGCCACCATGCAGGTCGCGCAGAAGCTGTACGAGAACGGCTACATCACCTACATGCGTACGGACTCGACGACCCTGAGCGACACGGCGATCTCCGCCGCCCGCGCCCAGGTCACGCAGCTGTACGGCGCCGACTACCTGCCCGCGCAGCCGCGGACGTACGCCGGCAAGGTCAAGAACGCCCAGGAGGCGCACGAGGCGATCCGCCCCTCCGGCGACCGCTTCCGCACGCCTGCCGAGACGGGACTGACCGGCGATCAGTTCAAGCTGTACGAACTGATCTGGAAGCGGACCGTCGCCTCCCAGATGAAGGACGCCACCGGCAACAGCGTCACCGTCAAGATCGGCGGCACGGCGGCCGACGGCCGGGACGTCGAGTTCAGCGCGTCGGGCAAGACGATCACCTTCCACGGCTTCCTCAAGGCGTACGTCGAGGGCGCCGACGACCCCAACGCCGAGCTGGACGACCGCGAGCGCCGGCTGCCCCAGGTGAGCGAGGGCGACGCCCTCACCGCCGAGGAGCTGACGGTCGACGGCCATGCCACCAAGCCCCCGGCCCGCTACACCGAGGCGTCGCTGGTCAAGGAGCTGGAGGAGCGCGAGATCGGCCGCCCGTCGACGTACGCGTCGATCATCGGCACGATCCTCGACCGCGGCTACGTCTTCAAGAAGGGCACGGCGCTCGTCCCGTCCTTCCTCTCCTTCGCGGTGGTCAACCTCCTGGAGAAGCACTTCGGGCGGCTCGTCGACTACGACTTCACCGCCAAGATGGAGGACGACCTCGACGCCATCGCCCGCGGCGAGGCACAGGCCGTGCCGTGGCTGCGCCGGTTCTACTTCGGTGAGGGCTCGGGTGCCGGCGGCGCGGCCGAGGCCGGCAACGGCGACGGCGACCACCTCGGCGGCCTCAAGGAACTGGTGACCGACCTCGGCGCGATCGACGCCCGCGAGGTCTCCTCGTTCCCCGTCGGCAACGACATCGTGCTGCGGGTCGGCCGCTACGGCCCGTACATCGAGCGCGGCGAGAAGGACTCCGAGAACCACCAGCGCGCCGACATCCCCGAGGACCTGGCGCCCGACGAGCTGAGCGTCGAGCTGGCGGAGGAGCTGCTCGCCAAGCCCAGCGGCGACTTCGAGCTGGGCACCGACCCGGCCACCGGGCACACGATCGTCGCCAAGGACGGCCGCTACGGCCCGTACGTCACTGAGGTCCTCCCCGAGGGCACCCCGAAGACCGGCAAGAACGCGGTCAAGCCGCGCACGGCCTCGCTCTTCAAGTCGATGGCGCTGGACACGGTGACCCTGGACGACGCCCTGAAGCTGATGTCGCTGCCGCGGGTCGTCGGCACCGACGCCGAGGGCGTGGAGATCACCGCGCAGAACGGCCGCTACGGCCCGTACCTGAAGAAGGGCACGGACTCGCGGTCCCTCACCTCCGAGGAGCAGCTCTTCACGATTACGCTGGAGGAGGCGCTGGCGATCTACGCCCAGCCCAAGCAGCGCGGCCGGGCCGCGGCCAAGCCGCCGCTGAAGGAGCTGGGCACCGACCCGGTCAGCGAGAAGCCGGTCGTGGTCAAGGACGGCCGCTTCGGACCGTACGTCACCGACGGGGAGACCAACGCGACGCTGCGCTCCGGCGACAGCGTCGAGGAGATCACCCCGGAGCGCGGTTACGAACTGCTCGCCGAGAAGCGGGCCAAGGGGCCCGCCAAGAAGACGGCGAAGAAGTCGGCCGCCAAGAAGGCTCCGGCGAAGAAGCCGGCCACGAAGACGGCGGCTGCGAAGAAGACGGCGGCTGCCAAGACGACGGCCGCGAAGAAGACGACCACGGCGGCGAAGAAGACCGCTGCGAAGAAGTCGACCGCGAAGAAGACCACCGCGTCGAAGGGGGCCGAGGGCTGAGGTTCCGTCTCCCTCGGGGAACGCCTCGCTTCGCGAAACGAACGCCCCGGCATCGATTCGGTGTCGGGGCGCGCGTACGTTCGGGCGGGGAGGCGGTGTTGTCGGCGGCTCCCGATAGGCTGAACGCATGACGCGAGCCGAGCAGCCCACGGCCCCACACCCGGCCCCTGACGACGCGCTGGTGGCGGACTCCCGCGAGCGCGCCATCCGTGCCCTGTTGCGCCGGCCGCAGTTGCGGCGTTTGTGGAGCGCCCATCTCGTGAGCGGCGTCGGCGACACGCTCGCCCTGCTGGTCCTGCTCCTGCTGTCCGTTCAGGCGGCCATCTCCGTGGGCTCGTTCGGCGGCGGCTACCGGGGCGTGGCGTTCGCAGTGGCGACCGTTTTCGCGGTGCGCATCCTGGCGACCGTGCTCTTCGGCGCCGTACTGCTCGGCCCGCTCACCTCACTCACCTCGCAGGACGGTCCGCTGGACCGCCGCTGGACGATGGTCGGGGCCGACGGCCTGCGGGCGGCACTGCTGATCGTCGCACCGCTGTGGATCGACTGGACGCCGGACGACGCCCTCGCCGCCCTGCTGGCGACCGTCTTCGTCGTCGGTGTCGCCGAGCGGTTCTGGACGGTGTGCCGGGAGAGCGCGGCCCCCGCGCTGCTGCCGGCCCCGCCCCCGGAGGGCGCGACGGTACGTCCACTGCCCGACCACATGGACACGCTGCGTCGGCTGTCGCTGCGTACCGGCTTCGTGTCGGTGCCCCTCGCGGCGGTGGCGCTGGTCGTCGCCGGGCTGCTCAACAACGTCCTGGGCGCGGGGATCGGCTGGTTCGCCGAGCACCAGGCGGCCCTCGCCTCGTACGTCGCGGCCGGACTGTTCGCCGCGTCCGTGTCGGTGGTGGCCTTCCTGGAACTGCCCGCCACGCGCACCCCGCGCGCGCGGTCGCCGCTGGAGGGGCTGCGCCGTCCGAAGAGCGGCACGGGCGCCGACCAGGGCCGTACCGGCGTGCTGCCGCTGCTGGTGCTGGCCTGTGCCGCGGTCGCCGGCGCGGTGGCCGCCGCCGTCGCCGTGGCCGTCCTGCACGCCAAGGACCTGGGCGGCGGGCCGGTGCTGTACGGGCTGGCGGTGGGCCTGCTGACCGGCGGCGTGGTCGTCGGCATCCGCACGGCGCCCGCCCTGCTGCCCTCGCTGTCCCGCCGGCGGCTGCTCGCCCTGGCGATCGCCGTCGAGGGCGTCCTCCTGCTAGTGGCCGGGCTGGTCCCGGACGGCACCACCGTGCTGCTGCTCCTGGCGCTGGCCGGTGCCTGCGCGGGCGTGGCCGCCAACGTGGGGCACGCCCTGCTCGACCAGGAGACCGAGGAGGCCCGGCGGGCCCGGACGACCGAGCACCTGCACGCGTGCGTGCGGTTCGTCGTGGCGCTCGCCGCCGTGGTCGCCCCGCTGGTGGCCGCGGGCATCGGGCCGCACCGGCTGGAGAACGGGAAGTTCGTCTTCGCGCACGGCGGCGCCGCGTTCACGCTGATGCTGGTCGGCGCGCTGCTGCTGCCGGTGGCGGCGCTGGTGCTGGCCAAGGTCGACGACCGCTCCGGGGTGCCGCTGCGGCACGACCTGCGCGACGCGCTGCTCGGCGGCGACGACCCGGTGCAGGCGCCCGCGTCGAACGGTTTCTTCATCGCCTTGGAGGGCGGGGACGGTGCCGGGAAGTCCACCCAGGCCGAGGCGCTCGCCGAGTGGATCCGGGGCAAGGGCCACGAGGTCGTCCTCACCCGCGAGCCGGGCGCGACGCCGGTCGGCAAGCGGCTGCGCTCCATCCTGCTGGACGTCTCCAGCGCCGGACTGTCGCACCGCGCGGAGGCGCTGCTGTACGCCGCCGACCGCGCCGAGCACGTCGACACGGTGGTCCGGCCCGCGCTGGAGCGCGGCGCGGTCGTCATCTCCGACCGGTACATCGACTCCTCGGTGGCCTACCAGGGGGCGGGCCGCGACCTGTCCCCGACCGAGATCGCCCGCATCAACCGCTGGGCGACCAACGGGCTGGTGCCGCACCTGACGGTCCTGCTGGACGTCTCGCCGGAGGCCGCCCGCGAACGGTTCACCGAGGCGCCCGACCGGCTGGAGTCGGAGCCCGCCGAGTTCCACGCGCGCGTACGGGCCGGTTTCCTGACCCTGGCCGCCGCCGACCCCGGGCGGTACCTGGTGGTCGACGCCGGCCAGGAGCCCGAGGCCGTCACCACCGTCGTACGGCACCGGCTGGACCGGGTGCTGCCGCTGTCCGAGGCCGAGATCAAGGCTCGGGAGGAAGCGCGCCGCAAGGCCGAGGAGGAGGCGCGGCGCAAGGCCGAGGAGGAAGCCGCGCGCAAGGCCGAGGAAGAGCGGCTTGAGCGTGAGCGCCAGGCGGAGCTGGAGCGGCTGCGCAAGGAGGAGGAAGAGCGCAAGCGGCGCGAGCTGGAGGAGGCGCAGCGGCGCGAGGCCGAACGGCAGGCGGAGGAGGCCCGGCAGCGGGCCGAGGAAGCACGGCGCAGGGCCGAGGAGGAACGTCAGAGGCTCCTCGCGGAGGAGAAGGCACGCGCCGAGGAGGAAGCCCGGCGCGAGGCCGAGCGGGAGCGGCTGCGCAAGCAGGCGGAGGAGGAGGCGCGGCTGCGGGCCGAGGCCGAGGCCAAGCGCCTGGAGAAGCAGCGCAGGGCCGAGGAGGCGTTGCTGCGCGCCGAGGAGGCCCGCCGGGCGGCGGAGCAGGCGGCGGCAGCGGCGGCGACCGGACCGCGGCCCACGGCCCCGCCCGCGGCGGACGCCCCCCGGCGCCAGGCGCCCCCGGACGCGATGACCGTACCGACGCCGCTGGTCACGCCGACCAACGCCTCCGGCGGCCCGCTGGAGGAGACGGCGGTACTGCGGCCGGTGCGGGACGAGTCCGCCGATCGGTCCTCCGCCGGGGCGCGGGGGGAGCGCGTCAGCCTCTTCAAGGACGACGAGGACGCGGGCGGGCCCTCCGGGGTGTCGTCCGGGGTGTCCGAGGCCGAGGTGACGGCTGAGCTGCCGGTTCCGCCGGTTCCGGAGGCTTCGCAGTCCACGCAGGCTTCGCAGTCCTCGCAGTCCTCGCAGGCTTCGCCGAGCGAGGCGGAGGAGACGGCGGTGCTTCCGTCGGTGCGGCCGGGCGAGGCCGAGGTGACGGCGGAGCTGCCGTCGGTGGCGCCCGGTGCGGCCGACGAGACGGCCGTGCTGCCCCAGGTGCGCGAGGACGCGCCGGCCGACCGGGTCCCGCCGGGCTACTTCCGGGACGAGGAGCGGAGCGCGGGGCAGGACGGCTCGGACGGGCGGGGCGGACCGGGCGGACCGAGCGACGGCGCGGACCGTACGCGGGAGCTGCCGCAGGTCGATTCCGACGGCGTCCCGCAGGCCCCGCGGCGCAGGCCCCGGCCCGACTGGGCCGAGGAGACGCCGCTGGACGACCTGCCGACACTGGCGGACGAACTGCTCGGCCCGCGCGCGGACGACAGCGACGACGAAGGCCGCCGGGGCCGGGACGGCCGGGGTCACTGACCGGCAGGCGTTCGGGTCGGTGACGTCCCGAGCCGGTCACGTCCCGGACCGGTGATGTCCCGAGCCGGTGGCGTCCGGGGTCGGAGGCGTCCCGAGCCGGTGGCGTCCGGGCCATCGGCGTTGCCGCGGGCTGTCGGTTGGCCGGGCCGCGGCGGCCAGGTCGCCGGCGGCCCGTTGTCAGTGGTCGCCTCCACAATGGAGGGACGCGGCGCGGAAGGCGACGCGGACGACAGCGGCAGCCGCTGCACGGGCAGTGCACAGAGGGCGCGCGGACAGTGCACAGGACGCGCACCCCGGCCGCGCACGGACGGTGCGCGGCACGCGTGGGCAGTGGCACGGACAGTGCGTGGAAGGACGGCGTGACCCATGACCGTATGGGACGACCTGGTCGGGCAGGAGCGGGTGAGCGAGCAGCTCACCGCCGCCGCCCGGGACGCCGACGCCCTCGTCACGGCGGCCGCGGCCGACACCCCGCCGCCCGGGGCGTCGAAGATGACGCACGCCTGGCTGTTCACCGGGCCGCCCGGCGCGGGAGTGACACGGACGGCGCGGGCCTTCGCCGCCGCGCTGCAGTGCGTGAGCCCCGACCGCGCGCTCGGCGGCGTCCCCGGCTGCGGGTTCTGCGACGGCTGCCACACCGCGCTCGTCGGCACGCACGCGGACGTCAGCACGGTCGCCGCGGTGGGCTCGCAGATCCTGGTGGAGGACATGCGGGACACCGTCCGCAAGTCGTTCACCTCGCCGGCGAACGGCCGCTGGCAGATCATCCTCGTCGAGGACGCCGAGCGGCTGAACGAGAAGTCGGCCAACGCCGTCCTCAAGGCCGTCGAGGAGCCTGCCCCTCGCACGGTCTGGCTCCTGTGCGCCCCCTCGATCGAGGACGTCCTGCCCACGATCCGCTCCCGCTGCCGCCACCTGAACCTGAGCACGCCCTCCGTCGCCGCCGTCGCCGACATGCTCGTACGCCGCGAGGGCGTCGAACCGGACGTCGCCGCCGCCGCGGCCCGCGCCACCCAGGGCCACGTCGACCGGGCCCGGCGGCTGGCCACCGACCCCGCCGCCCGCGCGCGCCGCGCCGCCGTACTGAAGCTGCCGCAGCGCGTCGAGGAGGTCGGCGGCGCGCTCAAGGCCGCCCAGGAACTGGTCGACGCGGCGAGCGAGGACGCCAAGCAGCTCGCCGAGGAGGTGGACGGCAAGGAGACGGAGGAGCTGAAGGCGGCACTGGGCGCGGCACAGGGCGGCCGGATGCCGCGCGGCACGGCAGGCGTGATGAAGGACCTGGAGGACAAGCAGAAACGGCGCAGGACCCGCACCCAGCGCGACAGCCTCGATCTGGCCCTGACCGACCTCACCGCCTTCTACCGCGACGTCCTCGCCCTCCAGCTCGGCTCCCGGATCGCCCTCGCCAACACGGACGCGGAGGACGCCCTGGAGCGGCTGGCCCGCGCCGGCACCCCGGAGGCCACGCTCCGCCGTATCGAGGCGATCGCCGCCTGCCGCGAGGCCCTGGACCGCAACGTGGCACCGCTGCTGGCCGTGGAGGCGATGACGATGGCACTGAGATCGGGCTGAGCGGCGGCACCGGAGACCGGGTGAAGGCCAGGGCGGGCCGGGGGAAGGCCGGGGGAGTTCCGAGGGAAGACCGGGCGAGGTGGCCGGGTAACTCATCCGTGGCACATCGAGCACGCACGGCGTCCAAGCCGTCGCGGAGCGTTACGCTCGCCGGATGCAGACAAGGCGCACTCTCCGCAGAACCCGTACCGGTCTCGCACTCCTCACCGCCGCGCTGTTCGCCGCCGCGTGTTCCTCGACGGGCGCGTCGACCTCCGCCGGCTCGGCCTCGGAAGCGTCGCCGGCCGCGCTGCCACGGGCCACGCCGTCGGCCCTGTCGCCGTACTACGGGCAGAAACTGAGCTGGCGCGACTGCGGCGTCCCCGGCTTCCAGTGCGCCACGCTGAAGGCGCCCCTCGACTACGCGCACCCGTCCGACGGCGACATCCGCCTCGCCGTGGCCCGCAAGAAGGCCACCGGCCCGGGAAAGCGGCTGGGATCGCTGCTGGTGAACCCGGGCGGACCGGGCGGCTCGGCGGTCGGCTACCTCCAGCAGTACGCCGGCGTCGGCTACCCCGAGGAGGTCCGCGCCCGCTACGACATGGTGGCCGTCGACCCGAGGGGCGTGGCCCGCAGCGAGCCCGTGGAGTGCCTCGACGGCCGGAAGATGGACGCGTACACGCGGACGGACGTCACCCCGGACGACGAGCGGGAGGCCGAGGCGCTCGTCGCCGCCTACAAGAACTTCGCCGAGGGCTGCGCCACCGACGCCCCCAAGCTGCTCCGGCACGTCTCGACCGCCGAGACGGCCCGCGACATGGACCTGCTGCGCGCGGTGCTGGGCGACGAGAAACTGACGTACGTGGGCGCGTCGTACGGAACGTTCCTCGGGGCGACGTACGCGGGGCTGTTCCCGGACCGGGTGGGCCGGCTGGTGCTGGACGGCGCGATGGACCCCTCCCTTCCCGCGCGGCGGCTGAACAGGGAGCAGACGGCCGGCTTCGACACCGCGTTCCGGTCCTTCGCCGAGGACTGCGTACGGCGGTCAGGCTGCCCGCTCGGCGGCAAGGGCACCACGCCCGGCCAGGTGGGCAAGAACCTGAAGGCGTTCTTCGGGAAGCTGGACGCCCGGCCGGTCCGCACCGGCGACGCCGACGGCCGCGCACTCACCGAGTCCCTGGCCACCACGGGCGTCATCGCCGCCATGTACGACGAGGGCGCCTGGCCGCAACTGCGCGAGGCCCTGACGGCGGCGATGCGGAAGAACGACGGCACCGGCCTGCTGGCCCTGTCCGACAGCTACTACGAGCGCGATCCCGACGGCACCTACAGCAACCTCATGTCCGCCAACGCCGCCGTGAACTGCCTCGACCTCCCGGCGGCCTTCTCCTCACCCGACGAGGTCCGCGACGCGCTCCCCGACTTCGAGAAGGCGTCCCCCGTCTTCGGCGAGGGCCTCGCCTGGGCCTCCCTGAACTGCGCCTACTGGCCGGTCCAGCCCTCGGGCGAGCCCCGCCGCATCACCGCCGACGGCGCCTCACCCATCGTGGTGGTCGGCACCACCCGGGACCCGGCGACCCCCTACCGCTGGGCCCAGTCCCTGGCCGCCCAGCTCTCCTCCGGCCGCCTCCTCACCTACGACGGCGACGGCCACACCGCCTACGGCCGCGGCAGCACCTGCGTCGACTCCACGATCAACACCTACCTCCTGCGGGGCACCGCCCCGGCGGACGGAAAGCGCTGCTCGTAGCCGGCCCGTGCACCGGCCCCGCACCGGCTCCGGGGCCCACCCGGAGCCGGTACGAAGCACCCCGCGAAACTGTGTAGACTTACCGACGTCGCTGATCGCACCCTGGTGCGCAGGACACGCCGCCTTAGCTCAGATGGCCAGAGCAACGCACTCGTAATGCGTAGGTCTCGGGTTCGAATCCCGAAGGCGGCTCCGTGGTGGACCGCAGGTCGAATTTTCGATCTGCGGTTTTTCCTTTTTGTCGGGCGGGCGGGCGGGTGTGGGGCCGGAGGGGTGGCGGCTCGGTGAGGCTCCGGTCGGTCCGTTCGGTCGTTGGGGCATCGAGACCTCGACGGAGGACCCGAGGATCCCGTTCTGCCGGGCGCCGGGCGGGGGAAGTCTCTAGAGTGCGTGATCGTCGGGCAGTGCGTGCAGGGTGCTGTGGATGGTCGAGGGGACTGTGGTGAGGGTCGAACTTCCGCCGGAGCCGGTGTACTTCGTCAACCGCGACGAGGAGCGGGAACGTGCTGTGCGGGCCGTGGCGGAGTGGCGGAGCCGGTCCCGTCCGCTGGTCCTGGCGCTGAGCGGGCCGGGTGGTTCGGGGAAGACGGAGCTGGCCGGCCTGATCGCCCGTACTCTGCTCGACCGCTACCCCTTCACCGATGGTGTGCTGTCGGCCGACCTCGACGACTTCCGGGCGGACGGCGTGCTCGACCCCGGTGATGTGCTCTCCCAACTGCTGCATTCGCTCGACGTGGCGCCGGACCAGGTGCGGGCCCCGTACGCGGCTCGGTGCAGGCAGTACTGGAACAGGACGGCGGACGCGAAGCTGGTGCTGGTGCTGGACAACGCGCGCTACGCCTCGGAGGTCGTCCCTCTGCTTCCGGCGTCCGGCGGCAGCGTGGTGATCGTCGCGAGTCACGGGCCGCTGCACGATCTCGAAGCCGGGGCCGCCGTGGAGCTGCCGCTGCCGCCGCTGGAGGAGGGGGCGGCCATGCAACTGCTGGAGCTGATCGTCCGTGACGACCGGCTGGCCGCCGATCCGGAGGCGGCGCGGGCGGTGGTCCGGTTGTGCGACGGCCTCCCGGCCGCCCTGCACGTGGCGAGCCGGTGGGTGCGTACGCACCGGCTGCGTCCGCTGTCCCGGATTCTCACCGATCTTCAGGCCGAGTTGGACGAGAAGGGGGTGCCGGGCGTGGAGCACATCTGGGACACCGCCTACGCCGGTCTGTCCGGCCCGGCGGCCCTGCTCTACCGGTTGCTGCCGCACCATCCGGGGGAGACGTTCACGGCGCACTCCGCCACCGCCTTGTCGGGACTGGACCCGGAGGACTGCCAGGACGCCCTGGAGGAACTGGACCGGGCCGGGTTACTGGACCTGCGTCCGCTGTCGCTGACGGTGGCGGGCCAGATGAGGCTGCCGGGGCCGCAGCGCGGGCACGCCCTGCGCCGGTTCCGCCGGGAGGAGGGGGCGGCCGACGGCGTGGTGGCCGAGGCGCAGGCCAGGGTGGTGCGCTGGCTGGTACGGCAGGCTCAGCTGGCCGACCGGTTCGCCGCCGGGCGCCGGCTGACCGTCGTGGACCTGCTCGCCCCCGTTCCCGGTGTGCCGGACGCTCCGCTGGAGGACCCGGCGGCGGCCGGGGACGACGGAACCCGGGCCCGACGGGCGGAACGCGCGGCGCGCTGGCTGGCCGAGGAACGCCATGTGCTGTTCGCGTGCTCGCGCCTCGCCCACGGCCGTGGGATGGACACCGAGGCCGTGGCCCTGTCCGAGCCCGTGTGGACGCACGCCCTGGACCACCCCCACCAGACCGAGGCCGGCGAGGTCTTCCGGCGTGCCGTCGACTCGGCCGTCCGGCACGGCGGGAACGCCGGGTGGCTGGTGCGCACCCGGTGCCAACTGGCCAGGTTCCTGTGGGAGTCGCGGGAACTGGACGAGGCCCAGGACCAGATCGACGGCGCGATGTCCGCCCTGGCACTGCTGGGGGACTCCGAACGGGACCGCAAGCTCGCCGCGTCGGCCGTCGAGCACCGCGGCATGCTCAAGGGCGCCCGGGGTGAGTGGAGCGCGGCACTGGACGACTTCGTCGGCTCCCGCGACCTGCACCGGGCGATCCCCAACCCCTACGGCGTCCTGCTCCAGACCTATCGGATGGGCGAGGCGAGTGCGAAGACGGGTGACCTGGAGGCGGCGCGTCGGCTGCTGTCCGAGGCGTACACCGGGTTCGTGGAGCAGCGGCGCGAGAGGCTGATCGGACGCTCGGCGTTTGCCCTCGCCGGTGTACTGCACCGCCTCGGCCGGACGGGCGAGGCCCGTGAGCTGTACGTACAGTCGCTCGGGCGGGCCGACAGGCGGCGCTCGGGCTTCGACCTGGCACGCGTCCATGACGCGCTCGCCGAACTCGACGCCGCTGAGGGGAATCTGGCGGAGGCCGACGAGCACCGTGCCGAGGCCCGCAACCTCCGGCGGCGTGACGGCCTGGTCTAGATCGGCTGCGTGGCCTCGGCGTCCGTGGCCGGGCGGAGGGTGACGCGGAAGGTCCGGGCGCCGATGAGGCAGTTCAGGGCGGTGGGGCTGTTCGGGGCGGGCCGGGGGGAGACCAGACGGGCGTACGCGGCCGACAGCGCCACGGCGGGGTCGAGCCGTACGATCCGGCCTCCTTCGGCGCGTGGTTCGGCCCGGACGGCGTACGGGTGCTCGTGGCCGCGGACTCTGAGCAGGCACCCTCCGGACGGCAGTACAACGGCGGCCGAGCGGCAGTTCGGGTAGGCGGACAGGGCGTGCCGGGTCCAGCCGTCGGCCGTCCAGGCCAGGTCCACGGGGGTGGCGGAGGGGGTGGCGGA
The DNA here is from genome assembly GCF_055562815.1 of Streptomyces sp. NPDC016677. Classification (NCBI taxonomy): domain Bacteria; kingdom Bacillati; phylum Actinomycetota; class Actinomycetes; order Kitasatosporales; family Streptomycetaceae; genus Streptomyces; species Streptomyces sp. NPDC016677. The sequence continues at coordinate 83,342 of NZ_JBVHEO010000016.1, read as the reverse complement.
GGGCGGGAGCGGGCGGCGGTACAGCAGGCCGGCGGAGCGGCAGAGCCGTTCGCTCGCCGCACCGTGCTCCGCAGCGAGGTGGTGGCCGGGCGGACCGGTGTGAGCTGGGTGGCGGGTGATGCGGATGGTGGGGGCTTCGGGGGCGTTGATCGCTGTGGTGGTCGCTGTGGTTGTGGTGGTTGCTGTGGTTGCTGGGGTGAGCGTTGTGGTTGTTGTGCTTGCTGTGGTCTCAGAGGTTTCCGCGTGGACGTCGAATGCCGCGGGGGTGCGCTGGGCGGGCGCGGGTGGGGGCAGTGGCCGGGGTGTGAGGGTGTGCGTGGGCGGCGTCAGGCCGAGCAGGGCGTAGACCTCGGTCCGCAGGCGGTCCACGGCGTCGCCGGGCGGCGCGAACGCGGCCTCGGCGGCGGCCTGTCCGGGGCCGGGCCGGTAGTCCCGGAGCGCGTCGACGATCTCTTCGGCCCGTACCGACTGCGGTACGCGGTCGAGGAGGACGCCCATCGGGCTGTCGGGGATCAGTTCGCCGCCGCCCTGATGGACGCTGACGACGGGGCGGTCCTGGACGGCGCAGTAGTACAGGGCGGTGGATCCGTGGTCGGTGATCAGCGCGTCGGCGGCGATCAGGACGGAGGCCCACTCCTCGTGGGGGGCCGGCAGGATCATCCCGGCGTCGAGGGCCGGTGCCAGCCGTTCGGTCAGCTCGTACGTGCCGAGCAGGCTGTGCTCGTTGGGATGGATCACGAGCGCCAACTGGTACTCGTCGTGGGGCAGGTGGGCCGCGAGCGCGGCGGGCAGGCCGGGGTGTCGCCGGATCAGGGACTCCGGTCCCCAGGTGGAGACGAGGACCAGCAGTTCGCGGGCTCCGGTGCCCAGTGCCGCCCGGTAGCGGTCGCGCAGGGACGACGAGGCGAGTACCCGCTCCAGCGTGAGATCGCCGATCACCTTCGCGCGCCGGGCGGCTCGCGGGTCCATGGCGGCCACCGTGGCGACCTGGTCGGGGTGGGCCAGGGCGTGCAGCGCTATCGGGGCGTCGTGTCCGGTGCGGCGCAGATACGCCGGGTCCAGTCCGGACGCCGAGTCGGCCGAACCCTCGCCGGGGATCGACTTGTTGAAGCCCGCGCCGTGCGGCAGGAGGACGTGCGGGCCGCGCAGCAGTCGCAGGGCGCCCTTCGGGCTGGCGGCGACGACCAGGTCGTAGGAGCGGTCGCGCGCTTCGCTCCAGGGGACCGTGCGGCCGCCGAGGGCGTCTATCGCCGAGAGGGCGTCCGCTCCGAAGTCGGAGCCGGGGACGAGGGTGAAGAGGCGGGTGATCCGGTCGTCACCGGAGAAGACGGGGAGGACGTCGAGCAGGCGGTAGAGGGCCACCGTCGCCCGTCGCCCGTCGCCCGTCGCCCGTCGCCCGTCGCCCGTCGCCCGTCGCCCGTCGCCCGTCGCCCGTCGCCATAAGTGTCCAGTCTACCGAGGGAGGGCGGGCGGATACGGGTGTTTTCGCAGGTCGGAGTGGGTTCCTGCGCGTCGTCGGACGACATGGTTCGATCCTGGCGCGGGCTGTTGGCAGGCCGCCGGGAGTGATCCACGCCGCACATTCCGCAGGAGCGTGTGGCGGGCCGGGGCCGGTCGCGAGGATGGTGGCATGAGTGACTGGGGAATCGCACTGATCGCCGCCGGATCAGCGATCGCGGGCAGTGTCGTCACCGGCTGGTACGCCCGCAGCGCCGGCCTCCGGCAGGCCGCCGCCGCGCGGCACGCGGGTGACCGGCAGGCGGACGCGCTGCTGGAATCGGTGCGCATGACGCTTCGCGCCGAGTCCGGTCACCGTGAGTTCGCCCTCCGTCGCCAGACCTACGCGGAGTTCCTCGGAGCCGCGGAGGCCAGGATCGTCGCCGAGCGGAACGGGCGGGGGCAGGCCGACGACGACGTCCTGCTGCAGCGCGCCCTGGGCGGGGTGCTGCTGGAAGGCCCGCCGGACGCCGCCGACGCGGCGCAGCGTCTCGTCGACTGTCTGAGGCGCCATGAGCGGCCCGACGAGGTCAAGCGCGCCAAGCTGGCCTTCGTGGCGGTGGCGCAGGAGTGCTGCCGGCCCCGGTGAACCCAGTAGGGTGGGCCCCCGCCCACTCGTGGACGTGGGGGAGCACGACAAGGCGAAGAGGACGCGGCATGCCGACGGGAGTGCACCTGCGGGACCCGCGCGAGCAACTGTTCGGCGCCGCCGAGCACATCCTGCTCCGCGACGGTCCGGACGCGCTCACCAGCCGCGCGGTGACCGTTGAGGCCGGTTGCGCCAAGGGCGTCCTGCACCGGCACTTCGAGTCCTTCGACGCCTTCCTCGCGGAGTTCGTGCTGGACCGCATCGAGCGGATGCGGCCCGAGGGCGCCGCGCTGCGTGAGGCCGCCGGGGCCCGCACCGTGGTCGACAACCTCACCGACGCCGTGCTGCGCCTCTTCGGCCCGCTGGCCGTGTCGATCGTCGCCGTCGTCACCTTCCAGAACCAGGTACGGGTACGGCTGCGCGAGGCGCGGCCGGCCGGGGGCGTCCCGGTGCTCGCCGAGATCGTGGACATCCTCACCGCCTACCTCGAAGCCGAGCGCGAACGGGGGCGCGTCGCGCCCGACGCCGACGTCGCCGTGCTCGTACCGACCCTGGTCGGGGCGCTGCACCTGCGGTTCGCGGACTCGGACGGTACGCCGCCCGGGGCCGAGGACGTCCGTGGGATCGTCGCCACGGTCCTCGCCGGGGCCGTGGCGCCGGGCTGAGCCGGGCGAGGGCGGCCGGTGCCGCTCGTGCCGCCGTGGCCCGAGCCGGAGGACCTTCGGGGCGGGCAGCGCTCATTTCGCGTCCGCGTAGCACCCCACCACTGCCGTACTGAACGGAAACCGCACCGGCGTCCGCCCGAACGTCAGCCGCCCCGCCAGGTCCGCCGCCTCCCGTATCGCGGTGACGACCACGTCGGCTTCGCCGGCCGGGCAGTGCACGATCACCTCGTCGTGCTGGAAGAAGACCAGCTCGGCGGAGAGCCCCGCGCAGGTCTGCCGCAAGGCGGCCAGCATCAGCAGGGCCCAGTCGGCGGCGCTGCCCTGGACGACGAAGTTGCGGGCGAAGCGGCCCCGGGCCCGGGCGCCGGACGTCTCGCCGGGCCGGCTCCCCGGCGGCTCGTCCTGGGGGAGGCCGGCCTCACCGGTGCCGTCGTCGCCCGGCTGGGCCGCCGGAGGGCAGGTGCGGCCCAGCCAGGTGCGGACGAGGCGCCCCTCCTCACCCGCGCGGGCGGCGTCGTCGACGTAGGCCACGGCGCGCGGGAAGCGGCGTCTGAGCGCGGCCAGGTTCTTCAGGCCGTCGCCGGAGGTCTGGCCGTACACCGCGCCGAGCACCGCCAGCTTGGCCTGGGCGCGGTCGCCGGAGAAGGCGCGGTCGGAGACGGACTGGTAGAGGTCGGTCGCGTGGGAGGCGACCTCCATCAGGCCGGGGTCGCGGGAGATCGCGGCCAGCACGCGCGGTTCCATCTGGTCGGCGTCGGCGACCACCAGCCGCCAGCCCGGGTCGGCGACCACGGCCCGCCGGATGACCTTGGGGATCTGCAGGGCGCCGCCGCCGTTGGTGACCCAGCGGCCGGTGACCGTGCCGCCGGCCTGGAACTCGGGGCGGAAGCGGCCGTCGCGCACCCAGTCCTGGAGCCAGGACCAGCCGTGGGCGACCCAGATCCGGTACAGCCTCTTGTACTCGATGAGCGGCTTCACGGCCGGGTGGTCGAGGGACTCCAGCTCCCAGCGGCGGGTGGAGCGGACCTTGATGCCGGCCCCCGCGAACGCCTTGACGACATCGGCGGGCAGGTCGGGCCTGACCCGTCGCCCGAAGGCGGCGGAGACCTCGTCGGCCAGCTCGGCCAGCCGGCGCGGCTCGCCGCCGCCCGCGTACCGCTCGCCCAGCAGATCGCGCAGCACCTCGCGGTGCACGTCGGCCCGCCAGGGCAGCCCGGCGCGGTTCATCTCGGCGGCCACCAGCATCCCCGCCGACTCGCTCGCGGTCAGCAGCCGCATCCGGTCCGGGTGCTCGGCACGGTCGTGCCGCCGCTGCTGGTCGGCGTAGACGGCGGCCAGGTCGGGGAGGGGGAGGTGGACGCCCCGGGGTTCGAAGAGGGGGGACTGGGCGCCCGGCGCGGCGGGCCGCTGGGGCGGGTCGGGGGGCACGGGGTCGCCGCGCAGTCTGGCCAGGGCGGCGGCGGCCGACCTCGGTTCGCCGAAGCGGCCCTCGTGGCCGAGGAGCAGCGTCTCGGCGTCCTCGATGTCGTAGCACCGCTCCACCCGGACCCCGGCGGCGAGCAGCCGCGGGTACAGCTCGGCGGTGGAACGCCACACCCACCGGGCCACGTCCGGGCGGGCCCGCACCGCCTCGGCGGCGTCCGCCTCCCGCCGTACCGGGCCGGCGGGCAGCCCGTCGGGGCCGAGGGGGGCGACGTCCGCGCCACCGTCCTCGGCCACCGCGAGCATCCACCGGTCGGCCATGGAACGAGTCTCGCAGCAGGGTCTGACAACGGACGGCCGCGCGGGGCGGGACGCCGGGACCGCGCCGCCCGCCCGCCGCCCGCCCGCCGTCCGCCCACCGGCTGCCCGCCGTCAGGACCCCGTCGCCTCGGCCGCCGCGGGGGCGTCCCCTGCCCCCTCCCCCTCCTGCTCGGTGATGAACTCGGCCAGCGCCTCGGTGACGAACCGCTCCGTCGCCTCCTTGGTGAGGCCGAGGCCGCTGAGGACCCCGTCGCCGTTCTCGTGCTCCAGCAGGGCCAGGAGGATGTGCTCGGTGCCGACGTAGTTGTGGCCGAGGCGGAGGGCCTCGCGGAAGGTGAGTTCGAGGGCCTTCTTGGCGGCCGGACCGTACGGCACGAGTTCCGGGACCTCGTCGGCGGCCGGCGGGAGCGCGGCGAGGGCCGCCTCGCGGACGGCGTCCGGCGTCACGCCCTGCGCGGCGATCGCCCGTACGGCGAAGCCCTCCGGCTCGGCGAGCAGACCGAGGACGAGGTGTTCGGGCACGCCCTCGGCGTTGCGGGCGTTCCTGGCCTCGTTGTGCGCGGCCATCACCGTGTTCTGCGCGCGGGGCGTGTAGCGGCTGAAGCCCTCGCTCGCGTCCGGGCCCGTGGACTCCTTCGGCACGAAGCGCTTCTGGGCCGCCTGCCGGGTGACGCCCATCCGCCGGCCGATGTCCGTCCAGGACGCGCCCGAACGCCGGGCCTGGTCGACGAAGTGGCCGATCAGATGGTCGGCGACCTCCCCGAGGTGCTCACCGGCGAGGACGGCGTCCTGGAGCTGTTCCAGGGGCTCGGCGTGGACCTTCTTGATGGCGGCGATCAGGTCGTCGAGACGTACGGATGCCGTGATGTTCGGGTTCGTCGTCATGTGTCAACCGTAGGTTGCGCCTCCCGGCACTGTCAACCTTCGGTTGACAGTGCCGGTCCACGGAGGAGGGAGGAGGAAGGAGGGAGGAGGCAGGAAGTCATACGGCGGTCATGGCACCATCGCCGGGTGAGCAACCCCGGCACATCCAACAACCCCGGCACGTCCAGCACCCCCGGAGCCGCCGGCACCCCCGGTACCGTCGACCGCGCCTTCCGGACCGCCCTGTACGGCACCGACGACGCCGCCCTCGACACGGCGGCCTCTTTGCTCGCGGCCGACCCGGCGGCCGACGCCGAACTGGCCCGGCGCGGGGAGGAGTTCGTGGCAGGCGCCTGGCGGCGCGGCTGGCAGCCCGCCGACCTCGTACGGGTCGTACGGCGGGAACTCGGGGACCCGCACCTGCGGCTGACCGCCGGCCTGATCCGGGCGCAGGCGGCGTACGACCGTCCGCGCGGCCCGCGCTGGACCGCTCAGCTCGACGGGCTCCCCGCCGGATCGCCCACGCACCCGGCGGACCGCGGCGACCGCTTCTCGCGCGCCACCACCGTCCTGGAGCTGTACCGCCTGCTGCTGCGCCTGCCCCACCTGGAGCCACTGGACGAGCCCGGTACGCCGTCCCCCGGAGGACACTCCGAGGGACGCTCCGGGGTGCGCCCCGCGTCACGCGCCCTCGCCCGCATCCGCGCGCTGCTGGCCAAGGCGGAGGCGACCGGGTACCCGGAGGAGGCCGAGGCCCTGAGCGCCAAGGCGCAGGAGCTGATGGCCCGGCACAGCATCGACGAGGCGCTGCTGGCCGCCCGCGCGCCCGCGCCCGACACTCCGGGGGCCTGCCGGATCGGGGTGGAGCCACCGTACGAGCAGGCCAAGGCGGTACTGCTGGACGCGGTGGCCGCCGCCAACCACTGCCGCGCGGTGTGGAACGAGGACCTCGGCTTCTCCACCGTGGTCGGCTTCGAGACCGACCTCGCGGCGGTCAAGCTGCTGCACACGTCGCTGCTCGTGCAGGCCGAGACGGCCATGACCCGGGCGGAGGCCGCCCAGCGGGCCGGCGGCCGGAAACGGACGAAGACGTTCCGTCAGTCGTTCCTCGCGGCTTACGCCCACCGCGTGGGCACCCGGCTGCGGGAAGCCGCCGAGGCCCCGGTCAGCGAGGACGAGAGCCTGCTGCCCGTGCTCGCCTCCCGCGAGGTCGCGGTGACCGGCCGCCTGGAGCAGATGTTCCCGGAGACGACCACCACCCGGCTGCGGGGCGTCTCCGACGAGGCGGGCTGGACGGAGGGCGTCCGCGCGGCCGACCGGGCCCGGGTCGGGCACCGTCGCCCGCTGCCCTGAACGGTCCCGTGCGGACGCCCGCTTCAGCCGGTTCAGTCGCCCATCTGCTGGAACGCGCTCACCGTCGCGTCCGGTCCGCCCTCGCCGTTCCCGCCGTCCCCACCGTCCCCGCCGTCCTTCGTCGCGACGGCGCCGTACGACCAGGGGATGTCCTGCGTGGCGGAGGCGCCGGGCAGGGCGAAGCGCGCCGTACGGACGTCCAGGCTCGTGCCGTCCTCCTCCCCGCGCACGTAGGTGATGGTGAAGGAGGCGGCGGCGCCCTTGGCCAGGGTCAGTCGCCGCGCCGAGGCGCCCTCTTCCCGGCCGGTCTCCTTGGAGGCGCCGTCCGCGAGGAGCGTCACGGTCGGGAAGCCTTCGAGGACGCACTCGGCGCCGCGGTTGGTCAGGGTGACGGTGACGGTGCCGGTGTCCCCGGCGGCCGGGGCGGGGCTCGCCGCGATCTCCGTGCCCGACCCGCCGATCCGGCAGGCGGAGCTGTCACCGCTCTCGTCGGTGCCGCCGCCCTCGTCGGAGCAGGAGGTCAGGAGAAGCGCCGCGGCGACGGAGGCGGCGGCGAGGGCGACGGTCGGCCGGGTGGCGCGCATGAACGGGTCCTCTGGAGACGGGTGGTGAACGGATTCCCTGCGGTCGCCGGGGGCGGGACAGGGGTCAGCAGAGGTTACCGGCCCGGCCCGGCTCAGGAACCCAGGCCCTCCGTCGGCAGCCCGCTCGGCAGCTTGGCGCCCTCGGCCTTGAGGTACTTCTCCGTCCCCAGGCGGCCCGCCCAGTCGACCTCCAGGGTCGAGCCGTCGACCGACTCGACCGTTCCGGACGCCCGGTCGTCGGTCCCGTCGGTGCAGGAGAGGCGGATCGTGAGGGCGCCGCCGGCCCCGCCCACGTCGCCGCTGCACACGGTCCCGCCGGTGGCGAAGAGACCGGCCTGCTTCCCGGTGACCACCAGGGCGACCGCCTTGCCGCCGGCGGTGGCCAGCCAACTGCCCTCCACCTCGTCGACTGCGACGGCGGCGGACGACGAACCCCCGCCGCCGTTCCCGTTCCCGCCGCCGCCACCGGAAGACGCCGATGCGCGTGCAGACGCCGCTGCGGAGGAGGATGCGGACGCCGGCGCGGATGCGAGCGTCGACGCGGATGCGAGCGTCGACGCGGAGGGAGCCGCGGAGCCGAAGGGCGACGCGGACGGGGAGGAGGACCCGGGGGCGGACGCGGACCCGCTCGTACTCGCGCCCCTCGCCGCCCCGTCGTCCGAACCCCCGCCGTCACCGCACCCGGTGAGCACCAGCGGGCCCACGACCCCGGCGGCCACCGCCGCACCCCGCAGCCGCCCGTGCCCCCGCCGACGCGGAGGACGGCCGCCCCTCACCCCGACCGCCGTACTCCCCGTACTCGCCGCACCCGACGTACTCGCCGTACCGTCCACACTCACCCATGTCATCCATGTCACCGGAAGCTCCAAGCTGTAGCGGACGGCCGGGACGGCCGGGACGGCCGGGACGGCCGGGACGGCGCGGGGCGGCCGGGGCCGTCCCACGACAAGCCGCAAGCTACCAGGACGACTTGCGGACCCCGGGCAGATGTCCGGCATGCGCCTGTTCGCGCAGCGAGACGCGGGAGAGCCCGAACGTACGGAAGTAGCCGCGCGGGCGTCCGTCGGTCTGGTCGCGGTTGCGGACGCGGGTGGCGCTGGCGTCCCGGGGCTGGCGGCGCAGCTCCCGCTGGGCGGCGAGGCGTTCGGCGTCCGTGGAGGACGGGCGGCGGATGATCTCCTTCAGCTCGGCGCGGCGCGCGGCGTACCGGGCGACGGTCTCCTGGCGCTGCTCGTTCTTCGCGATCTTGCTCTTCTTCGCCATCAGACCTTCACTCCCCGGGCGCGGATGCGGGCCACGGCCGCCTCGACGCCGATCGTGTCGACGGTCTTGATCGCCTTGGTGCTCAGCCGCAGCCGTACGTGCCGGTTCTCGCTCGGCAGCCAGTACCGCTTGGTCTGGATGTTGGGGTCGAAGCGGCGCGAGGTGCGCCGGTGGGAGTGGGAGATGCGGTTGCCGAAGCCGGGCTGGGCGCCGGTCAGCATGCAGTGCGCGGACACGGTGACGTACCTCTCGGTCAGTCCTGACGGACACGACTGTTAATGGAATTCATTTTCAGTAAGATAGCAGCATGGCACGCAACGAACTCCGCCCGGTCATCAAGCTGCGGTCCACCGCGGGGACCGGCTTCACCTACGTCACCCGCAAGAACCGCCGCAACGACCCCGACCGGCTGACCCTGCGCAAGTACGACCCGGTCGCCGGCCGCCACGTCGACTTCCGAGAGGAGCGCTGAGCACCGCCATGCGCAAGGGAATCCACCCCGAGTACCGCCCGGTCGTCTTCCGCGACCGCGCCGCCGACTACGCCTTCCTCACCCGGTCCACCATGACCAGCGAGAAGACGATCGAGTGGGAGGACGGGCACACCTACCCCGTCGTCGACGTCGAGATCTCCGACGTCAGCCACCCCTTCTACACCGGCACCGCCCGCGTCCTGGACACCGCCGGCCGCGTGGAGCGCTTCGAGCGCCGGTACGGGAAGCAGAGCTGATGGCGGAGGAGATGGCGGCGGGGGCGGCCGGGCCGGCGCTGCCCGTGGTGATCGTCGGCGGACTGCACTCCGACGCCCGCCAGGCCGCCGTGGCCCGGCTGCTGGCCGACGTCCCCGGCAGCGTCGTCCTCCACCACGACCTGGCGACCGCCACCGCGGGCACGGTCGTCCGCACCGTCCGCGACGCCACCGGCCTGCTGTCCGCCGGGGAGGCGCCGCTGGTCAACGACTGCGCCTGCTGCGCCCTGCGCGAGGACCTGGTCCCCGAGCTGGAGCGGCTCGCGGACGCCGGGACCGTCCCGCTGGCCGTCGTCGAGCTGTGGGACTCCGTCGAGCCCAAGGCGATGGCCGAGGTCGTCACGGCCGGCGGCTTCACCGTCACCGGCGTGATCACGGCCGTCGACCCGGCGCTGGTGCTGCCGTACCTCGGCAACGGCGACGACCTCGCCGAGGGCGGCCTCGCCGCGGCCGCCACCGACCAGCGCACGGTCGCCGACACCTTCGCGCGGCAACTGGAGTACGCCCCCGTCCTGGCCGTCGTCGACTCCCCGGAGGCCGACGACGAGGACCGCGAGCTGCTGGCGCAGCTCCACCCGACCGCCCGCCAGGTCCCCATCGGCCACGGTGACCTGGCGGGCTCCGCCCCGGACCTGGCGCGGGCCGCGCTCGCCGGGTTCGACGTGGAGGCCGCGGCGGCGGCCCAGCACCCGGCCTGCGCCCTGCTGCCCGCGGAGGCCGACGCGCACGGCGTCACGACCCTGGTGTGGCACCGGCGCCGGCCCTTCCACCCGGAGCGGCTGTACGCCGCGCTGGAGGACCTGACCTGCGCCGCGGCCCGCAGCCGGGGACGGTTCTGGCTGGCCGACAAGCCGGACACGCTGCTGCACTGGGACGCCGCGGGCGGGGCCCTGTGCGTGGAGGGGGCGGGCCCGTGGCTCGCCTCGCTGCCGGACGCGGCCTGGGAGATGGTGCCTCCCGTGCGCAGGGCCGCCGCCGCCCTCGACTGGCACCCCGAGCACGGCGACCGCTGCCAGCACCTCGTCTTCACCTCACCCGGCCTCGACCGGGACGGGCTGGCACGGCTGCTGGAGTCCTGCCTGCTCACCGACGCCGAGTACGCCGCCGGACCGGGCGCCTGGAAGCGGCTGCCGTCCGGCTTCGACACCCTCCTGGAGGTCTGACCACCGTGCCCCGCAAGAGCGACCGCAAGCCCCTCAAGGCCCGCCCGAACCCCCTGGACCAGGCGGGGATCACCTACATCGACTACAAGGACGTCGATCTGCTCCGGAAGTTCATCTCCGACCGCGGCAAGATCCGCAGCCGCCGGGTCACCCGCGTCACGTCCCAGCAGCAGCGGCAGCTCGCCGCGGCGATCAAGAACGCGCGTGAGATGGCGCTGCTGCCCTACTCCAGTCGCTGACGCCGTCACCGGCCACCCCGTTCACATGTGGGACCCGCCTGGTCAGGCGGGTCCCACATGTTGTTGCATGATCAACAGAAGTCGGGGCAGACGCGGGAACGGCCGGCGGCGGCCCGGCGTCCCACAGGACGGGGCTGTAATCGTGAGACCACCCCGCGTGCACGTGCATTTGCGCAAGCAGATGCACGTGAACAAGGTTATGATCCGCATCAGTTGACCAATGCATCAATGGCCACACCAGCCACTAGTGCGACACCGGGGAGCGGCCTGTGAACCACGACGTGTACAACGGCATCGCCGCTACGCAACTGCACGGAGTGGCCTGGCAGAAGAGCCGGCACAGCAACTCGCAGGGGTCCTGCGTGGAGTTCGCACTGCTGCCCGGCGGGGACGTCGCCGTGCGCAACTCCCGCTTCCCCGACGGTCCGGCGCTGGTCTACACGCGCGCCGAGATCGAGGCGATGCTGCTGGGCGTCAAGGACGGGGAGTTCGACCACCTGGTCGCGGGCTGACCGCCCCGCCCCGGCGGCCCGCCCCAGCGGCCCGCTCCACCCGGCTGACCGCCCCGCGCACGGCCCGCCGCGATGCGCGGCCGGCCCCGCATGCGCGGCCCGCCGCGACGCGCGTAGAAACGCGGCGCGGCGAAGGGGCGCGGCGGATCACTCGGCCGCCGGGTCCGGCCACCCGGCCGACGGGTCCGGCAGCCGGAACAGCGCCCAGACCACCTTGCCGTGCAGCGTGCCCGCCAGCGGGTACCAGCCCCAGCCGTCGCTGAAGGACTCGACGAGGAACAGTCCCCGGCCGGACTCCGCCGCGAAGTCCTCCGTCTCCCGGGTCACCGGACTGTCGTGGCTGGGATCGCGCACCGCGCACACCAGCCGCCCGGTCCACCGCATCAGATGCAGCCGCACCTGCCCGTGCCCGTCCGCCTGCCGCGTGCCGCAGGGCGGCAGCGCGTGCCGCAGGGCGTTGGTGACGAGTTCGGAGACCACCAGGCAGATGTCGTCGAACCGGTCGCCCGTGTGCCAGCCGTCGAGGGTGCGGCGGGTGAACCGGCGGGCCTCGCGCACCGCTTCGTAGCGGGGCGGCAGGGCGCAGGAGGCGGCGCTGGAGACGTGGGCGGGGTCCAGCGGCGGAAGGCCCTGCCTCAACGGCTCGAGCATGGTCGATCCATTCGTCCCCATGCGAGGCACTCCCGGGAGTTCGCGGTCGTAGCGATGCGGCGCGGTGGTGCGGCACCATGGTTTCGGATGCGTAGGGCAGATGCAAGGGCAGATGCACGTGCACGTGACCGAAATGGACCTGCCCGTACCGCTTGTTGGGCAAATTTTCTGCCATCTTCACCTCTCGTCCTGGGTGTCGCCTCCGCAACTCCTTGCCATTACCTGTGCGTTTTCTTGGCAGGCTCTCCGTTTCCGTAATCGGACGAGTACTGCTCGGAGTGTTTTAGTGGCAGACTTCAGCCTCTGAAGACGGCTGGGGAGGCTGGCGAACGTGAGCGCGGGAGAGCCCGGATCGGTGGTGCGGCGCATGCTGCTCGGATCACAACTCAGGCGACTGCGTGAGGCGCGGGGGATCACACGGGAGGCGGCGGGGTACTCGATCCGCGCCTCGGAATCGAAGATCAGCCGCATGGAGCTGGGCCGGGTGAGCTTCAAGACACGCGATGTGGAAGATCTGTTGACGCTGTACGGCATCACCGACCCGCAGGAGCGGTCCTCCCTCCTGTCGCTGGCCAAGGAGGCCAACGTCGCGGGCTGGTGGCACAGTTACTCGGACGTGCTGCCCAGCTGGTTCCCCACCTACGTGGGTCTGGAGGGTGCGGCCTCCGTCATCCGCGTCTACGAGGTGCAGTTCGTGCACGGGCTGCTGCAGACGCCGGAGTACGCGCGCGCGGTGGTGCGCCGCGGGGCGCGCGGTGCGAGCGAGGAGGACGTCGAGCGCCGGGTGACGCTGCGCCTGGAGCGCCAGAAGTACCTGGTGGCCGAGAACGCGCCGCAGTTCCACATCGTCCTGGACGAGGCCGCGCTGCGCCGCCCCTACGGCGACCGCGAGGTGATGCGCGGCCAGCTCCAGCACCTGATCGACATGTCCGAGCGCCCCAACATCCGCCTCCAGGTGATGCCGTTCGGCTTCGGTGGCCACTCCGGAGAGTCCGGCGCCTTCACACTGCTCAGCTTCCCCGAGCCGGACCTCTCCGACGTGGTCTACCTGGAGCAGCTCACCAGCGCGCTGTACCTGGACAAGTCCGAGGACGTCGCCCAGTACGAGAAGGCGATCGAGGAACTGCAGGGGGACAGCCCCGGGCCGGACGAGAGCCGCGACGTGTTGCGCGGCCTGCTCCAGCTCTCCTGACGCCGGTCTCCTGGGGCCGATCCCCTGACGCCTGTCTCCTGACGCCTGTCTCCTGACGCCTGTCTCCTGACGCCTGTCTCCTGACACCGAAAGGCAACGCCAACTCCCTTTGGTGCTCAGTAGGATGACGCGCGGACGTTCCGTGAAGACGCACGGTCGCCGACTCCGCCTGCCCCGGCAGCAAGGGATTGAGGGATCACATGTCGTCGTACTTCACCGACCTGGCGCAGCAGTACATCGACGGTGAGTGGCGCTCCGGCTCCGGCTCCTGGGACATCATCGACTTCAACCCGTACGACGACGCCAAGCTCGCATCGATCGCGATAGCCACCACCGACGAGGTCGACGCCGCCTACCGGGCCGCCGAGCGCGCCCAGCGGGAGTGGGCGGCGACCAACCCGTACGCCCGCCGCGCGGTGTTCGAGAAGGCGCTGCGGATCGTGGAGGAGCGCGAGGGCGAGATAGCCGAGGCGATCATCGCCGAGCTGGGCGGCACCCGGACCAAGGCCGGCTTCGAACTGCACCTCGCCAAGGAGTTCCTGCGCGAGGCGGTCCACCTGGCGCTGCGTCCCGAGGGCCGCATCCTGCCCTCCCCGACGGAGGGCAAGGAGAACCGCGTCTACCGCGTCCCGGTCGGCGTCGTGGGCGTCATCAGCCCCTTCAACTTCCCCTTCCTGCTCTCCCTGAAGTCGGTCGCCCCCGCCCTCGCCCTCGGCAACGGCGTCGTCCTCAAGCCGCACCAGAACACCCCGATCGTCGGCGGCACCCTGATCGCGAAGATCTTCGAGGACGCCGGCCTGCCCGGCGGTCTGCTCAACGTCGTCGTCACGGACATAGCGGAGATCGGCGACGCCTTCCTGGAGCACCCGGTCCCCAAGGTCATCTCCTTCACCGGCTCCGACGCGGTCGGCCGCCACGTCGCCACCGTCTGCGCCGCGCACTTCAAGCGCTCCGTCCTCGAACTGGGCGGCAACAGCGCCCTGGTGGTCCTCGACGACGCCGACCTCGACTACGCCGTCGACGCGGCCGTCTTCAGCCGCTACGTCCACCAGGGCCAGGTCTGCATGGCCGCCAACCGGGTCCTGGTCGACGAGTCGGTCGCCGAGGAGTTCACGGCGAAGTTCGTCGCCAAGGTGAAGACCCTCAAGGCCGGCGACCCGAGCGACCCCGAGACCGTCATCGGCCCGCTGATCAACTCCCGCCAGGCGGACACCGTCGCCGGCGTCGTGGAGCAGGCCCTCGCCCAGGGCGCGACGGCCCTGGTGCGCGGCCGGCGCACCGACAACCTGGTCGAGCCGTCCGTGCTCACCGGCGTCCCCGCCGACTCGGCCCTGCTCCGCCAGGAGGTCTTCGGCCCCGTCGCCTTCGTCGTCCCCTTCGACGGCGAGGAGGAGGCGGTACGCCTGGTCAACGACACCCCGTACGGCCTCAGCGGCGCCGTGCACACCGGCGACGTGGAGCGGGGCGTGGCGTTCGCCAAGCGGATCGACGCCGGGATGTTCCACGTGAACGACGGGACCGTGCACGACGAGCCGATCGTGCCGTTCGGCGGCGAGAAGCACTCGGGCCTCGGCCGGCTCAACGGCGACTCCATGCTGGACGCCTTCACCACCCACAAGTGGATCTCGGTGCAGCACGGCCGGAGCGGGTTCCCGTTCTGAGGGGCGCCGGGGTGCACGGAGAAGCCGATACCGCATGACCAAGCCCGCACTCCCGCGAGCCGCTGACCGGCTTGGTCAGCGCCCTCTCCGCCACGGCGCGTGGCGCGTGCTCCACCGCGTCGACACCGGCACCCGCACGGTCCCCATCGAGCACGTGGGCCGGACCGGAGCCTGACCCGGCTCCGCTCCCGCCTAACCTGGACCCCATGTCAGTGATCCGTCTCCTCGTGCTGGGCGCGGTGCGCCAGCACGGGCGGGCCCACGGCTACCAGGTGCGCAACGACCTGGAGTACTGGGGCGCGCACGAGTGGTCCAACGCCAAGCCCGGCTCGATCTACCACGCCCTGAAGCAGATGGCGAAACAGGGACTGCTGCTCGCGCACGAGACGGCCCCGTCCACCGCGGGCGGCCCGCCGCGCACCGAGTACGAGATCACCGAAGAGGGCACGCGGGAGTACTTCTCCCTGCTGCGGAAGTCCCTCACCGCCTACGACCAGAAGCCGGACGTGCTCTCCGCCGGGCTGGGCCTCATGGTCGACCTGCGCCGCGAGGAGGTGCTGGAGCTGCTCCAGGAGCGGCTGCGGGCCATCGGGGCGTGGCGGGAGGCCGTCACCGAGTACTACACGCCCGAGGAGGGCCCGCAGCAGCTCGGCCACATCGGCGAGATCATGAACATGTGGGTCGACTCCGCCGACACCGGCGCCCGCTGGACCCGCGGCCTCGTCGAACGCATCCGCGGCGGCGCCTACACCTTCGCGGGCGAGGGCGAACCGTTCGTCGGCGTGCTGCGCGAGGGCGAGCGGAACCCGTACGGGACGGGTGAGCCGCATCCAGGGGACGCTCACTAATCAAGTTTGACCAGTTAGAAGGGCAAGGGTATTTTCCATGAGCCAGTAGTCAAGCTTGACTAGCGAAGGGGTTCCATGGCCGACGCGGCGATCACCGTCGAAGGAGCACGCAAGAGGTACGGCACCAAACACGCGCTGGACGGCCTCGACCTGACCGTCGCGCGCGGCACGGTGCACGGGATGCTCGGCCCCAACGGCGCGGGCAAGACGACCCTGGTACGCGTCCTGGCCACCCTGCTGCGGCCCGACGCGGGCCGCGTCGAGGTCGCCGGGCACGACGTGGTCACCGAGGCGTACGCCGTCCGGCGGCGCATCGGCCTGCTCGGCCAGCACGCCGCCCTGGACGAGGAACTGAGCGGCCGGCAGAACCTAAAACTGTTCGGCCGCCTCCACCACCTGGGCGCCGAGCGGGCACGCGCGCGTGCCGGCGAACTGCTGGCCCGCTTCGGCCTCACCGACACCGGGCGCAAACCGGTCAGCGCCTACAGCGGCGGCATGCGCCGCCGGCTGGACCTGGCCGTCTCCCTGATCACCGACCCCCATGTGCTCTTCCTGGACGAACCGACCACTGGCCTCGATCCCCGGGGCCGCGCCGAGGTGTGGGAGTCGGTCCGCTCCCTGGCCGACGGCGGTACGACGGTGCTGCTGACCACGCAGTACCTGGAGGAGGCCGACCAGCTCGCCGACCGCGTGTCGGTGGTGGACGCCGGCCGGGTGGTCGCCGACGGCACCACCGACGAGCTGAAGGCGGCGATCGGCGGCGACCGCGTCGACGTCGTCCTGCGCGACGCCGGGCGGCTCGCCGAGGCCGCCGCCCTCCTCCCGCTCACCGGCGTCCGCACCGACGCCGACCGGCGGCTGCTCAGCGCCCCGGTCACCGACCGGATGGCGGCGCTCACCGGCGTCGTACGGGCCCTTGAGGACGCCGGCATCGAGGCGGAGGACGTGGCGCTGCGCCGCCCCACGCTCGACGAGGTGTTCCTGCGCCTGACGGAAACCACCGAGCAGACCAGCAAGCAGACCACGGAGAAGACCACCGAGGAGGCCGCGTGAGCACCCCCGGGACCTACGTCCTGACCGACTCCTGGACCATGACCCGCCGCGAGCTGGCCCACTGGGCCCGCCGGCCCGTGCCGGTCCTCGTCGGCCTGCTGTTCCCCGTCATGCTGCTGCTGATGTTCGGCTACCTGGTCGGCGGCGGCCGGGGCGTGACGGGCGACTACGTCGACTACCTGGTCCCCGGCATGCTCGCCCTCACCATGGCCTTCGGCCTGGAGGGCACGATGGTCGCCGTCACCCAGGACCTCGACAAGGGCGTGATCGACCGGTTCCGGGCGATGCCCATGGCCGACGGGGCCGTCCTGGTGGGCCGCGCGGTCGCCGACATGCTCCAGTCGGCCCTCGGCCTCGCCGTACTGATCGCCGTCGGGTACGGACTCGGCTGGCGGGCCGACGGCACCCCCGGCGCCTTCCTGGGCGCCGTCGGCCTCCTTCTCCTCTTCCGGTTCGCGATGCTGTGGATCGGCATCCACCTCGCCCTGGTCGCCGGGAGACCCGAGATGGTCTCGGCGGTGCAGATCCTGGTCTGGCCCGTCGGCTTCCTCTCCAACGCCTTCGCCACCCCGGACGCCATGCCCGGCTGGCTGGGCACGGTCGTCCGCCACAACCCCATGTCGCACACCGCCACGGCCGTACGCGACCTGTTCGGCGGCCCCGGCGGCGAACCCGGCCACGTCTGGGCGGCCGTGCTGTGGCCGCTCGCCCTGCTCGCGGTGTTCGTCCCGCTGGCGGTGCGCGGGTTCGGCAGGCTGAGCCACTGAACCCCGCACCGGGCTTGCACCTCACGCCACGTGAGGAGGCAGCGTGGCCGGCGTCGGAAGAAGGGAGCGGGAGTTGAGCTACTCCGTGGGACAGGTGGCCGGCTTCGCCGGAGTGACGGTGCGCACGCTGCACCACTACGACGACATCGGCCTGCTCGCGCCCAGCGAGCGCAGCCGCGCGGGGCACCGTCGCTACAGCGACGCCGACCTCGACCGGCTGCAGCGCGTCCTGTTCTACCGGGAGCTCGGCTTCCCGCTCCACGAGGTCGCCGCCCTCCTCGACGATCCGGACACGGACCCGCGCGCACACCTGCGCCGGCAGCACGAACTGCTGACCGCCCGGATCGAGAAGCTGCGGGAGATGGCGGCGGCCGTGGAGCAGGCCATGGAGGCACGCAGGATGGGCATCAACCTCACCCCTGAGGAGCGGTTCGAGGTCTTCGGGGACAAGGACCCGGAACAGTACGCCGACGAGGCTCAGGCCCGCTGGGGCGGCACGGAGGCGTACGCGGAGTCACAGCGCCGGGCCGCGCGCTACACCAAGGAGGACTGGCAGCGGCTGATGGCCGAGGCGACCGACTGGAGCGAGCGCTACGCCGCGCTCATGGCGGCCGGCGAGCCGCCGTCCGGCGAGGCCGCCATGGCCCTGGCGGAGGAGCACCGGCAGCACATCGGCACCTGGTACTACGACTGTCCCTACGAGATGCACCGCTGCCTCGCCGAGATGTACGTGGCGGACGAGCGCTTCAAGGCGTTCTACGATGCGATGCGCCCCGGCCTCGCCGAGCACCTCAAGGACGCGATCATGGCCAACGCGGACCGCCGCGCCGGCTGACCCCGGTGGCTCACAGCTCGGTCCGAGGGTGGCCACAGTGCATCCTGGCTCCACCGGTGGAACCTGGGGTGGGCACAAGGCGTTGATAGCTTTGTGCGGCCGTATCCGAACGCCTCACCGCCCTCATCCCTCAGGAGCCCGGAACCGTGACGACGCTTGCCCTCGGCCCGAGCTGGCTGGATCCGAACTATCTCCTCGACACGTTCGGCATCTGGGGCCTGCTCCTCATCGTCTTCGCCGAGTCGGGCCTGCTCATCGGGTTCTTCCTGCCGGGCGACTCGCTGCTGTTCACCGCGGGACTGCTCATCACCTCCAAGCAGCTCGACTTCCCGCTGTGGGGGGCGATCGCGCTGATCTGCGTCGCCGCCATCCTCGGCGACCAGGCCGGCTACATGTTCGGCAAGAAGGTCGGACCGTCCCTGTTCAAGCGCCCGGACTCCCGGCTGTTCAAGCAGGAGAACGTCACCAAGGCGCACGAGTTCTTCGAGAAGTACGGCCCCAAGTCCCTGGTCCTGGCCCGCTTCGTGCCCGTCGTGCGCACGTTCACGCCGATCATCGCCGGCGTCAGCGGCATGCGGTACCGCTCGTTCCTGATCTTCAACGTGATCGGCGGCGTCCTGTGGGGCGCGGGCGTGACCCTGCTGGGCTCCTGGCTGGGCGGCATCGACTTCGTCAAGGAGAACATCGAGGCGATCCTCATCCTGATCGTCCTGGTCTCCGTCGTCCCGATCGCGATCGAGTTCCTGCGCGCCCGCTCCAAGAACAAGAAGAACCCGCCGCAGGCCCCGCAGGCTCCCCAGGCCCCGCAGCACCACGAGCCCCCGGTCATGGACGACGCCACCACCCAGCTCCGCCGCGTCCCCCCGGCCGACCAGCACCCGCAGCAGCAGTACTACGGAAACCCCGATCCCAGCCAGCAGCCGTACACCCAGCAGCCGCACCCGCGGCAGCAGCCGCCGCACCCGCACGCCCAGCAGTACCCGCAGCAGCCGCACCCGCAGCAGCCCTACGCCCAGCAGTACCCGCAGCAGCAGTACCCGCAGGGCTACGGTCAGCAGCAGTACCCCCAGAACGAACAGAACCCGTACAACCAGGGGTACTGAACCGTCCCGGAGAGGGACCGCCCCGGAGAGGGACGCGGGGCCCGCCCGAACCCGAGGCCCTAGAATCCCCGCGTCCGCTTCGCCGCCCTGCGCCCCGCCGCGCTCGCGGCCCCCGGCACCTTCAGGAACAGCCGCGAGATCTCCGATCCCAGGTTCACCCCGATGGCGATCGCCATGGCGAGGGCGACGGCCTTGGACAACGACACCAGCCCCCGGTCCACCTCGCTCTGCGCGATCGCCAGCAGCCCGAAGTACGTCGACGAACCCGGCAGCAGCGGCCCGATCGCCGCCGTCGTGTACGGCAGCGCGGACGCGAACCGGTACCGGGACATCAGCTGTCCGAACAGCCCCACGAGCCCCGCCGCCGCGGCCGTGGACGCCACCGGCGAGATGTCACCCGCGTAGTGCATCGCCCCGTACACGCACCAGGCCACACCCCCGTTGAGGGTCACGGCCAGCACGGTGGATCGTTCCTGCTGGAGCAGGATGGCGAACGCCAGCGACAGCAGCATCGAGGCGATGATCTGCACCACCGGATCGTCACCGGTCCCCAGTGCCGCGTCCGGGTTCAGCTCGGCGCCCAGCTGGACCCCGAAGTACAGCACCACCAGCACCCCGGCGACGATGCTGACGAAGAAGTACAGCACCTCCAGGAGCCGCGCCGCCGCGGTGATGTAGAAGCCGGTCAGACCGTCCTGCACCCCGGCGACCAGCGCCCGTCCCGGCAGCAGCGCGAACAGCCCACCGGTGATGACCGCCGACGCCTTCACCTCCACATGGGTGAGGGTCAGCGCGATCCCGATCGCGGCCGGCGGCATCGCGGCCACCGCGAACTGGTAGAACTCCGGCAGCCCGCGCCCCGCGCAGAACCACGCCAGCCGGTCGCCGAGCATCGCGCCGAGCATCGCCGCCACGAAGACGATCAGGTCACCGCCGACCAGCAGCGAGGCCGCGCCGGCCAGCAGACCGCTCGCGGAGGTCAGCACCCAGGTCGGGTACGGGTGCCGGTTGCGGCGCATCTCCGCCAGCCGCCGGTACGCCTCCTCCAGGGAGATGTGCGTCTCCGGGTCGCTGAGGTCGTCCACCAGGTGGTAGACGGCCGCGAGCCGCGTGTAGTCGGTGCCCCGGCGGCGTACCGTCCGCGACGCCGTCACCGGGTCGTCCACCAGGGACGGCTGGTGCGAGATCGACAGCAGCGTGAAGGTGACGTTCGGCTCGCACCGGTCCAGGCCGTAGGAGCGGCAGACCGCGAACATCGCGGCCTCCACGTCCTCGGCGCCCTCGCCGCCCGCCAGCAGCAGCTCGCCGATGCGCAGCGTCAGGTCGAGCACGCGCGGTACGGCCGGACCGGTCTCGTCGTCGTGCCGCTGGGGCGCCTCCGGCGCGGGCCGTTCGGCGACCGGCATCCGCAGCATCGTGCGCATCCGGTCCTGCCAGGGCACGTCCTTGGCGAGGTTGACCGCCGGTATCCCGGCCGGCGGGGTGAAGGCACTCGCGCTGTACGACTCCGCGGGCACCGGCTGCGGCGCGTCCAGCCCTTCCGGAAGGGCGAACTCCGAGGTCACCTCGGACTCGCTCGGGCCCGTCCGGGGCACCGCGAGCCCCTCGGGCACCGCGAACTCGGACGTCGTCGACGACTCGCCGTCGGAGGGTGCCGCGACCCCACTGGGCGGCCGGAAGGCGCTCCTCGCCTCGTCCGACTGCGGCTTTCGGTCCTCCGCGTCCGTCACCTGTCCCAAGCTCCCTGCGACCACAACCTCCTGTAGCCCTCAGTATGCGTACTCAAACGCGAACGGGCCGCACGCGTACGCGTACGGCCCGTCACGCATCTCACGCCCCGGAAGGCACCAGGGGCGGCTGCGGGGGTCAGTGACCGCCCTGCTCCTTGAACCGCTTGTAGGAGCGCTCGATCTCCGCCTCGGCGTCGACGCGGCCCACCCAGTTGGCGCCCTCGACCGACTTGCCGGGCTCCAGGTCCTTGTAGACCTCGAAGAAGTGCTGGATCTCCAGGCGGTCGAACTCCGACACGTGGTGGATGTCGCGCAGGTGCTCCACGCGCGGGTCGGTCGACGGCACGCACAGCAGCTTGTCGTCGCCGCCGGCCTCGTCCGTCATCCGGAACATGCCGATCGCGCGGCAGGTGATGAGGCAGCCCGGGAAGGTCGGCTCGTCCAGGATGACCAGCGCGTCCAGCGGGTCGCCGTCCTCGCCGAGGGTGTTCTCGACGAAGCCGTAGTCGGTCGGGTAGGCGGTCGAGGTGAACAGGCGACGGTCCAGGCGGATACGACCGGTCTCGTGGTCCACCTCGTACTTGTTCCGCGAACCCTTCGGGATCTCGATCGTGACGTCGAACTCCACCGGACGCTCCTCCATGATCAGCACACAGTTCTGGTGGTTAAGTGTCCCTCACGCAGGTGCGTGATCGCGAAAGGGGCTGGTGACCGTGGTGGAGCCGAGACCGTGGCGGTCCGCCGGACCGCGTGTCGCGCGGGCCGTGGACGCCGTACGTCCGTATCTCGCACGCGCCGCGCGGGCCGCCGTACCGCGGATCGCGCGGCCGGCCCGGGCCGCGGCGGCCCGGATCACGGGACCGCGGACCTGGCGCTACACCGCGGGTGCCGCCACCGCGGGGCTGGCGCTGGCCACCGGCGCGGTGACCGTCGCGGGCCCCTGGGACTCCACGGGCCAGCGTACGGCCGAGCGTGACCTGGCCGTCGCCCAGCGGCACACGGGTGGCGCAGATCACGGTGGCACCGCCGCCTCCGGACCGCCCCGGCCCGCCCCGAGCGCCGGGTCCGTCCTGGCCGGCCTCGACGGCGACAGCGCCGCCGGCACCGGGCGGGCGGCCGGGGGCACGGCCCTCGAGGACGTACTGGACCCGCTGCTGGCGGACTCCGCGCTCGGCGACGGCCACGCCGCCTCGGTGGTCGACCTCGCCACCGGCGAGCGCCTGTACGGCACCGGCGTCGGCGCCTCCCTCACCCCCGCCTCCACCACCAAGATCGCCACCGCGGTCGCCGCCCTCACCGCCCTCGGCCCCGACCACCGCCTCACCACCCGCACCGCCCTGGAGGCCGACACCGGCGAACTCGTCCTGGTCGGCGGCGGCGACCCCACCCTCACCGCCCGCGAGGACGCCGAGGGCCTCGCCAGCCTGCGCACCCTCGCCGCCAAGACGGCGAAAGCCCTCAAGAAACGCGACGTGCGCGAGGTGACGCTGTCCTACGACACCACCCTCTACGCCGGCTCCGGGGCGCACCCGATAGGGGACAACGACAACCTCGCCACCGTCACCGCCCTGATGGCCGACGAGGCCCGCACCGACGGCTCCACCAGCGGCCCCGCCCCGCGCGAGAGCGACCCGGCACAAGCCGCCGCCCGCACCTTCGCGGACCTCTTGGCGGAGCGCGGCGTCCAGGCGTCGTCCCCCGGCCCGTCCAAGGCGACCGGCCGCGCCGGCACCCTCGCCACCGTCTCCTCCCCGCCGCTGTCGGCCCTGGTCGAGCGGATGCTGACCCACAGCGACAACGACCTCGCCGAGGCCCTCGCCCGGCACACCGCCGTGGCGAGCGGGAAGAAGGCCGACTTCAAGGGCGCCGCCGCCGCGATCGCCGCCCGTCTGAAGCAGGCCGGGGTGTCCGTCGAGGGCGCCTCGTTCCACGACGGCAGCGGACTCGACCGCGCCGACCGGCTCACCGCAGGACTGCTCACCGACCTGCTGACCGCCGCCGCCGACCCCGGCAGCCCCGAGCTGCGCCCCGCCCTCACCGGGCTCCCCGTCGCCGGCTTCACCGGCACGCTCAGCGGCCGCTACACCGACGGCGCCGCCGGCCTCGTACGGGCCAAGACGGGCACCCTGACCGGCGTCAACACCCTGGCCGGCACCGTCGTCACCCAGGACGGCCGGGTGCTCGGCTTCGCCTTCCTGGCCTCCGGCACCACCGACGCCCAGGCCGCTCAGACGACCCTGGACCGCATGGCCACCGCCCTCGCGGACTGCGGCTGCCGCTGAGCGCGGGCGGGCTCCCGTCTGCCGCGCACGGCCTGCCCCCGGCGGCGGGGCTCACGTACGGTTGACGCATGACGAGCATCGGTGGTGCTGCTTCTTCCGGGATGGTCGACTGGAACCTCGCGGTGGCGACCGCGACCCGCCTGGTGCGGCCGGGCCCCGAAGTCAGCCGCGACGAGGCCCGGGCCGTCGTCGCGGAACTTCGCCGGCACGCCAAGGCCTCCGAGGAACACGTCCGCGGGTTCACCCGCATGGTCTCCGAGGAGGACGCCGACACCCCCGTCCTGGTCGTCGACCGCCCCGGCTGGGTGCGGGCCAACGTCGCGGGCTTCCGGGAACTGCTCAAACCCCTGCTGGACAAGATGGAGGAGCGCCGCGGCACCTCGGCCGGCGGCGCGGTCCTCGGCGCCGTCGGCGGCAAGGTCACCGGCGTCGAACTCGGCATGCTGCTGTCGTTCCTGTCCTCCCGCGTCCTCGGCCAGTACGAGACCTTCGCCCCCGCCACTCGCGACCTGCCCGCCGGCAACGGCGGCGGCCGGCTGCTGCTCGTCGCCCCGAACATCGTCCACGTCGAGCGCGAACTCGACGTCGACCCGCACGACTTCCGGCTGTGGGTGTCCCTGCACGAGGAGACCCACCGCACCCAGTTCACGGCCGTGCCCTGGCTGCGGGACCACCTCCAGGGCGAGATCCAGTCGTTCCTCGGGGAGACCGACGTCGACCCCATGACCGTCCTCGAACGCGTCCGCGAGGCCGCCCAGACCCTGGCCGGCGGACGCCCCGAGGGCGAGGAGGACGACGGCGGCCGCTCGCTCGTCGAACTGGTGCAGACCCCGGCCCAGCGCGAGATCCTCGGCCGCCTCACCGCCGTGATGTCCCTGCTGGAGGGCCACGCCGACTACGTCATGGACGGCGTCGGACCCCAGGTCGTACCGACCGTCGGCGAGATCCGCGAGAAGTTCCAGCAGCGCCGCGCCAAGGGCGCCTCCCGCCTCGACCTGGCGCTGCGCAAACTGCTCGGCCTGGACGCCAAGCTGCGCCAGTACCGCGACGGCGAACGCTTCGTACGGGCCGTCGTCGACGAGGTCGGCATGGACGGCTTCAACCGCGTGTGGACCTCGCCCAACACCCTCCCCACCAAGACGGAGATCGCCAAACCGGCGGACTGGATCGCACGGGTGCACCGCAAGACGGAGTCGTGAAACCGGGTCCGCGGAGTGAAACAGGGAGTGCGCGGCAGACCAACACCCCTATCTATCACCCGTCCGAGGGACCGTGAGGCCCTCGCAGGCGTGCGATGCTCGGGGAACGGCCCGTTTCTGTCACCATCTACACACTCTGCGTGACCGCCTACGGGCACCCCCAAGAAAACTTCATGAAGGGAACCGGACATGGGTCCCCATCCTGCGGTCGCGGCGATACGCCTGGCGGTCCGCCGCGTCCTCCACGACATCCTCACCGAACACCACAGCCACGACAGCCACCACAGCCGGCACCCCGCCCACGCGTACTCCCCGGCACTCGAACGCCCGGCACCGTCCCCGCTCGTGCTCGTCGCGTGTTCCGGCGGCGCCGACTCCATGGCGCTCGCCTCCGCCCTCGCCTTCGAGGCGCCCCGGCTCGGCATCCGCGCCGGCGGCGTCACCGTCGACCACGGTCTCCAGCCCGGGTCCGACCTGCGGGCCGAGGAGGTCGTCCTGCGGCTGCGCGCGCTCGGCCTCGACCCGGTGGAGTCCGCCGCCGTGACCGTCGGCCGCGACGGCGGCCCCGAGGCCGCGGCCCGCGACGCCCGCTACGACGCCCTGGACGCCGCCGCCGAACGCCACGGCGCCGCCGCCGTCCTGCTCGGCCACACCCGCGACGACCAGGCCGAGACCGTCCTGCTGGGCCTCGCCCGCGGCTCCGGTATCCGCTCCCTGTCCGGCATGGCCGCGGTCTCGGGGGCCGGCGGCCGCTACCGGCGCCCGTTCCTCCAGCTCGACCGGCAGACCGCCCGCAAGGCCTGCATGGCCCAGTCCCTCCCGGTCTGGGACGACCCGCACAACACCGACCCCGCCTACACCCGCTCCCGGCTCCGCCACGAGGGCCTGCCCGCCCTGGAGAAGGCCCTGGGCAAGGGCGTCGTCGAGGCCCTGGCCCGCACCGCCCAGCTCTCCCGCGACGACGCCGACGCGCTCGACGGCTGGGCCCGGCAGGCCGAGGCCGGCGTCCGCGACGCCGCGGGACTCCTGGAGTGCGGCAAGCTCTACGCCCTGCCGCCCGCCGTACGCCGCCGGATCCTGCGCCGGGCCGCCATCGAGGCGGGCGCCCCGGCCGGCTCGCTCTTCGCCCGCCACATCGAGGAAATCGACAAGCTGATCACCGGCTGGCGCGGCCAGGGAGCCATCAACCTGCCCGGCAAGGTCGTCGCCCGGCGCCAGGGTGGCAGACTGGTGATTCGGCAAGGCTGAGGCCGACCGCCCGGAGCAGCGACTCCGGCGGCCGGACCGGGCAGCCGGAGGCCGTAAGTGCGGGACGACCGAAAGTGATGCGGGTGGACGCGAACGACATGGGTGCCGACCTCCAGCGGGTACTCATCACCAAGGAAGAGATCGACGCCAAGCTGGCCGAGCTGGCCGCGAAGATCGACGCTGAGTACGCGGGCAAGGACCTGCTGATCGTCGGGGTCCTCAAGGGCGCGGTGATGGTCATGGCCGACCTCGCCCGGGCGCTGTCCACCCCGGTCACCATGGACTGGATGGCCGTGTCCTCCTACGGGGCGGGCACCCAGTCCTCCGGGGTCGTACGGATCCTCAAGGACCTCGACACCGACATCAAGGGCAAGCACGTCCTGATCGTCGAGGACATCATCGACTCCGGGCTGACGCTGTCCTGGCTGCTGTCCAACCTCGGCTCGCGCGAGCCCGCCTCCCTGAAGGTGTGCACGCTGCTGCGCAAGCCCGACGCCGCCAAGGTCGCCATCGACGTGGAGTGGGTCGGCTTCGACATCCCCAACGAGTTCGTCGTCGGCTACGGCCTCGACTACGCCGAGAAGTACCGGAACCTGCCGTTCGTCGGTACGCTCGCGCCCCACGTCTACGGCGGCTGACAGGCTCGCGCGGGGCGGCCGGGAACCCCGGCGGCCCCCGCGCCGTTGGAGCATGCAGACGGGGATGCCGGCTTCCCGTGCGGCTGCGGGCCGCCAAGCTGGGGTACCGTCAGAAGAACTGTCTTATCAAACTCACTATGGCAGGAGGGACGGGGCGGCACCGCTCCGTGTGGATGGACGTGAAGCGATACTTCCGTGGGCCGGTCATGTGGATCGTGCTGGCCGTCCTTGCCGTGGTCGTGTTGATGCAGGTCGTCGGCTCGTCCGGCGGCTACAAGACGGTGGACACAGGCCAGGTCGTCCAGGCGATCAACCAGAACAAGGTCGAATCGGCCAAACTCACCACCGGCGACGAGCAGACCATCAAGGTCCAGCTCAAGGACGGCGAAAAGATCGAGGGCAGCTCGAAGATCCAGGCGAGCTACATCGGCGATCAAGGCGTGGACATCGCCAACACGCTGCAGAACAAGTACCAGGACAAGCAGATCACCGACGGCTACACGGTCTCGCCGACCAAGCAGAACGCCTTCGTCGGAATCCTGCTCTCCCTGCTCCCCTTCGTCCTCATCGTGGTCGTCTTCCTGTTCCTGATGAACCAGATGCAGGGCGGCGGCTCCCGGGTGATGAACTTCGGGAAGTCCAAGGCGAAGCTCATCACCAAGGACACCCCCAAGACGACGTTCTCCGACGTCGCGGGGTCGGACGAGGCCGTCGAGGAGCTCCACGAGATCAAGGAGTTCCTCCAGGAACCGGCGAAGTTCCAGGCCGTCGGCGCCAAGATCCCCAAGGGCGTCCTGCTCTACGGGCCTCCCGGCACCGGCAAGACCCTGCTCGCGCGGGCCGTCGCGGGCGAGGCGGGCGTCCCGTTCTACTCGATCTCCGGGTCCGACTTCGTCGAGATGTTCGTCGGCGTCGGCGCCTCCCGGGTCCGTGACCTCTTCGAGCAGGCCAAGGCGAACGCCCCGGCGATCGTCTTCGTCGACGAGATCGACGCGGTCGGCCGCCACCGCGGCGCCGGCCTCGGCGGCGGTCACGACGAGCGCGAGCAGACCCTCAACCAACTCCTCGTCGAGATGGACGGCTTCGACGTCAAGGGCGGCGTGATCCTCATCGCCGCGACGAACCGGCCCGACATCCTCGACCCGGCGCTGCTGCGCCCCGGCCGCTTCGACCGGCAGATCGCCGTCGACCGCCCGGACATGCAGGGCCGCCTGGAGATCCTCAAGGTCCACCAGAAGGGCAAGCCGGTCGCCCCGGACGTCGACCTCTCGGCCGTCGCCCGGCGCACCCCCGGCATGACCGGTGCCGATCTGGCCAACGTGCTGAACGAGGCGGCGCTCCTCACGGCCCGCAGCGACCAGAAGCTGATCGACAACCACATGCTGGACGAGGCGATCGACCGCGTGGTGGCGGGCCCGCAGAAGCGGACCCGGATCATGTCCGACAAGGAGAAGAAGATCACCGCGTACCACGAGGGCGGACACGCCCTGGTCGCGGCGGCCTCACCCAACTCCGACCCCGTCCACAAGATCACCATCCTGTCCCGGGGCCGCGCCCTGGGCTACACGATGGTCCTCCCGGACGAGGACAAGTACTCCACCACCCGCAACGAGATGCTCGACCAGCTCGCCTACATGCTGGGCGGCCGGGCGGCCGAGGAACTGGTCTTCCACGACCCGACCACCGGCGCGGCCAACGACATCGAGAAGGCCACCGGCCTGGCCCGCGCGATGGTCACCCAGTACGGCATGACCGAGCGTCTCGGCGCGATCAAGTTCGGTGGCGACAACACCGAGCCGTTCCTCGGGCGTGAGATGTCTCACCAGCGCGACTACTCGGAAGAGGTCGCCGCGCTGGTCGACGAAGAGGTCAAGAAGCTCATCGAGACCGCGCACAACGAGGCGTGGGAGATCCTCGTCGAGAACCGCGACGTCCTCGACAACCTGGTCCTGGCCCTCCTGGAGAAGGAGACGCTGGGCAAGGAGGAGATCGCCGAGATCTTCGCGCAGATCGTGAAGCGCCCGGCCAGGCCCGCCTGGACCGGCTCCTCGCGCCGTACGCCGTCCACCCGTCCGCCGGTGCTCTCCCCCAAGGAGCTGGCCCTGACGAACGGAGCCAACGGCTCCACGGCGGCGATCACCGCCAAGAGCACGACGGCCAAGAGCACGACGACGGAGCCGTCCCCGGCTCCGGAGCGCGCCCCGGAGGACCGCCCGGAGAGCTGACCGCTCACCCAAGGCCCTACCAGGCCCGGAATGACTGCCGCGCCCCCCAGGTTCTAGCCTGGGGGGCGCGGCAGTCCCATGTGCCGCCAAGCGGGACAGTGACAGGAACGAGGCACCACATGACCGACCCCGTGACGCTGGACGGCGAGGGTTTCATCGGCGAGTTCGACGAGAAGCGCGCCGAGAATGCCGTACGCGAACTGCTGATCGCGGTCGGCGAGGACCCGGACCGCGAGGGACTGAGGGAGACGCCGGCGCGGGTGGCGCGGGCGTACAAGGAGATATTCGCGGGGCTGTGGCAGCAGCCGGACGACGTGCTGACGACGACGTTCGACCTCGGGCACGACGAGATGGTGCTCGTGAAGGACATCGAGGTCTACTCGACCTGTGAGCATCATCTGGTGCCGTTCCGCGGTGTCGCGCACGTCGGCTACATCCCGGCCACCAGCGGGAAGATCACGGGGCTGTCCAAGCTCGCCCGGCTCGTCGACGTGTACGCCCGCCGTCCGCAGGTGCAGGAACGACTCACCACGCAGATCGCGGACTCCCTGATGGAGATACTGGAGCCGCGCGGGGTGATCGTCGTGGTGGAGTGCGAGCACATGTGCATGTCGATGCGCGGCATCCGCAAGCCCGGTGCGAAGACGCTGACGTCGGCGGTGCGCGGTCAGCTGCGGGACGCGGCGACGAGGGCCGAGGCGATGAGCCTGATCATGGCGCGCTGACGCCGCCGGAGGCTCACGCCGCCGAGGGCGCGCCCGGGGGGTTGTCGTCCTCGTCCTCCGGGAGTTTGCAGACGCGTTCCAGGAAGAGGGCCGCCGCTATCACGCCGACGGCGGCCAGGACGGCGAAGCCGGCGTAGACGGCCTGGTCGCGGCGGGCGGGGATGTCGAGCTGCTCCAGCAGGAAGACACCGGTGCCGCCGTACATCCCGGCGACCAGGGCGGCGACCAGGGCGCTGGCCTGGCCGAAGACGACCGCGCGGGCCGCCATCAGGGGGTCGACGCCCTTGGCGCCGGGGACGCGGTCGCGCTGGGCCTTGAGGCGGGCGCGCAGCGAGAGGGCCGTGGCCAGCAGGACCACGGCGATCAGGGCGAGCACGATCGGGGCGGCCAGGGGGACGCTGGGCAGTGTCCCGACCGAGTTCCACAGGCGGGCGCCCGCCCAGGAGAGGATTCCGGCCACGACGAAGACGCCGGCCAGCACCCTGATGCGCAGCTCTTTCACGGTGTCCCTTCGGTTCCCCGCGCGTGGTCGTCCGGTCGTCCGCGCACGTGTCGTCGTGCTGACCTTAACGACTACTCGGGCAGCCGGAGTTCCAGGTCGGCGCGGGGGGACACGCCCTCGCGCCCGACGGCGCCCAGGAGGTCGGCGACCGGGCCGCGGCCGGGGAGCGTGGCGTCGGGGTCCACGTCGTGCCAGGGGGCGAGGACGAAGGCGCGCTCGTGGGCGCGGGGGTGGGGCAGGGTGAGCTGCGGGTCGTCGGAGACGACGTCGGCGTAGGAGACGATGTCGACGTCCAGGGTGCGCGGGCCCCAGCGCTCCTCCCGGACGCGGTGGAAGGCCTCCTCCACGGCGTGCGCGCGCTCCAGGAGGGAGGTCGGGGGCAGGGTGGTCTTCAGGACCACGACCGCGTTGAAGTACGAGGGCTGGGTGCCGGGGTCGACGCCCCACGGCTCGGTCTCGTAGACGGGGGAGACGCCCTTGACGCGTACGCCGGGGGTGTCCTCCAGCGCGTCGATGGCGCCCTGGAGGGTCTCCAGCCGGTTGCCCAGGTTGGCGCCGAGGGCGATCACGGCGCGCTTGGGGTTGGACAGCGTGGTGTCGGCCGCGTCGACCTGGTCGACGACCGAGGCGGGCACCGGCTGGACGGTCGGGTCGGTGGGGCCCTTGATGAAGGGGGCGCTCATACACGGCTCCGGGTGATGGTGACGGTCACGTCGTCGAACGGGACGGTGATCGGGGCGTCCGGCTTGTGGACGCAGACCTCGACCTCCTGGACCCCTTCGTGCTTGAGGCAGACCTGGGCGATCCGCTCGGCGAGCGTCTCGACGAGGTTGACGGGTTCGCCCCCGACGACGGCCACGACCTCCTCGGCCACGATGCCGTAGTGCACGGTCTTGGTCAGGTCGTCGTCGGCCGCCGCCGGCCGGGTGTCCAGGCCCAGCACGATGTCCACGAGGAAGGTCTGGCCGTCCTCGCGCTCCTTGGGGAAGACACCGTGGTGCCCGCGGGCCTTCAGGCCGCGCAGCGCGACACGATCCACGCGATCACTCCTGCAGTCGTCGGTCTCGGCCGGTCCCCCCGCCGGATGCGGGCGGCACCCGGACCACACCCGAATCTACCCGCGAGCACTGACAGCGCCGGGCCGCGGGGGCCCGACGCCGGGCGCGCGCCGGGAGGTTTCACCGGGTGTTCCCCCAGGCGGGGGCGGTCGCTCACCGGCTGGTAGCCGTCCATACCCGCCGGTCGGTGATTCCAACCACTTTCCCGGTCCCGGTATTCAGGAGGGTGTTTCCTCCTCGTCCTCCTCGTCGGTCTCCGCGAGGACCGGTGAGCCGTGGTGGGACCAGATTTTCCAGCCGGCGGGGGTGCGGCGGAACACATTGGTGGCGACCACGAGCTGTCCGACCAGCGGTCCCAGTTCGGTGCCTTCCTCGGGGGCGGGGCCGCCGCTGAGGATGTTCTCCGTGCAGGTGACCACGGCGGTGTCGCCGGTGACGGAGACGTGCGTGTCGGTGAGGAAGAACTGGATGTAGTCGGTGTTCGCCATGATCAGCGCGTACGACCTGAGGACCTCGCCGCGGCCGGTGAGGACCGGCCAGCCGGGGTGCACGCAGGAGACCACGCCGGTGTCCGCCGGGTCGTGGTACGTCTCGTCGACGCCGAGGTCGGACGGGGCGAGCCAGAGGTCGCTCAGCTCTTCGAAGGCGCCTTGCTCCAGCGCCTCGTAGAAGGCGGTGTTGGCCGCCTCGACCTGTTCCACATCGAGGTGGGGGGCGTTCACCTGGTTCCTTCCGGGTAGTGGCCGGCGGCCTGCTCGACGGCGTGGGCGACCCGTACGGCGTCGGCGGTGGCGCGCACCTCGTGCACCCGCACCGCCCAGGCGCCGGCCCGGGCCGCGAGCGCGGACACGGCGGCGGTGGCGGCGTCGCGCTCCCGCGCGGGCGGCACGGCGCCGTCGGGCCCGGCCAGCACCCGGCCGAGGAACCGCTTGCGCGAGGCGGCGACGAGGAGGGGGTGGCCGAGGCCCAGGAGGCGGTCCAGACGGGCCAGCAGGGCCAGGTCGTGCTCGGCGTCCTTGGAGAAGCCGAGGCCGGGGTCGACGATGACGTGGTCCGGGGCGATGCCGCCCTCCAGGACGGCCGTCACGCGCGCGTGCAGCTCGTCGGCGACCTCGGTGACGACGTCGGCGTAGGAGCCCCGTACGTTGCCGCCGCTCAGCAGGCCGCGCCAGTGCATGACCACGAAGGGGGCGCCGGCGTCGGCGACCACCGGGATCATCCGGTCGTCGGAGAGTCCGCCGCTGACGTCGTTGACCAGGGCGGCCCCGGCGGCGAGGGCCTGCTCGGCGACGGAGGCGCGCATGGTGTCGACGGAGATCGTGACGCCCTCGGAGGCCAGGCCGCGCACGACCGGCTCGACCCGCCGCAGTTCCTCGGCCTCGTCGACCCGGGTGGCGCCGGGGCGGGTGGACTCGCCGCCGACGTCGATCAGGTCCGCGCCCTGGGCGACCAGGTCGAGGCCGTGCTTGATGGCGGCCGTCGTGTCGAACCAGCGACCGCCGTCGGAGAAGGAATCGGGGGTCACGTTGACGACCCCCATGACCGCGCAGCGGTCCCATGCGGGGAGTCCCGCCACGTGGCGGGGGCCGGTCTGCTTGCTCATGTGTTCAGCGTAGGCCCAGCGGGTGGCGGCGTTCCGCCGCGGGCCGGGGGTGCGGGCCGGGTGCGGAATCGGTCCGGGGTGTCATTCCGCGCGGTTAATGGGAAGCGATCGGCAATAAATGATCTTGATCAAATGGCGCCGGGTCCGCATCGTGTCCGGGCTTTGTTTCCTGATGTCCTGTGAACACTTCTGGGGCAGCTGTCTTTTTGCGGGGTCGAGGCGTCAAGAAACGCCTACGCGCGGTAAGTTTCTGGCCATGCCACGTGGACGTCACCGCCATTCCCCGCCCTTGCACAGGCTGCTTCCCCCGTCGGCGATCGCAGGCGTCTCCGTCGTCTGCGCCGTGGGCCCCTGGGTGTTCAGCGAAACGCCGGTGCTCCGCGCGCTGGCCGGGGCCGCGGCGGTGACCGCCGTGCTCGGCGCGGCGGTGATGCGGCACTGGGACACCCAGGCGGGCCGGCGGGTCGCCGACCTCACGCGCGCGCGGGCGAGCGACGAGTGGCGTTTCGAGGAACGCGTGGCCGAACTCGAATCCGATCTGGAGGAGTCGCGCGAACTGCGCGGCAAACTGGAACAGCGGCTGCGGGCCAAGCGCGCGGAACTGGCGGGGCTGCGCAATGAGCACGCCGCGCTGCTGCGCCGGTACGCCACCGCGGAGACCGAGCGCGCCAGCGCCCTGGAGGGCCGCCGGCGGCTGGAACTGGAGACGGTGTCCCCGACGCCCGCGCTGCCGGCGGCGCGTACGGCGCCGGAGGCTTCGGCGATGACGGCGGTCCCCGAGGCGCCGGAGGCACCGGTGACCGAGCGGCGTACGGCGGCTCCCTCCGTCTTCTCGCCCGAGGGCTCACGGCTGTTCCTGCGGGCCAGCACGGCCCTGGCGCGGCTGGACGCCGGGGCGGCCGGGTCGAAGGCGGCCGGAGCGGACGCGGACGTCTCCGCCGACGGTGACGCCGACGGCGACGGCGGCATCGGGCGGCCCGGCGCCGGCGGGAACGGCGGTGACGACGGGGACGGCGGCGGTGGTGGCCGGGAGGCCGACGCGGCGGCCGAGCCGGCGGCGGGGCGGGGTCCGGGTCCGGGGCGGGCCGAGGCCGCGGACGAGACGGCCGAGGGCGCCGAGACGGCCGGCGGGCACGAGCGCGCGGCGGGTGCCGCCGCGCCGGACCAGCCCGCCCAGCCCACGCGGCGGACCCTGGGCCACTTCACCGTGCCGACCGCGGTGGCCGTCGTCCCGGCCGCGGCGCCCGCGCGGCGCCCGGCCGCCGAGGGCGGCTTCGACTTCTTCGGCAACAAGAAGCCGCAGCGGTCCGGCCCGGAGGAGGGCGCCTCCGCCGGCGCCGTGGCCTCCGTGCAGAACGAGGACCTCGCCGACGTGGTGGGCCAGGAGGCCCTCGCCCTCCACAAGGCCGAGGCGGAGGCCGGGTTCAAGCGGCCGGGCGCGGAGTCCCGGGGCGTCGGCCAGGTCGTCGACCTGACGGCCCACGACGAGACCGAGCAGATCGACGTGGAGGGGCTGCGGAGCGCGGTGTCCTGACGGGGTCAGCCCGGCCGCCCCCGTGTCATCCACCGGTCCGGCCCGGCGTCGCGCCGCCCCGTGCGGGAGCGTTCCGCCTGGGTGCGCAGCAGGTCGGCCGCCTCCGCGGCGTCGCGCTGCCGCGCCGTCACCGTCTTGCCGGCCCCCGTGTCCACCCGTACGTGCGCCAGTCGCAGCGCCCGCTGCCACGGCCCCTGGGTCAGCCGCACGCTCTGCACCTTGGCGTGCGGGACCAGGGCCAGGACGCGCCGCAGCAGTCCGTGCCGGGCGGCGAAGACCTCGTCGGTGACGGCGAGCCCGTAGCCGCGCCACCACAGCGGCACCCGGCGCCCGGCCCGGCGCGGCGCGGGCGCCAGGGACGCGAGGGGCGGCACCGCCACTCCGGGCAGCACCCGCGCGACCACGGACTCGGCGATCTCGCGCGGGGCGACGGGCAGCAGGAGGGAGTTCGAGGACCCGGCCACGTCGAGTTCCACCCGGACCCACCCCCGGCGGCGCCACAGCACCGGTTCCACTATCCGTACCGTCTGCACCCGCCCCGGCGGCACGGTCTCGTGGGTGCGGTCCAGCAGCCCGTGGTCGATGCGGAGCCCGTCCGGGGACTCGGCCAGCGTCCAGTCGTACTCCCCGACGAACCGCCCCACGCTGCTCGCGCCCGCCCAGCCCAGCAGCGGTACGGCGGTGGCCAGCACCGTCCACAGGCTGTGGGTGGCCGGCCACAGCAGCGCCGGTACGACCACGGCGGCCAGCAGCGTGCCCCAGGTCGCGCCGGTGAGCAGCAGGGAGACGGCGAGGACCCCGGGCGGCACGCGCAGCAGTTGCCGGGAGGGGGCCTCGCCCACCTCGGCGGCGGTCTCGGGGGCGAAACCGGCCGCCCGGGCGAGCAGTTCGGCGCGCAGTGCCCGTGCGTGGGCGGCGCCGAGGAAGGCGAGTTCGTCCTTCTTGTCGGTGCCGACGACGTCGAGTCTGAGTTTGGCCACGCCCGCGACCCGGGCCAGCAGGGGCTGGGTGACGTCGACGGCCTGGATGC
Source organism: Streptomyces sp. NPDC016677 (assembly GCF_055562815.1). Taxonomy (NCBI): domain Bacteria; kingdom Bacillati; phylum Actinomycetota; class Actinomycetes; order Kitasatosporales; family Streptomycetaceae; genus Streptomyces; species Streptomyces sp. NPDC016677. The sequence continues at coordinate 48,239 of NZ_JBVHEO010000016.1, read as the reverse complement.
GTTCGAGGCGGATGTGCGCGGTGCGCCGGAAGAGGAGCCCGGTGCGGATGCGCAGTTCCGTGCCGGTGACCGCGTAATGGGTGAACCACCAGGACAGGAAGCCGTAGAGGGCGGCGGCCGGGATGAGCACGGCGAGGCCGACGACGAGCGTGGTGGTGGTCAGCCGGGTCAGCTGGCGCTGGGCCTGGTCGGGGTCGTGCAGCGCCCAGCCGACCAGGACGGCGACCGGTGCCCAGGCGCGTCGCAGCGGGGTGACGGGGTGCAGCCGCCGCTCGACGACCGCCTCGGCCTTCTCGTCGAGGGTCTTCACAGCCCCGCCGATCTGGCCTCGCCCAGCTCGGTGAGCCGGTCGCGCAGCCGTTCCGCCTCGGCCGGGTCCAGGCCGGGGATGGTGGCGTCGGTCGCGGCGGCGGCCGTGTGCAGCTGCACGCTGGCCAGCCCGAAGTACCGCTCGACCGGCCCCGAGGTCACCTCGACCAACTGCATCCGCCCGTACGGCACGACCGTCTCCTGGCGCCACAGCACGCCCCGCGTGATCAGCAGGTCGTCGGCGCGCTCGGCGTACCGCCAGGAGCGCCAGTTGCGCTCCAGCATCACCCAGCCCCAGGGCAGCGGGGCCAGGGGGAGGAGGGCGAAGGCGGCCCAGGCGGGACCGGCGAACAGGCCCGGCAGCACCCCGGCGGCGACGGCCAGCAGCCCCAGCCACACCACCAGCAGCAGTCGTCTCATCCGCAGCAGACCCGGCGGCAGCCCGGTCCAGACGGGCTCGCCCCCGCTCGTCGTCGCCGTGCCGTGTGGGTTCCCCGTCTCCATGGGCCCAGCGTACGTAGGGGAGACTGGGTTCATGACTCCTACGACGGAGACCATGGTCGGCATCGGCGGCGCCGCGGAGAGCACCGACATGGTGCTGAACATCGGCCCGCAGCACCCGTCCACGCACGGGGTGCTGCGCCTCAAGCTGGTCCTGGACGGCGAGCGCGTCACGCGCGCGGAGCCGGTGATCGGCTATATGCACCGGGGCGCGGAGAAGCTGTTCGAGGCGCGTGACTACCGGCAGATCATCGTGCTCGCCAACCGCCACGACTGGCTGTCGGCGTTCTCCAACGAGCTGGGCGTGGTCCTCGCCGTGGAGCGGATGCTCGGCATGGAGGTGCCCGAGCGGGCGGTGTGGCTGCGCACGCTGCTCGCCGAGCTGAACCGGGTGCTGAACCACCTGATGTTCCTCGGTTCCTACCCGCTGGAACTGGGCGGCATCACGCCGGTGTTCTACGCGTTCCGGGAGCGCGAGGAGCTGCAGAACGTCATGGAGGAGGTCTCCGGCGGGCGCATGCACTACATGTTCAACCGCGTGGGCGGCCTCAAGGAGGACCTGCCGGCCGGCTGGACGGCACGCGCGCGTGGCGCCGTGTCCGCGGTGCGCTCGCGCATGGACGTCTTCGACGACCTGGTGCTGGGCAACGAGATCTTCCGGGGGCGGACGCGGGGCGTGGGCGTGCTCGCGGCCGAGGCCGTGCACGCGTACGGCGTCAGCGGCCCGATCGCGCGGGCCAGTGGCGTCGACTTCGACCTGCGCCGCGACGAGCCCTACCTGGCCTACGGGGACCTCCAGGACACCCTGCGGGTGGTCACCCGCGCAGAGGGCGACTGCCTGGCCCGCTTCGAGTGCCTGCTGGAGCAGACGCACAACGCCCTCGACCTCGCCGACGCCTGCCTGGACCGGCTCGCCGAGCTGCCGCCCGGCCCGGTCAACCAGCGGCTCCCGAAGGTCCTGAAGGCGCCCGAGGGGCACACGTACGCGTGGACCGAGAACCCGCTCGGGATCAACGGCTACTACCTGGTGAGCAAGGGCGAGAAGACCCCGTACCGGCTGAAGCTGCGCTCGGCGTCGTACAACAACATCCAGGCGCTGACCGAGCTGCTGCCGGGGACGCTGGTCGCGGACATGGTGGCGATCCTGGGGTCACTGTTCTTCGTGGTCGGGGACATCGACAAATAGGCCGGGGATCGGGTCGCGGATCGGGTCCGGGATCCCGATCGGCCGGAGCAGCCAGCCGAAGTCGCCGAGGCCGCCCGGCGCGATGAGTTCGGCGGCCTCACCGGCGGCCGCGAGGGCGCGTACGTAGCCGGCGGGGTCGCTGGACGCCAGCGCGAGCGGGGGGCGTGCGCCGGAGAGGCCCAGGGCGCGCAGGGCGGCGCGCTGGGTCAGCAGGCGGACGCCGGTGAGCGCGTGCGCGGTGCCGGGGGGTGAGGGCGCGGTGTCGGGGGGCGTGTGCGTCGTACCGGAGGGCATGCCTGCCGCGCTGGGGGGCGTGCGTGCCGCGTCGGAGGGCGTGCCTGCCGCGCTGGGGGGTGTGTGCGTCGTACCGGAGGGTGTCTGTGCGGTGCCGGGGGAGGCGTGTGTCGTACTGGGGGGTGTGCGTGCCGCGTCGGAGGGCGCGCACGCCGTGTCGGAGGGCGTGCCTGCCGTGTCGGGGGGTGTGTACGTCGTACCGGAGGGTGTCCGTGCGGTGCCGGGGGAGGCGTGTGTCGTACTGGGGGGCGTGCGTGCCGTGTCGGAGGGCGCGCACGCCGTGTCGGAGGGTGTGCCTGCCGTGTCGGGAGGTGGGTACGCCGTCTCGGGAGGTGTGCGGGCGGCCTCGGGGGGCGTGCACGCCGCCGCGCACGCGTCGAGCGCCACATGGGCGGTGATGTCGCACGAGCCATCCGGCACGGGCCGCGTCTCCCGGCCGTCGCGGAACCCCGTCAGCGTCCCGAAGGGCGGGCGGGCGTCCGCCGTGTGCGCGTAGTCGACGGCCACGGCGAGCCCCCGGTCGAGCGCCGACACGGCGGACGCCCAGGCGGCGTCCCGGGGGAGCCCGATCTCGGCCCGCCGCCCCGGCTCCGGCGGCAGCGGCCACCAGCGCGCCAGCCAGTCGGCGTCGGCCCCGCCGACCGGCTCCCCGAGCCGCTCGGCCCCGTCGCTCCGCACCAGGACCCGTCGCGCCACTCCCGCCGCGTCGGTCTCCGCGACCTCCACCGGTACGTTGTCCAGCCACTCGTTGGCGAACAGCAACCCCGTGATCCGGCGCGGCAGTTCGCTCCGCCACTCGATCCGGTGGTCCAGCCCCGGGGGACGGCCGGCCACCTCGACGGCACAGGCCCGGACCCGGGCGGCCACGTCGGCGGGCAGCGCGGCGAGCACCCCGGCGGCGAGTTCGCCCCGCCCGGCCGCCATGTCGACGAAGTCCAGCGCCGCCGGCCGGCCCAGCGCCTCGTCGACCCGGCACAGCAGCCGCGCCACGGCGGCGGCGAACAGCGGCGACGCGTGCACGGACGTACGGAAGTGCCCGGCCGGTCCTTCGGGGCGGCGGTAGAAGCCGTCCGGTCCGTACAAAGCCTCCCGCGCCGCGTCCCGCCACCCCCGCCAGCCCTGCCGCGAAACCCCTGTCGCCCCTTCTGTCACCGCCTCAGGCTACGGACCGCAGCCGTGCGGGCGCGCACGGCCTCCACCTTGCGGAGTACACACGCCCGCTCGGGATCGGCCCTCCGGTTGACCCCTGCACCTATCGGCCTTCCCTACGCTGGGTTACGTGCAGCGCCTCTACGACTTCCTCCGCAGGCACCCCACCGGGGTCGACCTCTTCTGGGCCCTCGTCCTGCTCGCGCTCACCCTGCTGTCCGCGAGCGCGGGACAGGTGAACAGGGGGATGGATGCCCCGGCGCTGATCATCCCGTTCGCCGTGCTGCTGTGCCTGGTGGTGGCGCTGCGCCGGCGGATGCCGGAGAAGATGCTGCTGCTGGCCCTCGTGCTGGGCGCGGGACAGCTGGCACTGGACCTCGCCACGATGGCCGCCGACTTCGCCATGCTGGTGATCGTCTACACGGTGGCCGCCACCGGCGCCCGCTGGGCCTCCCGGCTGGCGCTGGCGACCGGCCTGTGCGCGGCGCCCATGGCCCAGCTGCGCTGGCCCAACGAGTACACGGGGGTGTCGGGCAACATCGCGCTGACGGTGTTCATGACGGTGCCGTTCGCGCTCGCCTGGGTACTCGGCGACTCCGTCCGCACCCGCCGCGCGTACTTCGCGCAGCTGGAGGAGCGTGCCGCCCGGCTGGAGAAGGAGCGCGAGGCGCAGGCCAAGGTGGCGGTGGCCGCCGAGCGCGCCCGGATCGCCCGCGAGCTGCACGACGTGGTCGCGCACAACGTCTCGGTGATGGTGGTGCAGGCCGACGGCGCCGCCTACGTCCTGGATGCCGCGCCCGACCAGGCCAAGAAGGCCCTGGAGACGATCTCCTCCACCGGCCGCCAGGCGCTCGCCGAGATGCGCCGCCTGCTCGGCGTGCTGCGCACCGGCGAACACCAGGAGGCGGGAGAGTACGTTCCCCAGCCCGACGTCCAGCAGATCGAGGACCTGGTCGAACAGTGCCGCGGCTCCGGGCTGCCCGTCGACTTCGCTGTCGAGGGCACCCCGCGCCCGCTGCCCAGCGGCGTGGAGCTGACCGCGTACCGCATCGTGCAGGAGGCGCTCACCAACACCCGCAAGCACGGCGGCCCGGACGCCGGGGCGAGCGTGCGTCTGGTCTACTTCGACGACGGGCTCGGCCTGCTCGTCGAGGACGACGGCAAGGGCGCCCCGCACGAGATGTACGAGGAGGGCGGGCTCGACGGGCAGGGCCACGGCCTGATCGGCATGCGGGAACGGGTCGGCATGGTGGGCGGCACACTGGACGCGGGCCCGCGCCCCGGCGGAGGATTCCGCATCAGTGCCCTGCTGCCCCTCAAACCGGCCCACTGAGCCGGGCTTGTCGCCCGGACGCCCCGATCCCCATGACCCCATCACCTCCCATCAAGGAAAGAGCCCCGATGACCATCCGCGTCATGCTCGTCGACGACCAGGCGCTGCTGCGCACCGGTTTCCGGATGGTGCTCGCCGCCCAGCCGGACATGGAGGTCGTGGCGGAGGCGGGCGACGGCGTCGAGGCCCTCCAGGTGCTGCGCGCCACCGCCGTGGACGTCGTCCTGATGGACGTCCGCATGCCCAAGCTGGACGGCGTGGAGGCGACCCGGCGCATCTGCGGGGAGCCCGGCGCCCCCAAGGTGCTCATCCTGACCACCTTCGACCTCGACGAGTACGCGTTCTCGGCGCTGAAGGCCGGCGCCTCCGGTTTCCTCCTCAAGGACGTGCCGCCCGCCGAACTCCTCGCCGCCATCCGCTCGGTGCACAGCGGCGACGCGGTGGTCGCCCCGTCGACCACCCGGCGCCTGCTGGACCGCTTCGCTCCGATGCTGCCCAGCGGCGTCCAGGAGCCGCCGCACGCGGGGCTCCAGCGGCTCACCGAGCGCGAGCGTGAGGTGATGGTGCTGGTGGCCCAGGGCCTGTCCAACGGCGAGATCGCCGCCCGGCTCGTCCTGTCCGAGGCGACGGTGAAGACCCACGTCGGCCGCATCCTCACCAAGCTCGGTCTCAGGGACCGGGTGCAGGTGGTGGTCCTGGCCTACGAGACGGGGCTGGTGCGGGCGGGCGGTGGGCGGGGCTGAGGGGACGGCCGCCGCGCCCGCTGCCGCAGACGGGCGGGGCGCAGGCTCCGTACATGCGGCGGCCGGCCGCAGAGCGAGCCGCTGTTCGGGCGGGCTCCGCTACGGGCCGGTGTTGCGGTGGTGCCCCTCGACGCGGACCGTGCGCGCATCCGCGGGCGGCAGGCGCGGTTGCGAAGATGCGGGGAGAACCGGTGTCCGCCGCGGGCTCACGGCACCTCCTCCGGCCGGGCGGAGCAGCGCGGGCACGCGCACGGGGGGAAGCCCGTGCTCAACGGCGGCGGATCGGCGGGCGGGATCGTCCGGAGGGGGCGGACCTGTGTGCGCGTCAGTGTCACCGGGTCGATGCGGTACACCGAGATGGTCAGGCCGGGGTGATCCGGGCGGCCAGGGGCGTCACGTTCTGTGTCCTTCACGTGACTCACGATCGGGTACCGGGTGAGGGGAGCGCGGCGGCAGTGAGGGCGTCGTTCCGACGTCACCAAGGGCGTCATTTCGGTGTCGTGTGACGCCTCGGATGCGTACCGTGGACGTATGAGCACACCGAACAGCCCCCTGCGCGCGGTACGGCTGGGCATGGTCATGTCCCAGGACGACTTCGCCCGCGCGGTCCGAGAGGCCGGAGTCCGCGCGGGTCAGCCCAACGACGCCTCGAAACGCCTCGTTCAGCGCTGGGAGAGCGGGGAGACGGCCGCGCCCCGGCCGGTCTATGCCCGTGCGCTCGAAAGCGTCACCGGCCTGCCCATCGAGGCCCTGGGCTTCGCCGCCGCCGTTCCGCAGCTGAGGGTGACGGGCGACGGGCGCGGCGGTCACGACACGGAGAGCGGCGCCACCACGGTCCGGGCCCCGGGCGCCCCTGTCCCGCAGGCCGCTCCGCGAGGCAACTACAGCGGCGTCTGGTTGTCGGCGTACGAGTACTTCAGCTCCGGACGCGACGCTGTCTTCTCCGGGCGCCACCACGTGGTGCTGCTTCAGCACGGGAACCGGCTCACGGGCCGCAGCCTGCCCCAGGGCTCCCTGAACCCGGACAGCCCGCTCACCCTGGACCTCCAGGTCGAGGGCAACATCGTGACCGGCACCTGGACCGAACAGACCGCGCGGGACGGCTACTACCGAGGCGCGCGCTATTTCGGCGCCGTACAGATGCTGGTCGAGCCGACGGGTCGCCGGATGGCCGGGAAATGGGTCGGATTCGGCAAGGAATTCGATGTCAACACGGGGCCGTGGTCACTGACCTTCCTGGACGCCGACACCGGCAAGGCCACCATCGCCCGGTACAACCGCGCACCTGAGTGATCACCGGGCTCCCGTGTCCGTTACGGCCAGCCGTCCCACGAAGCCGGCGACAGCCGCCCGTACATCCTCCGCCGACCACTCCAGTCCCTCGGCCCCCACGCTCACCTCGGTCATCGCCAGACCCGGCCCGGGTGAGTTCCAGGGGCGGGCGAAGAGCAGGACGCCCGTCTCCTCGCCCTGCCGCACCGCCGCCTCGGCGACGAGATCGGCGTCGTACGGCAGCCAGACCTGGAACTCATGGGTGTGCGGCACCTCGGGGTGGACCCGCGACCACGCCACGCCCGCCGCCGCGAACCCTTCCCGCAGCGCGTCGGCCACCACGCGCGCGTGCGTCACGTAGTCCGGCAGCCGGGGCAGCTCCCGCTCCAGGCCGGCCAGGGCCGACAGGGCGGTGGGGAACTGCTGGTAGACCATGCCGCCGTAACGGTGCCGCCAGGTGCGCGCCTCCTCCACGAGCGTCCGCGGACCGGCGAGGGCGGCGCCGCCGAAGCCGTCGAGGGACTTGTAGAACGACACGTAGACACTGTCCGCGAGGCCCGCGATCTCGTCGAGCGGCCGGCCGAAGTGCGCGGTGCTCTCCCACAGCCGGGCCCCGTCGAAGTGGACCACGGCGTCCCGCTCCCGGGCGGCCCCCACCACCTCGGTCAGCTCCTCCCAGGTGGGCAGCAGATACCCGGCGTCGCGCAGCGGAAGCTCCAGCATCAGCGTCCCGAACGGCTCCTCGAAGTCACGTACCTCCTCGGCGGTGGGCTGCCGGGGCGCGCTCGTCAGCCGTACCGGACACAATCCGCTGACCTGGCTGAAGGCGCCCCCCTCGTGCACCTCGGGGTGGCTGAGCCCGTGCAGGGCGACCACCGGGCTGCCGGTGCGGCCCGCCCAGCAGCGCAGGGCGACCTGCTGGGCCATCGTGCCCGTCGGGAAGAACGCCGCCGCCTCCGTGCCGAGCAGCGTCGCGACCCGCTCCTCCAGGGCGGTGACGACGCCGTTGCCGTACTGGTCGGCCGGCTCGTCCAGGTCGTACAGCTCTCCGGCGCCGTCCAGCAGGGCCAGCCGATCCCGGAGCGAGGCGAGGAAGCCGGGGCGCGCGAGCACCCGCCGCGCGCCCCGGTGAGCGGCCTGCCGCCGCTTGCGGAGCTGCGACTTCCGTTCCGTCTCCGGCATCCGCCCGCTCTTCTCGCCGTCCCGCCGCTCCGCGTCATCCGTCGTAGTCATGGGGCCGATCATGCAGGGTGACGTCCGGCGGGCGACACGGGACGTCCGCCGTGGCCGGTGCCCGCGGCGGACGCCTGTGGCGGCGCCCCGTCCGCTCCCCACAGCCTGTGGACGAACGGCCCCGCGAGGACCGATCGCGTTAACATGACGAGAAATCGTCCGGTACCCAGCGCGGACTGGAACGGGAAGGCCACCGTCGCGTGAACACAACCCCACAGCCAGATCCCAGGGACCGCCCCGCGCGGCTCACCGTCGGCGTCGTCGGCGCCGGCCGGGTGGGTCCCGCGCTGGCCGCGTCCCTCCAGCTCGCCGGGCACCGCCCGGTCGCCGCCTCGGGCGTCTCCGACGCCTCCCGGCGCCGCGCCGAGGCCCTCCTGCCCGGCGTACCGCTGGTGGAGCCCGCCGAGGTCCTCCAGCGCGCCGAACTCGTCCTCCTCACCGTCCCCGACGACGCCCTGCCCGCCCTGGTGTCCGGCCTCGCCGGGACCGGCGCGATCCGCCCGGGCCAGCTGCTCGTCCACACCTCCGGGCGGTTCGGCACCCGCGTCCTCGACCCCGCCCTGCGGGCCGGCGCCCTGCCGCTCGCCCTGCACCCGGCGATGACCTTCACCGGCACCCCCGTCGACGTGCAGCGGCTGGCCGGCTGCTCCTTCGGCGTCACCGCGCCCGAGGAACTGCGGCTGGCCGCCGAGGCCTTGGTCATCGAGATGGGCGGCGAGCCGGAGTGGATCGACGAGGAGAAACGCCCGCTGTACCACGCGGCGCTCGCCCTCGGCGCCAATCACCTGGTCACCCTGGTCGCCCAGTCCCTGGAGCTGCTGCGCACCGCCGGTGTCGGCGCCCCCGACCGGATGCTCGGCCCGCTGCTCGGCGCGGCCCTGGACAACGCCCTGCGCTCCGGCGACGCGGCCCTGACCGGCCCCGTCGCGCGCGGGGACGCGGGCACGGTCGCCGCGCACATCGAGGAACTGCGCGCGCACGCCCCGGGCGCCGTCGCCGGCTACCTGGCCATGGCCCGCGCGACCGCTGACCGGGCCCTCGCCCACGGCCTGCTGGAGCCACGCCTCGCCGAGGACCTGCTGGGGGTGCTCGCCGGGGGGACTCGGGGGGCTGAGGGGACCACGGGGGCCGCGGTCACTGGAGGGAGCCCCGGGGACCCGACCGACCCCGCCGGCCCGACCGACCTCGCCGGCCTGACCGACCCCGAAGGCCCGACCGGCTCCGAAGGCCCGACCGGCCCCGCGGGCTCGACCGACCCCGAAGGCCCGACCGGCCCCGCGGGCCCCACTGACCCCGCGGGCCCCACAAACCCTGAAGGCCCCACAGACCCCGAACGGCCTGAAGGCCCCGACTCTCCTCCTGGCCCTCCCGGCCCCCCTGCCCCTCCTGCCCCTCCTGGCCCTCCCGGCCCCCCTGCCCCTCCCGGCCCCACCGGCCCCGAAGGAACCCCCCGATGACCGCCGCCCCCGCCCCCACCCCGGCATCCGCTCACACCCCCGCCCTCCTGAGCACCGCCACCGAACTGCACGCGCGTGAGCGCGCCGGACGTCGTGGCCGCCGGGCCGTAGTGATGACCATGGGCGCCCTGCACGAGGGCCACGCCACCCTGATCCGCACCGCCCGCCGGATCGCGGGCCCGGACGGCGAGGTGGTCGTCACCGTCTTCGTCAACCCGCTCCAGTTCGGCGCCGGCGAGGACCTCGACCGCTACCCCCGCACCCTGGACGCCGACCTCGCCCTCGCCGGACGGGCCGGCGCCGACGCCGTCTTCGCCCCGTCCGTCGACGAGGTCTACCCCGGCGGCGAACCCCAGGTCCGCGTCTCGGCCGGCCCGATGGGCGAACGCCTGGAGGGCGCCTCCCGCCCCGGCCACTTCGACGGCGTGCTCACGGTCGTCGCCAAGCTCCTCCACCTCACCCGCCCCGACGTGGCGCTCTACGGCCAGAAGGACGCCCAGCAGCTCGCCCTGATCCGCCGGATGGTCAGGGACCTGAACTTCGGCATCGAGATCGTCGCCGTCCCCACCGCCCGCGAGGAGGACGGCCTCGCCCTCTCCAGCCGCAACCGCTACCTCTCCCCGGCGGAACGCCGTACCGCCCTCGCCCTCTCCCAGGCCCTGTTCGCCGGCCGCGACCGGCACGCCGCCCAGGAGGCGCTGCGCGCCCGGGCCCGCGAAGTGCCCGCCACGCACGCGCGTGCCGAGGCGCTCGGCAAGCTCGGTGAGTCCCGCGCCGCGGCCGACGCGCACGCCGTCGCCCAGGCGGCCCCGGACGTCCAGGGCGGCCCGGCGGCCGTCCGCGCCGCCGCCCGCCTGGTCCTGGACGACGCCGCCCGCGCCACCCCGCCCCTGCTCCTGGACTACCTGGCCCTGGTGGACCCCTCCGACTTCACCGAGATCGACGAGGACTTCACCGGCGAGGCGGTCCTCGCCGTCGCCGCCCGCGTCGGCACCACCCGCCTGATCGACAACATCCCCCTCACCTTCGGAACCCCCGAACCCTCCGGAGCCACCGCATGACCGGCACAGACACAGGCACAGGCACAGGCATACGACTGCACGCTCCCGCCCCCGGCTGGGCCATCGACGCGGACGTGGTCGTCGTGGGCTCCGGCGTCGCCGGCCTCACCGCCGCCCTGCGCTGCGAGGCCGCCGGACTGCGCACCGTCGTCGTCACCAAGGCCCGCCTGGACGCCGGCTCCACCCGCTGGGCCCAGGGCGGCATCGCCGCGGCCCTCGGCGAGGGCGACACCCCCGAGCAGCACCTGGACGACACCCTGGTCGCGGGCGCCGGCCTGTGCGACGAGGAGGCGGTCCGCATCCTGGTCACCGAGGGCCCCGACGCCGTACACCGCCTCATCGCCACCGGCGCGCACTTCGACGAGGCGGCCGACGGCGCCCTCCAGCTGACCCGCGAGGGCGGTCACCACCGCCGCCGCATAGCCCACGCGGGCGGCGACGCGACGGGCGCGGAGATTTCCCGGGCCCTGGTCGAGGCCGTACGCGCCCGCACCATCCCCACCATCGAGAACGCCCTGGTCCTCGACCTCCTCACGGACACCGAAGGCCACACGGCCGGCGTCACCCTGCACGTCATGGGCGAGGGCCGGCACGACGGCGTCGGTGCCGTCCACGCCCCCGCAGTCGTCCTCGCCACCGGCGGCATGGGCCAGGTCTTCTCGGCGACGACCAACCCCGCCGTCTCCACCGGCGACGGCGTCGCGCTCGCCCTGCGCGCGGGCGCCGAGGTCAGCGACCTCGAATTCGTCCAGTTCCACCCGACCGTCCTCTTCCTCGGCCGGGACGCGGAGGGCCAGCAGCCCCTGGTCTCGGAGGCGGTACGCGGCGAGGGCGCCCACCTGGTCGACGCGGCCGGCACCCGCTTCATGCTCGGGCAGCACGAACTGGCCGAACTGGCCCCCCGGGACATCGTCGCCAAGGCGATCACGCGCCGCATGCTCGAACAGGACGCCGAGCACATGTACCTGGACGCCCGCCACTTCGGCCCGGCCATGTGGGAGACCCGTTTCCCCACCATCCTCGCCGCCTGCCGCGCCCACGGCATCGACCCGGTCACCGAGCCCATCCCCGTCGCCCCGGCCGCCCACTACGCCTCCGGCGGCGTCCGCACCGACGCCGCGGGCCGCACCACCGTGCCCGGCCTCTACGCGTGCGGCGAGGTCGCCTGCACCGGCGTGCACGGCGCGAACCGCCTGGCCTCCAACAGCCTCCTCGAAGGCCTGGTCTACGCCGAACGCATCGCCGCCGACATCACGGCCACCCCCCGGCCCGCCCGCACCCCCGCCCCGTACGCCCGTCCCGAACGCCCCGCGCACCCCCTCCTCCCCCCGGAGGCCCGCTTCACCCTCCAGCGGATCATGACCGAGGGCGCCGGCGTACTCCGCTCCGCCAAGTCCCTCACCCGGGCGGCCGACCGCCTCCAGCACCTCCACGACGAGGCCCGCGAGGCCCTCCACGAGCACGGCAAGACCGCCGAGCCCGGCGTGGACACCTGGGAGACCACCAACCTCCTGTGCGTCGCCCGCGCGCTCCTCGCCGCGGCCGTCCTGCGCGAGGAGACCCGGGGCTGCCACTGGCGCGAGGACCACCCCGACCGCGACGACACGGCATGGCGCCGCCACATCGTCGTACGGCTGAACCCGGACCGTGCCCTCGCCGTGCACACCACACAGGCCGCAGACTTTCCCCCGACCGGACAGCCGGCGCAGACCGCCCAAGATCCCTCAGGAGCAGTGACGACGTGAGCACCCACGACCTCCCCCTCGCCCCCGACGGAGGCTGCGGCGACGGCTGCGCCTGCGGAGCCGGATACGCCGGCGAGGACGACTACCTGGAGTGCGGTCTCGACCCCGCGCTCGCCCAGCTCCTGACCGAAGCCGGCCTCGACCCCGTCGAGATCGAGGACATCGCGAACGTCGCCGTCCAGGAGGACCTCGCGAACGGCGTCGACGTGACGACGGTCGCCACGATCCCCGAGGACGCGGTGGCCACCGCCGACTTCACCGCCCGCGAGGCGGGTGTCGTGGCCGGCCTCAGGGTCGCCGAGGCGGTCCTGTCGGTCGTCTGCACGGACGAGTTCGAGGTGGAACGCCACGTGGACGACGGCGACCGCGTCGAACCCGGCCGGCCCCTCCTCTCGGTCACCTCCCGCACCCGCGACCTCCTCACCGCCGAACGCAGCGCGCTGAACATCCTCTGCCGCCTCTCCGGCATCGCGACGGCCACGCGCGCGTGGGCGGACGCCCTGGACGGCACGGAGACGAAGGTCCGCGACACCCGCAAGACCACCCCCGGCCTGCGCAGCCTGGAGAAGTACGCGGTCCGCTGCGGCGGCGGCGTCAACCACCGCATGTCCCTCTCGGACGCGGCTCTGGTCAAGGACAACCACGTGGTGGCCGCGGGCGGCGTCGCCCAGGCCTTCCAGGCCGTCCGCGACCGCTTCCCCGACCTCCCCATCGAGGTCGAGGTCGACACCCTGCACCAGCTCCGCGAGGTCCTGGACGCGGGCGCCGACCTGATCCTCCTCGACAACTTCACCCCCGGCGAATGCGAGGAAGCCGTCGCCCTGGTCGGGGGCCGCGCCGCCCTGGAAGCCTCGGGCCGCCTCACCCTGGACAACGCCAAGACCTACGCCGCGACAGGCGTCGACTACCTCGCGGTAGGAGCCCTCACCCACAGCAGCCCGATCCTCGACATCGGCCTCGACCTGCGTCCGGCGGAGTAGGCGAACCATGCTGCTGACCATCGACGTGGGCAACACCCACACCGTCCTCGGCCTCTTCGACGGCGACGAGATCGTCGAACACTGGCGCATCTCCACCGACGCCCGCCGCACCGCCGACGAGCTGGCGGTCCTCCTCCAGGGCCTCATGGGCATGCACCCGCTGCTCGGCGACGAACTGGGCGACGGCATCGACGGCATCGCCATCTGCGCGACCGTCCCCTCCGTCCTCCACGAACTCCGCGAGGTGACCCGCCGCTACTACGGCGACGTCCCGGCCGTCCTCGTCGAACCGGGCGTCAAGACGGGCGTCCCGATCCTCACCGACAACCCCAAGGAAGTCGGCGCCGACCGCATCATCAACGCGGTCGCCGCCGTCGACCTCTACGGCGGCCCGGCCGTCGTCGTCGACTTCGGCACGGCGACGACGTTCGACGCGGTGTCCGCCCGCGGGGAGTACGTCGGCGGGGTCATCGCCCCCGGCATCGAGATCTCCGTCGACGCCCTGGGCGTCAAGGGCGCCCAGCTCCGCAAGATCGAGGTGGCCCGCCCCCGCAGCGTCATCGGCAAGAACACGGTCGAGGCCATGCAGGCGGGCATCGTGTACGGCTTCGCCGGCCAGGTCGACGGCGTGGTCGGCCGCATGGCCCGCGAACTCGCCGACGACCCGGACGACGTCACGGTCATCGCGACGGGCGGACTCGCGCCGATGGTCCTGGGCGAGTCCTCGGTCATCGACGAACACGAACCGTGGCTGACCCTGATCGGCCTGCGCCTGGTCTACGAACGCAACGTGTCCCGCCTCTGACAACGGGGACGCGCCCACACCCGCAGTCGCGTACGGCGGGAAGGGGCCGGGGTGGGGGGCGTCCGCCCGCAGCGGTTGGCGCGTCAACCCGCCGCACCCCCGTAGGAGACCGATTCCGCGCCGTTCCGAGGACGGACACCCCCCACCCCGGCCCCGACCACCCGCACCGCACCCTGGGCGCTACGCGCACCCCCACCGAGCCCGCGCAGGCCGCCGCAGGCGTATCGGTCCCACCCACCCGAGTGGGACCGATACGCCACACCCGCCACCCTGTGCCGAGTTTGTCTGATTAGCGCGTATCGTCGCCGCATGCCCACGCCCTACGGATCCCGCGGCGGCCTGGCGTTCGGTGTGGAGGAGCTGCGTGTGCTCCGCCGCGCCCTCGCCCTCGCCCTCAGCCCCAGCCCCGTCTCGACCGAGGACGCCCAGGACTGCCTCCGCCTGGCCGAGTCCCTCGACGAGGCGACGCGGGAGAGCGCCCGACTGCGTGCCTTCCTCCTGGCCGACCTCGCCCGGTACCGCGCCGCCCTCCCCGGCACCGCCGCCGGCTACCTCGCGCTCCTGGACGAGGCGCTGAGCGCCGGCCACCGCCCGGCCCGGGACGACCTCACCGCGCTCGGCGCCCTCCGCGGCAATCCCACCGCCGCCGCCCTCCTCAGGCGCTGCCAGGCACTCATCCCCACCGTCCCCGCCGCCCGCACCCGCCTCCTCGCCCTCCCCGGCGGCGGCCCCGCCGCCCGCCCCGACCGCGAACCCGACCGGGACCGGAAGCCCGGCACCCCCCGCCCCCAGCCCAGCCCGCCACCGGCCACCCCCAAGCGCCCCGTACCCACCCCGGGCGAGGTCTTCCCCCGCCGCAAGCCGGCTCCGTCCCCCGGCGCCGGCACCCCGGGGCAGCACCTCGCGGCAGGCTGATCCGGCCCGGTGGCTACCCTGGGGTCATGGACTACGTCTCCGCGCTCCTGCCCCCGGTCGTCATGGCCGTGCTCTTCATCGCCGTGATCAGGGTGATCGTGAAGACCCAGGGCGGCGCCAACAAGGCCAAGGAGGACGCGGCCGTCGACGCCGCCATCGCGCAGGCGGAGGGCACTCGCCGGACCGAGGCCTGAACCGCCCCTTCTCGTCCGATTCGCCGGTGAACCGCACGTCCAGCACGCCCCGGGCGGAATCTCCCACTAGTGTGCTGAACGTGCCTCGCCCATTGGGAGAACTCGAAGACGCGGTCATGACCCGGGTGTGGAAGTGGAACCGCCCGGTGACGGTACGAGAAGTCCTTGAAGATCTCCAGCAGGAACGGTCGATCGCCTACACCACGGTGATGACCGTTCTGGACAATCTCCATCAGAAGGGCTGGGTCCGCCGCGAGGCCGAAGGCCGGGCCTATCGATATGAGGCGGTCTCCACCCGCGCCGCCTACGCCGCCGCCCTGATGAACGACGCGTGGTCCCAGAGCGACAACCCGGCAGCCGCCCTCATCGCCTTCTTCGGCATGATGAGCGAGGAACAGCGGCAGGCCCTGAGGGACGCCATCCGCATCGCCCAGGGCCCAGAAACACCCGAGCCCCTGAACCCTCCCCGGAACCCCGGCTCCGCACCCGGACCCGATGAGCGATAGCGTCCGCTCATGTCAGCAGTGAGCCCCGAAGTCACCGCAAAAGCCATCACCGTACGCCGGGCCCGCACCAGCGATGTCCCCTCCGTCCGCCGGCTCCTCGACGCGTACGTACGCGGCCGCATCCTGCTCGACAAAGCGACGGTGACGCTTTACGAGGACATCCAGGAGTTCTGGGTCGCGGAGCGGGACGACAACGCCGAGGTGGTGGGCTGCGGCGCCCTGCACGTGATGTGGGAAGACCTCGCGGAAGTACGGACTCTCGCGGTGAAGCCCGGCCTGAAGGGCGCGGGCGTCGGTCATCAGTTGCTGGAGAAGTTGCTGGAGACCGCGCGCTGGCTCGGCGTTCGCCGGGTTTTCTGTCTGACCTTCGAAGTCGACTTCTTCGGCAAGCACGGCTTCGTGGAGATCGGCGAGACGCCGGTTGACACCGATGTCTATGCGGAGCTGCTCCGTTCCTATGACGAGGGCGTCGCGGAGTTCCTGGGCCTCGAACGAGTGAAACCGAACACCTTGGGCAACAGCCGGATGCTTCTGCATCTGTGATCGTCACCGCCGGGTCTCCCGCATCTCCCGGTTCTGCCGCACGGGATCCGCACACATCCGCCAGGTTTATTCCTCCTAGGCGACCCCTCACGGGTGCCCTTTGTCCGAAACGCACATGTTCCGGCCCCGGTGCGGAGCGGCTGCTCTCCGCCGGGGGTTTGTGTTTTTCCGGCAAAAGCGGTTTGCTTTCCGACGTACTGCAGTACTGCATATAACAAGGGGCGGCGATACGGCGGACCCCGGCGGACCCCGGCCCTCAAGTTATCGATGAAAGGAAATCCGGTGGCACAGAAGGTTCAGGTCCTTCTTGTCGATGACCTCGACGGCGGCGAGGCGGACGAGACCGTGACGTTCGCGCTGGACGGCAAGACGTACGAGATCGATCTCACCACTGCCAATGCGGACAAGCTCCGTGACCTGCTCGACCCTTACGTGAAGGGCGGCCGGCGCACCGGAGGCCGTACTTCCGGCGGACGCGGCAAGGCCCGCGCCGCTTCCGGCGGCAGCCAGGACACCGCGGCGATCCGCGCCTGGGCCAAGGAGAACGGTTACGAGGTCAACGACCGCGGCCGTGTTCCGGCGACCATTCGCGAGGCCTACGAGAAGGCCAACGGCTGATCACCGGTTCCGCCGCCCGAATCACCGTCGGACACCCGGCGACGGAATCGGCGGCGCGTTCACTGGCACCCCTGCGAGCGCGGCGGGCCCGCGCCCCGCAGCCGGACGCGATGGCAGTGCGTGGCCACCGTGTCGACCAGCCGTGCGAGATCGGGTGCGCGACCGGGGGCGCCCCCAACGCCCCCCAGAGCCCCGGCAGCCGACAGCGTCGGCAACGAGGCTTCGACCTCACTCCCCGGCACGGGGGGCCGCAACCACACAGCGGCCCCCTGCCCACCGCCACCGGGGCCCGCCCCTCCCACCGGCCGGCCCGCCCGGCGGGAGACCGCCCCTCCCGAGAGGGCGTCCGCCCGGCAGGAGACCGCCTCTTCCGCGAGACACCCCGCCCGGTAGGGCGAGGGCCCCGCCCCTCCCGCGAGACACCCCGCCCCGCACGGCAGCGGCGCCTCCATGAGGCCGCCCGCCCCGCTCGCCGACAGGTCCAGCGGCAGCGACCCCCACTCCAGCCACCGCAGCAGCCCCGGCAGTTCCTCCGCGCTGCCCGCGGCCACCAGCAGCAGCATCCGGTCACCCCGCAGCGCCACCGGAGCGTGCGTGCCGAGCCGCCGCAGGGACGCGTGCCCGGCCTCGGCGGGAACGTCCAGCACGTCGAAGCGGACGCCGGTGCGCAGCCGTACCGGAATCCCCGGTGCCGTCTCCCAGCCGAGCCCGCACTCGTACCACCGCCGCACCCGCTCCCACGCCACGGCGGCGGAAGCATCCGGGGCCGCGGGAGCGTCCGGAGGGACCTCGGGTGTGACACCGACCATGCCAAGAGCAACCGCCCCGGGAGGCGCGAGTTACGGTGGGTGCTTGAGTGGACACGCAGTGTGCCGGGTGAGGGGGCGTGCGGGGGTGCGGCGAGGCACAAGGTTGTTCGCCCGTAGCGGAGGGAAACGGTGTGCGCGGCATGGACTGTCAGTCCGAGCGGGTAAGACATCCCTAGTGGGAGGGGGCGACACGCAGAAAAGGCCGTCTCGCGTTCGCCATCGGCGTACTGGCGACTGGGGTAAGTGCCTGGCCTGCGGGAACATCGTCTCGCACCATCGGGTTGGAGCAGATGTCGGCGTTGCGGGTCAGGAGGCCATCGACGGTGTCGGCAGTTGGAATGAGCGGTCCCCGCTTGCGGGACTAAGCTGCGGAAGGACAGGGAGGGGAAGTTCCCCTTACTGCCTGACCGCTCTGAGGAGCGATTAACGATGTTCGAGAGGTTCACCGACCGCGCGCGGCGGGTTGTCGTCCTGGCTCAGGAAGAAGCCCGGATGCTCAACCACAACTACATCGGCACCGAGCACATCCTCCTGGGCCTGATCCACGAGGGTGAGGGTGTCGCCGCCAAGGCCCTTGAGAGCCTCGGGATTTCGCTCGAGGCGGTCCGCCAGCAGGTGGAGGAGATCATCGGCCAGGGCCAGCAGGCCCCGTCGGGTCACATCCCCTTCACCCCCCGTGCCAAGAAGGTCCTGGAGCTGTCGCTCCGCGAGGCCCTTCAGCTGGGCCACAACTACATCGGCACGGAGCACATCCTGCTCGGCCTGATCCGTGAGGGCGAGGGCGTCGCCGCCCAGGTCCTGGTCAAGCTGGGCGCAGACCTCAACCGGGTGCGGCAGCAGGTCATCCAGCTGCTCTCCGGTTACCAGGGCAAGGAGACCGCCACCGCCGGCGGGCCTGCCGAGGGCACCCCCTCGACGTCCCTGGTCCTCGACCAGTTCGGCCGGAACCTCACCCAGGCCGCTCGTGAGTCCAAGCTCGACCCGGTCATCGGGCGCGAGAAGGAGATCGAGCGGGTCATGCAGGTGCTGTCCCGCCGTACGAAGAACAACCCGGTCCTGATCGGTGAGCCCGGTGTCGGCAAGACCGCCGTCGTCGAGGGCCTCGCGCAGGCCATCGTCAAGGGCGAGGTGCCCGAGACCCTCAAGGACAAGCACCTCTACACCCTGGACCTCGGCGCGCTGGTCGCCGGTTCCCGCTACCGCGGTGACTTCGAGGAGCGCCTGAAGAAGGTGCTCAAGGAGATCCGCACCCGCGGCGACATCATCCTGTTCATCGACGAGCTGCACACGCTGGTCGGTGCGGGTGCCGCCGAGGGCGCCATCGACGCCGCCTCGATCCTGAAGCCGATGCTGGCCCGCGGCGAGCTGCAGACCATCGGTGCCACCACCCTGGACGAGTACCGCAAGCACCTGGAGAAGGACGCGGCCCTGGAGCGCCGCTTCCAGCCCATCCAGGTCGCCGAGCCCTCGCTGCCGCACACGATCGAGATCCTCAAGGGTCTGCGTGACCGCTACGAGGCCCACCACCGTGTCTCCATCACGGACGAGGCCCTCGTCCAGGCGGCCACCCTGGCCGACCGGTACATCTCGGACCGCTTCCTGCCGGACAAGGCGATCGACCTGATCGACGAGGCCGGCTCCCGGATGCGCATCCGCCGGATGACCGCGCCGCCGGACCTGCGCGAGTTCGACGAGAAGATCGCCGGCGTCCGCCGCGACAAGGAGTCCGCGATCGACTCGCAGGACTTCGAGAAGGCCGCCTCCCTGCGCGACAAGGAGAAGCAGCTCCTCGCCGCGAAGGCCAAGCGGGAGAAGGAGTGGAAGGCCGGCGACATGGACGTCGTCGCCGAGGTCGACGGCGAGCTGATCGCCGAAGTCCTCGCGACCGCCACCGGCATCCCGGTCTTCAAGCTCACCGAGGAGGAGTCCTCGCGTCTGCTGCGCATGGAGGACGAGCTGCACAAGCGGGTCATCGGCCAGAAGGACGCCGTCAAGGCGCTCTCGAAGGCGATCCGCCGTACGCGGGCCGGTCTGAAGGACCCGAAGCGTCCGGGTGGCTCGTTCATCTTCGCCGGTCCGTCCGGTGTCGGTAAGACCGAGCTGTCCAAGGCGCTCGCCGAGTTCCTCTTCGGTGACGAGGACGCGCTGATCTCCCTCGACATGTCGGAGTTCAGCGAGAAGCACACGGTGTCGCGTCTCTTCGGTTCGCCCCCCGGTTACGTGGGCTACGAAGAGGGCGGCCAGCTGACCGAGAAGGTCCGCCGCAAGCCGTTCTCCGTCGTCCTCTTCGACGAGGTCGAGAAGGCCCACCCGGACATCTTCAACTCGCTGCTGCAGATCCTGGAGGACGGTCGCCTGACCGACTCCCAGGGCCGGGTCGTGGACTTCAAGAACACGGTCATCATCATGACGACCAACCTCGGCACCCGGGACATCTCCAAGGGCTTCAACCTCGGCTTCGCCGCCGCGGGTGACACGAAGACCAACTACGAGCGCATGAAGAACAAGGTCTCGGACGAGCTGAAGCAGCACTTCCGGCCCGAGTTCCTCAACCGCGTCGACGACGTGGTCGTCTTCCCGCAGCTGACCCAGGAGGACATCCTCGCGATCGTCGACCTGATGATCGGCAAGGTGGACGAGCGCCTCAAGGACCGGGACATGGGCATCGAGCTGTCCCAGTCCGCCAAGGAGCTGCTGTCCAAGAAGGGTTACGACCCGGTGCTGGGCGCGCGTCCGCTGCGTCGCACGATCCAGCGCGAGATCGAGGACACGCTGTCGGAGAAGATCCTCTTCGGCGAGCTGCGCCCCGGTCACATCGTGGTCGTGGACACCGAGGGCGAGGGCGAGGCCAAGACCTTCACCTTCCGGGGTGAGGAGAAGTCGGCGCTCCCCGACGTCCCGCCGATCGAGCAGGCGGCCGGCGGTGCCGGACCGAACCTGAGCAAGGAGGCGTAAGCCTCGACGAGAAGGGGCCGGTGCTCACCAGAGCACCGGCCCCTTCTCCATGCCCGCGCACAGGGCCGTACGCGCCCGCGCAGGAAGCCCGCGCAGGACCCGCGTAGGGGGGCCCGGCACGCACACCCGCACGGCCCCCCCCGCAGCGCAGCGCCGCGCCCGCCAGGAGGCTGCCAGACGCTGCCGGAGGCTACGGGGGCTTAGGGGGGCTAGGGGGGGGGCTGGGGCTGGGGGGCTGGGGGGCTACGACAGCTGTCCGTCGTAGTCCGGCAGCTTGAACGTCTTCTCCGCGTGGCCGCCCGACAGGTCACTGGCGCTGTTGCCGATGTTGGCGATGACCGTGTAGCCCTGGGACTCGATGGCGACGCGCTGGGCGGTCTTGTAGGCGGCGACATCCTCGAAGAGGTCGAAGAAGCCGCGGACGTACAGGCCGGAGACCTCGTAGCCGGCCTGGTCGAGGTTGTACTCCGTCGGCGCGTAGAGGATGCCGGGGCGGGCGGTCACGAAGAACAGGGCGACGCCGTGCTCCTGGGCGTACCGGGCGGCCTCCAGCACCGGCCGGTTGGCGGGCTGCGGGAAGCTGAAGCCGAAGTCGGTCTCCAGCGAGGTGTTGTCGATGTCGAGGACGACGGCCTGCTTCTCACCGGGGCCCGCGGCGGCGATGCGCTGCTTCAGGTAGGGCAGCGCCTGGTCCATCACGGCCTGGCAGTCCCGCTGCCAGGTGTCGTAGTCGACGTCCGCTGCGGCGGCGGAGGCCGTCACGGCGGCGGAGCCGGTGGACGCGGGAGCGCTCGTCGCCGCCTCGGCGGGCGCCGCGAGGGAGGCGAGGGCCGCCGCGGAGACGGTGGTCAGGGCGAGCCGACGCAGCCAGGGGCGTCTGGGCATAGGGGCTTCTCCCGTTCGTACGAGCCGTACACGCTGTTGTTGTCGCGTGCATGCTCGACGACGAGGGTGGCGCGGAAGGGACCGTGGGGTTACCGACGGGTAAGTAGTGGCGGGCGCACCTCGGTCGCGCCCCGCGCCGGAGTAGCCCCCGTCACAATCCGCCAGCCGTCGATCATGGGTGCCGGTGATGTGCCGCACAGGCGATCCGGGGGGTACTACGGGGAATAGTGGAAAGGGCGAGAACTAACAAATAGGGCATATCTCCGTACGGATGAGCCGTGCGCCCGCCCTTCTGACCTGCTTTGTCCTGAATGGGAGACCTGTCGCGCGAAGAGAAGTTTCGACCTCAATTACTAGATACGGTCGTAGGTCACACCTTTGTGCTGGTACGGCCGGGTGGGTTACCAAGGTGGAGCCCGCCCGGTGAGCGACCGTTCGTCGGATGGGCGTTTCCCTGATCCCGTCCCCATGAGGTTCCGCATGTCTCCGCGTGTCACGTCCCGCTCTTCCCGTACGACCGCCATCCGCACCCGCGCCGCAGTCCTGGCCGCCGGCCTGGGAGCCTCGGTCGCGCTGGGAGCCGGGGTCGCGGCAGCCGCCGACACCACGGCGGCCTCCAGCACCGCCGGTGCCGTCCAGGCGCAGGCCGAGGCTCAGGCCAAGGCCGCGAAGACCGCCACCGCCAAGAAGGCCGAGACCGAGCAGGCCGCCGCCAAGAAGGCCGCCTCCTGGGTCGACCCGGTCAAGAGCTACACGCTCAGCGCCAAGTTCAACCAGGCCGGCGGCATGTGGTCGGCCAAGCACAGTGGCCAGGACTTCGCCGTGCCCACCGGCACCAACGTGATGGCCGTGCACGGCGGCACCGTCGTCAAGGCCGGCGGCAACGGCGCCGGTGACGGCCCCGCCTACGGCAACGCCATCGTCATCAAGCACAGCAACGGCACGTACTCCCAGTACGCCCACCTGTCGCGGATCGACGTGAAGATCGGCCAGGTCGTCACCACCGGCCAGCACATCGCCGCCTCCGGCTCCACCGGTAACTCCAGCGGCCCGCACCTGCACTTCGAGATCCGTACGACCCCGAACTACGGCTCGGCCGTCGACCCGGTGGCCTTCCTGCGCTCGCACGGTGTGACCGTCTGACGGGTGTCAGCGCGGGGGTGACCCGACAAGAGCCTCAGCTGCCCTGATGGGCCTGGGTGATCAGATCGATGGCGACCTCGAGAACGGCCTTGCGCCTGGTCTCGGGGTCGCCTTCGAGGTCGTACAGGAGGAACATCCCCGCGTGCAGCGTGAACAGCGCGCTGGCGCAGCGCACCTGGTCGGTCATGTCCGCCTCGGGGTCGACCAGGATGTCCTTCAGGCTCAGCGTGCGGCTCTTGAGCATCTCGCCGATGCGCAGTTCCCGTACCGTCGCCTGGTTCTCCTGCATGAAGCGGAACAGCGGGGCGGCGTCCGACAGGGCCGTGCTGTACCGGCGCACCAGTTCCTGTTTCGTCTCCAGGGAACGGGGCTGTTCCAGCCCCCACTCGATCAGCTCCTCCATGGGCTGCGTGAGGTCCTCGAAGATGCTGACCAGGATTTCTTCCTTGGTCTTGAAGTGGTAGTAGAGAGCCGCCTTGGTGACCTCCAGGCGCTCGGCGATCTCGCGCAGGGAGGTCTTCTCGTAGCCCTGCTCGGCGAAGAGTTCGAGCGCCACGTCCTGGATGCGCTGGCGGGTGTCCCCGCGGCGTCGGTGCTGCTTTGTGCCGTCCATCGTGTCGCCCATCTTCCTACGTCGCCTGCGTGCCGCGCACGTCGCGGGCCTTCCGGGAAACTTACTTGACGCCCGGCTAGTTGCGCGGCTACCTTCCGAGTGTAGTCACTAGCCGGGCGGCAAGTAAGTCCCCGGAGGCTGGGGGAGACGGAGCGATGGCGGAAACAGCGACGGCCGGGGCGACCGGCGAGAAACAACCTAGGAGCGTGCGGGTCGTCCTGCTGGCGCTCATGATCGCGATGATGCTCGCGATGCTGGACAACATGATCATCGGCACCGCGATGCCGACGATCGTCGGCGAGCTGGGCGGACTCGAACATCTCTCGTGGGTGGTCACCGCGTACACCCTCGCCACCGCTGCGGCCACGCCGCTGTGGGGCAAGCTCGGCGACATGTACGGCCGCAAGGGCACGTTCATGACGTCGATCGTCCTGTTCCTGATCGGCTCGGCGCTCAGCGGCATGGCCCAGGACATGGGCCAGCTCATCGGCTTCCGCGCCGTCCAGGGCCTGGGCGCCGGCGGTCTGATGGTCGGCGTCATGGCGATCATCGGCGACCTGATACCGCCCCGCGAGCGCGGCAAGTACCAGGGCATGATGGCCGGCGTCATGGCGCTGGCGATGATCGGCGGACCGCTGGTCGGCGGCACCATCACCGACCACTGGGGCTGGCGCTGGTCCTTCTACATCAACCTGCCGCTGGGCGCCGTCGCGCTGGTGCTGATCAGCGTCGTCCTGCACCTGCCGAAGAAGCGGGCCGAGACGCGCATCGACTATCTCGGCGCCGCGCTGCTGACCATCGGCATCACCGCGATCGTCCTGGTCACCACCTGGGGCGGCACGGAGTACGCGTGGACCTCCGCGCGGATCATGGAGCTGATCGGCATCGGGGTCACCGCGCTGGTCGGGTTCGTGTTCTGGCAGACCAGGGCCGCCGAGCCGATCATGCCGCTGCACATCTTCCGCAGCCGGAACTTCACGCTGATGTCCGTGATCGGCTTCATCACCGGCTTCGTGATGTTCGGCGCCACGCTCTTCCTGCCGCTGTACCAGCAGTCGGTCCAGGGCGCGTCCGCGACCAACTCCGGGCTGCTGCTCCTGCCGATGCTCGGCGCGATGCTGGTCACGTCGATGGTGGCGGGCCGGGTGACCACCAACACCGGCCGGTACAAGATCTTCCCGATAGTCGGCGGCGCGCTGATGACGGTCGGGCTGTTCCTGCTGTCGCTGATGGACACGGAGACCTCGCGGTTCACCTCCGGGGTGTACATGGCCGTCGTCGGTCTCGGCATGGGCTGCCTGATGCAGATCACCATGCTGGTCGCGCAGAACAGCGTGGAGATGAGGGACATGGGCGTGGCCTCCTCGTCCACCACCCTCTTCCGCACCCTCGGCTCCTCCTTCGGCGTCGCGATCATGGGCGCGCTCTTCAACCACCGCGTCCAGGACGTGATGGCCGAGCGGGCCGGGGACCTGGGCTCGAAGGTGACCGAGCAGTCCGCCCAGCTCGACGCGGCGAGCCTCGCCAAGCTGCCGGAGCTGGCCCGGGACGCGTACCAGCACGCCGTGTCGGCGGGCTCCCACGGGGCGTTCCTGCTCGGCGCCGGGGTGGCGGTGCTCGCGCTGGTCGCGGCCGTGTTCGTCAAGGAGGTCCCGCTGAAGGGGACGGGCCCGAAGACGGGCCAGGAACCCGGAGACGGCCCGGGCGAGGGCACGGCGCCGCTGAAGGCACCGGCGGCCGAACCGGTCTGACGCGGCGGGCGGCTGCCCGGTACGGGGGCGGCTGTCGGGTGCAGCGGGTGGCCGTCCGGTACGGGGGTGGCTGTTCGGTACGGGGGCGGTCTGTCGGGCACAGCGGGCGGCTGTCCGGTACACCGGCCGGGCAGCCGTCGGAGAGCCGGCCGTCCGGGAAGCCACCGGACCGCCGGCTGACGCCGTTGGCGGCCGTCGCAGCCGACGTAAGCCGTCGCGGCCGACGTAAGCCGTCGCGGCCATCGCACAGCCGACGTCAGCCGTCGGCCTGCCTCAGCCCGTAGTAACCGTCGGCAGCCGCACAGCCGTCGGCTTGCCTCACCCGTAGTAGCCGTCGGCAGCCGCACAGCCGTCGGCTTGCCTCACCCGTAGTAGCCGTCACCAGCCGCACAGCCGTCGGCTTGCCTCAGCCCTCAGCAGCCCTCAGCAGCCGCACAGCCGTCGCAGCCATAAGCAGCGCACAGCCGTCAGCAGGCTCCGGCAGCCGTCCGACCGCCGGTCGGCAGCACGCACCCGCACCACCGGAGCCCCCGGGCCGTTCCAGGCCCGGGGGCTCCGTCCGGCGGCGGGCCGGATCAGCCGGCCCGCCGGTCAGTCGCCGTCCGTCGGCTGATCCGGCAGCATCGGAAAGCTGCCGGTGTTCGTCGGCGCGTGTTCCGGCAGCCACAGCACGGCGACGGCTCCCTCGGCGGGCGCGTCCTCGGGCGCACCGGAGGGCCGTACGTTGCGGAAGGTCAGCCGCGCGCCCATGACCCGGGCCTGACCGGTCGCGATGGTCAGCCCCAGCCCGTGGCCCCGGCCGGCCCGGTCCGCGCTGCCGGTGCGGAAGCGGCTCGGGCCGTCGGCGAGCAGCCCCTCGGGGAAGCCGGGACCGTGGTCGCGTACCCGCACCACCCGCCCCTCGACGCTGACCTCGACGGGCGGCCGGCCGTGCCGGGCGGCGTTGGCCAGCAGGTTGAACAGCACCCGCTCCAGGCGGCGCGGGTCGGTGGTGACCTCCGACTCGTGCAGCACCCGCACCGTGACGTCCCCGCCCTTGGCCGCCACCCGCCGGGCCACGAACTCGCCCAGCACGATGTCCTGCAGCTCGGCCCGCTCCGAGGCGCTGTCCAGCCGGGCCACCTCCAGCACGTCCTCGACCAGGGTGCGCATCGCCTTGGCCCGGTCCAGCACCAGCTCGGTGGGCCGGCCCGGCGGCAGCAGCTCGGCGGCGGTCAGCAGTCCCGTCACCGGGGTGCGCAGCTCGTGCGCGATGTCGGCGGTGACCCGGCGCTCCGCCTCCAGCCGCTGCTGCAACGTCTCCGTCATCGCGTCCACCGCCCGCGCGAGGTCGTCGGTCTCGTCCCGCACCACCCCGCCGATGGCGTCCCGCACCCGTACGTCGGTCTCGCCCGCGGCGACCTGGTTCGCGGCGGCGGCGGCCTTGCGCAGCCGGCGCGAGAGCTGCCCGCCGATGAGCACGCCGAGCGCGCTGCCGCCCAGGACGACCGTGATCGAGCCGATGACCAGCGCCTTGTCGAGGTCTTCGAGGATGTCGGAGCTGCGGTCGGTGAACCCGGTGTGCAGCGACATCACGTGCCCGTTCTTGAGCGGCACGGCGGCCCAGATGTCGGCGGCGCCGCCCGGCCGGTCGGAGACGAAGGTCGCCCGGCGCCCCTCCTGGGCCTTCGCGCGCAGCTCGGGGGGCAGCCCCGGGTCGTCGATCCGGGCGTTGGGGAAGTTGAGCCGTCCCGACAGCTCGTAGTTGCGCTGGGCGATCAGGACCCGCTCGTCGGCGAGGTCACGCGCGTTGTCCAGCATCGACACCCGGGCGGCGTTGTGCACGACCAGGCTGAGCACGATCGCGACCAGCGCGCCGACCAGCGCGATGGCCGCGCTCAGCTTCCATCGCAGCCCGGTACGGATACCGGCCCGCCGCAGTACGTCGGCCCGTCGGCCGGTACGGGCACCCGCGCGCCGGAGCGCCGTTGCCGACGGGCCGGTACGCCCGCCGCCGGTACGGATGCCCGCGCGCCGGACATCCGCACCACGGGTTTCCGCGCCACCGACGGCCCCCGCGCCACCACGGGCCTCCCCACCACGGGCTTCCCTACCGCGGACCTCCACACCACGCACATCGGTACCGCGGGCATCACCACCCCCACGCCGCCGCGCCGCGCCCCGCAGCCGCCGGATGAACCGCAACTGCCGCATACGCCCTCAGCTCCTCAGGCCTTGAGCTTGTAGCCGAAGCCGCGGACCGTCTCGATCCGGTCCTGGCCGATCTTCGTGCGCAGCCGCTGCACATGGACGTCGACGACCCGGGTGTCCCCGCCCCAGCCGTAGTCCCACACCCGTTCCAGCAGCCGGTCGCGGGAGAGCACCGTGCCCGGCGCGGTGGAGAACTCCAGCAGCAGCCGCATCTCCGTCGGCGTCAGCGCCACCGGCCGCCCCTCCCGGCGTACCTCCATGCCCTCGGTGTCCACCTCCAGCGCGCCGAAGGTCAGCACCCCGCCGGCCGCCGCGGCGCCCCGGTCGTCGTACCGGCCGCCGCCCGCGTGGCCGAAGCGGCGCAGCACCGCGCGGATGCGCGCGACCAGCACCGCCGCGTCGAACGGCTTGGTCACGTAGTCGTCGGCGCCCGCCTCCAGGCCCAGCACCACGTCGATGGAGTCGGCCCGCGCCGACAGCATGATCACCGGCACCGTGGACTCGTCCCGGATACGGCGGCACAGGCTGACCCCGTCCAGCCCCGGGACCATGACGTCCAGCAGCGCGATGTCGGGCTGTCTCGCCCGGAACGCCTCCAGACCCGACAGCCCGTCGGGCATCGCGGTGACCGCGAAGCCGTCCCGCTCCAGGGTGAGCTGGGTGGCCTCGCGGATGACGTCGTCGTCCTCGACGAACAGGACGTGGGTCTGGTCTGACATCCGGGTGCTCTCAGTCCTCGAAGGTGGTCGGTGCGGGCGCCGCGAGCCGGTCACTGTCCCATCGGTCCGGACGGCCCGTCCGGTCCACTCGCGCGGTCGTGCCGGGGCCGGTGCCCGGGTCAGCTGTCCGGGACCGGCGAGGCACCGGTCCCGACGGCATTGCTGTAGTCGTTGTGCGTGCGGTACTTCTCGACGAACCGGCCCGAGACCCAGCGGTACGTGATCACGTTCTCGCCGGACGGGACCGACACCGTGTCGTCCGTCGCGTACACCTGCTTGGCCACCACCAGGTCGCCGCGGTCGATCTCCGCGTAGACCGGCGGTTCCTCGGCCTTGAACACGTGCTGGTAGCCGCCGTTCTCCTCCCGGTACACATAGCTGCCCACGCCGACCGCGTCGCCGCAGGTCAGAACGTTGACGACGATGTCCGCGGCGGGGCCGCCGGTCAGATTGCCGTAACTGACGTCGACGGGGTACTCGTCGGCGACGCACGGCTTCAGCTCCCGCTTGACCTCCGCCGAGACCTGCGGGTCGTTCTTGACCAGGCGGACCGCGTCCACCCGGCCGGCGGCCTTGGCCGAGGAGACCGACGGCGAGGGCGACACGGCAGGGGCGGTCGCCGACTCGGCGCGGGCCGGCCCCTCGTCGCGGGCGCCGGTGCCGCCGGCCATGCAGCCGGAGAGCAGCACGGCGACGGCCCCGGCCACCGCCGGAACCGCCGCTCTGACGCTCACCCGGCCCGGCCCGGACCGTGGGCCGCCGCTCAGGCCGCGCACCGCTCCCGCTCCTCGTGCTCCAGCGCGCGTGCGTCCGACTCGCGGGCCACCAGCTCCTCGCGGAGCCGGGCCAGCGCCCGGTGCAGCGTGCTCTTGACGGTGCCGGCCGACATGCCGAGGGCGGCGGCCGTCTCCTCCGTGGACATCTGCTCCCAGTGTCGCAGCACGACCACGCTGCGCTGCTTGGGGGCGAGCACCTTCAGTACGTCCATCAGCAGCGCCCGGTCGGCGTGCTGGTCGGCGGCGTCGTCCACGCAGGGCTCCGGGAGCTGCTCGGTCGGCACTTCCTCCAGCTTGCGCGCCCGCCACCACTCGGTCCGCGTGTTGATCATGACCCGGCGCAGATAGGCGTCCGCGAGCCGCTTGTCCTCGATGGTCTCCCAGCGGCCGTACGTGCGGACCAGCGCCGTCTGGAGCAGGTCCTGGGCGTCGACCGGGTCCGGGACCAGCCGGCGGGCGCTGCGCAGCAGCGCGTCCTGCCGGGTGCGGACGTACTCTTCGAATCCCAGCACCTCGCCCTGCGCCTGCGCCTGCGCCATGGTGAACCGCCTCCCGTTCCCCGTTGTGTGTTCCGTGGTCCTGCTGTGCCTGAGGGGCACGGGAACGAAGCTAGGGAAGCGTTGTCACGGCGCTGTGCGAGGAAGGCCGCGACTGGCAATCGGCTGTCCGTCGGTTGTGTAACGGAAGTAAGGCCGGGATAAAGGCGAGGGCAGGTTGGGGCGGTTATCGGCGCCTTCGTCCGTACGAGATCAGGCCAGCGGCAGCCGGTAACGGCCGCCGGACAGCGGCTCGACCAGTCCGTCGGCGACCAGGCCGTCCAGGGCGCGGGCCCGCTGGACCGGCTCGTGCCAGACCCGGTCGAGGGCCGCCTGCGGGACCGGCCCGGGGGCCTCCCGCAGTACGGCCAGCAGCCGGCCCCGCACCTGGCGGTCGGTGCCCGCGTAGGTCTGGCCGCGGCGCGGCGGACCGTCGTGGGCGGGCTTGCCCGCCAGCCGCCAGGCGCACTGCGCGGCGATCGGGCAGCGGTGGCACGACTCGTTCTTCGCGGTGCACACCAGAGCGCCCAGCTCCATGGAGGCGGCGGCCCAGCGCGCGGCGGTCGGCTCGTCGTCCGGCAGCAGCGCGCGGGCGAGCCGGCGCTCGGCGGCGGTGGTGGCGTTCGGCGGGTACTGCACACCGGTGACGGCCCGCGCGAAGACCCGGCGGACGTTGGTGTCCAGCACGGCGTGGCGCCGGCCGTAGGCGAACGAGGCGACGGCGGCGGCCGTGTACTCGCCGATGCCGGGCAGCGCGAGCAGCGCCGCGTGGTCGGACGGTACGTCGCCGCCGTGCCGTTCCGCTATGGCGGCGGCGGCGCCGTGCAGCCGCAGCGCGCGGCGCGGGTAGCCGAGCCGGCCCCAGGCGCGGACGGCCTCACCGGGGGCCTCCGCGGCCAGGTCGGCGGGGCGCGGCCAGCGGGCCAGCCACTGCTCGTAGACGGGCAGGACGCGGCTGACCGGCGTCTGCTGGAGCATGAACTCGCTGACCATGACGCCCCAGGCGCCGGCTTCCGGGCGCCGCCACGGCAGGTCGCGGGCGTGTTCGTCGAACCAGTCGATGACGGGGGCGTGCAGCGGCGAGCCGGAACCGGCCGGGACGGGCTCGGCGGGACCGGTGCGCGAGGGCTCCGTCTCGGTCCGAGGCTCGGTCTCGGTCTGAGGCTCGGTCTGGGGCTGGGGCTGGGTCTGGGGCTCGGTCTGAGGCTGAGGCTTCGTGGGCGCAGTCATGGCCTACCGATCCTGCCACGGGAGGACGGTCCGGCGGGCGCAGCGCCACCCGGTGACGTACGTCAAGCAATGGCCAGAGCTGCAAGCGCCGCAGCTGTGAAGACGCAGGGGGCCGGCCGTCATGATGGGTGACCGTTTTGTCCGCTTACGGTGGTTGACGGCACGTCAGGGGCCATCTCCGGAATGATGATCCGCAAAAGTTGATGCCCCGAACGGCGGGTGGCGCAAGGTAACGCATCGATCTCTCGTACAGTTTCCGCCGTGGGATCTCTGCGCAATCCGGTCGGGCCGCTTCCCTCCTCCATCTACTGGCGTCGGAGGGCCGTACTGCTGTCCGTCGTCGTCGTGTTGGCGCTTCTGGTCACGTGGATCATGACCATGGGCGGCGGAGGCGGCGGGGGCGGCCGTGACGACGGTGCCGACGGCAAGAATCCCGCTCCCTCGATCACGCCGGGTCCCTCGGGTTCGGGGCCCGCGATCAGCCAAGCGCCGGGCGGGCGCGACGAGTCGGGCGACGAGGACTCCGGCGGGACCGGCTCCGGCGGGGAGGACGGGCCGGGCGACGGGTCCGGCGACGGTTCGGGATCCGGCGCGGGGGACTCTGGTGGCGGCTCCGGTGACGCGGGCGGTTCGGGTTCCGGCAGCGGCTCGGGAGGGGGTACGGCCGCCGGTGTCGGCTCGGGCGACGCCCTGCCGGCGGGGACCTCGCTGCCCGACTGCACCGCCGGCGCCGTCGAGTTGAGCCTGCGCAGCGTGCGCAACACCTACGAGCCGGGCCAGACCCCCGCCTTCGAACTCACCGTGCGCAACACCTCCGGCAGCGACTGCAAAGTCGATCTCGGGCCCGGGCACGCGGTGGTGACGATCACCCCGGCCGACGGCGACGACGCGTTCTGGTCCTCCGACGACTGTGTGAAGGGCGCCGAGAGCCTGGCGTTCCGGGTCCCGGCCGGCACCGGCATCACCTACACGGTCAAGTGGGACCGCGAGCCGAGCGCCCCCAAGTGCGCGACCCCCGAGTCCGGCAAGGCGAAGGCGGGCACGTACCTGGTCGAGGCCAAGGTTCCGGGCTTCACGAAGACGCAGACGTCGTTCGTGCTGGAGAGCGCCTGAGGAAAAGCGCCCCGCCAGGGGCACGGAGAACGCACCGAACGCCGGAGGCTACACGTACCGCTCCAGAATGGAACTCTCCGCCAACCGCGAGAGCCCCTCCCGCACACTCCGCGCCCGAGCCTCCCCGACCCCGTCCACGGCCTGCAGGTCGTCCACACTGGCCGCCAACAGCTTCTGCAGCCCGCCGAAGTGCTCCACCAGCCGGTCGATGATCGCCCCCGGCAGCCTCGGCACCTTGGCCAGCAGCCGGAACCCGCGCGGCGACACCGCCGAGTCCAGCGTCTCCGGTGAACCCAGGTAGCCCAACGCCCGCGCCACCGTGGACAGTTCGAGCAACTCCGCATGGCTGAGCTTGTCCAGCTCGGCCAGCGCCTCGTCCACCGTGCGCGAACGTTTCGCGGTGGGCTCGGGCACGTAGTCCCGTACCACCAGCTCCCGTTCGGGCTCCACGCCCGCGATCAGCTCGTCGAGCTGGAGCGCGAGCAGCCGTCCGTCGGTGCCCAGCTCCACCACGTACTCGGCGATCTCGGTGGCGATCCGGCGCACCATCTCCAGGCGCTGCGCGACCGCCGAGACGTCCCGGACGGTGACCAGGTCCTCGATCTCCAGCGCGGACAGCGTGCCCGCGACCTCGTCGAGACGCAGCTTGTACCGCTCCAGCGTGGCCAGCGCCTGGTTGGCGCGGGACAGGATCGCCGCCGAGTCCTCCAGGACCCGGCGCTGTCCGTCGACGTAGAGCGCGATGAGCCGCATGGACTGCGAGACGGAGACCACGGGGAAGCCGACCTGCTTGCTGACCCGGTCCGCCGTACGGTGCCGGGTGCCCGTCTCCTCCGTGGGGATCGTCGGGTCGGGGACCAGCTGGACACCGGCCCGCAGGATCTTCGACAGGTCCGAGGAGAGCACGATGCCGCCGTCGAGCTTGCACAGCTCGCGCAGCCGCGTCGCGGTGAACTCCACGTCCAGCACGAAGCCGCCGGTGCACATCACCTCGACGGTCTTGTCGGAGCCGAGCACGATCAGTCCGCCGGTGTTGCCGCGGAGCACGCGCTCCAGGCCGTCACGCAGCGCTGTTCCCGGTGCCACGGCACTCAGCGAGGCGCGCATCAGGCCATCGGAACCGGCGCTCGCACCGGATTTCCCGGGAGCCGCCGCCCGGTCGTTGGCTGCCACTGCACTCCTCCGGTCGCTGGTTCTGGGACGCCCCCGTTTCGCGCACTCGGTTCGTACGGACGGGCGAGACCAGGGCAAAGTCTACCGGCGGTCCTCCGTCTCCCGTGGGGCCTCTCGGCGACGGGATCGCGGAAGGACCCGCAGCGCGTCCCCTATGTCCGCCACTTCCAGGACCTTCATGCCGGGCGGGACCTTCCCCGGATCGCCCGGTACCAGCGCGTGCGTGAAGCCCAGCCGGTGCGCCTCGGAGAGCCTGCGCTGCACGCCCGTGACCCGTCTCACCTCGCCCGCGAGGCCGACCTCGCCGATCGCGACCAGGTTCTTGGGCAGCGGGGTGTCGCTGGCCGCGCTGGCCAGGGCGAGGGCGACGGCGAGGTCGGCGGCGGGCTCGGAGAGCTTCACGCCGCCGACCGTCGCGGAGTAGATGTCCCGCTTCCCCAGGGCGCTGATGCGGCCGCGCTGCTCCAGGACGGCCAGCATCATCGACACCCGGGACGTCTCCAGACCGGACGTGGTGCGCCGGGGGGAGGGGATCTGCGAGTCGACGGTGAGCGCCTGCACCTCGGCCACCAGCGGGCGGCGGCCCTCCAGGGTGACGGTCAGGCAGGTGCCGGGCACCGGCTCGGCGCGGCGGGTCAGGAACAGCCCGCTGGGGTCGGCCAGCCCGACGATGCCCTCGTCGGACAGCTCGAAGCAGCCGACCTCGTCGGTGGCGCCGTAGCGGTTCTTGACGCCCCGGACCAGGCGCAGCCGCGCGTGCCGGTCGCCCTCGAAGCTCAGGACGACGTCCACGAGGTGTTCGAGGAGCCGGGGGCCGGCGATCGCGCCGTCCTTGGTGACGTGGCCGACCAGCAGGGTGGCCATGCCGCGCTCCTTGGAGGCGCGGATCAGCGCCCCCGCCACCTCCCGCACCTGCGCCATGCCGCCGGGGGCGCCGTCGATCTCCGGGGAGGCGACCGTCTGCACCGAGTCCATGATGAGCAAGGACGGCTTCACCGCGTCGAGGTGGCCGAGGACCGCCGCGAGGTCGGTCTCCGCGGCGAGGTAGAGGTGGTCGGCGAGGGCGCCGATGCGGTCGGCGCGCAGCCGGACCTGGCTCGCCGACTCCTCGCCCGTGACGTAGAGGGTCCGGTGCTCCTCGGTCGACGCCTTGGCCGCGACGTCGAGGAGCAGCGTGGACTTGCCGACGCCGGGCTCACCGGCCAGCAGCACCACCGCGCCGGGGACCAGCCCGCCGCCCAGTACGCGGTCCAGCTCGGGCACGCCGGTGGAGCGGGCGGTGGCCTGGCGGCCGTCGACCTGGCCGATGGGCAGCGCGGAGGTGGTGACGCGCCCCGGCGCCGTCGTGCGGACCGCGGGCGCGCCGTACTCCTCGATCGTCCCCCACGCCTGGCACTCGGGGCAGCGACCGAGCCACTTGGCCGTCTGCCAGCCGCACTCCGTGCAGCGGTAGGACGGACGGTCCTTGGTGGTCTTCGTACGGGCAGCCATGCACGAAACCGTAGCCGCACCCACTGACAGGCCCTCCGACAGTCCCTCCGACAGCCCTCTCCGACGGCCCTCTCCGACAGCCCCCGGCAGTCCACCCGGCACCCCAGGCGCCGGCCCGGCGTTTGCCCGGCGCCAGCGGGCGCGCGTCGGCCATCTGCCGTAAAACGCCAAGGCGGAACAAAGGGTTCCTGTCCCCTATCGAGGGATCATTTCACCCGTACGGATTAAAAGTGGCCAACGCGCCAGTCCGCGCCACCCATAGCCCCCTACGGTCGCCGGATGAGCAGCAGCAGTCCGCAGACCACGACCCGCACGACCGGCGCACACCGGGCGCACCGGGAAGCGCGTGACCGCGGCGCGGCGCGCAC
This sequence comes from Streptomyces sp. NPDC016677, assembly GCF_055562815.1. Classification (NCBI taxonomy): domain Bacteria; kingdom Bacillati; phylum Actinomycetota; class Actinomycetes; order Kitasatosporales; family Streptomycetaceae; genus Streptomyces; species Streptomyces sp. NPDC016677. The sequence continues at coordinate 13,643 of NZ_JBVHEO010000016.1, read as the reverse complement.
GGTGGCGCAGCGACCGCCCACGCCCCACGAGCCGTATCTGGACGGTCTGTTCACCTACTGCCTGTCCGTGCTGTGCGACCACGACGCCGCGACCGCCGCCCTGGGCGACGCCCTGGTCCTCGCCGAGCGCCGCCACCACCGCTGCCCCGAGGCCGCCGGTGACCGCCGGGCCTGGCTGTACGCGCTGGCCCGCTGGGCCTGTCTGCGCAAGCTGTCCGAGGCCCAGCAGAAACGTCAGGCCGCCCACGCGGCGGGCCGTGAGGCCCCCACCGAGGCCCCGCCCGCCCCGGCCGTCCCCGTGGACGTCCAGGAGCACCGCCGCCGCGAACTGGCCCTGCTCGCCTGGCCGGAGGCGGCCGGCACCACCCCGGAACAGCGCGAGGCCCTCGAACTCGCGGTCCGCCACCACCTGGCCGCCCACGAGGTCGCCGCCGTCCTCGGCACGGCCCCGGCCGCCGCGCGCGAACTGCTCGCCTCCGCCGCCTGCGAGGTCGAACGCACCCGCGCCGCCCTCGCCGTCGTCGAGACCGGCACCTGCCCGGGCATCGCCCGCTTCGCCGGCGCCGGCGGCGACGACCGGCCGGTGCTGAGCGCGGCCCTCCGCCGCGAGCTGGTCCGGCACGTCGACGACTGCCCGCGCTGCCGCCGCACCGCCGAGCGAGCCATCCCCGGCCGCTGGCCCGGCACCAGCGTCACGCCCGCCGCGCTGCCCGTCCTGACCGCCCCCCGCGCGGCTCTGCACATGACGATGGCGCACCTCCCGCGCGCGCGGGGCGCCGCCCCCCGCTTCGACCGGCGGGGTTTCCCGATGCCTCCCGGCGACCGCGCCGCCCGGCGCGACCGGCTACGCGCGCGTGCCGTCGTCACGACCGTCGTCGCCACCGTCGTGGCGGCCCCCGCGTTCGCCCTGTGGGCGGCCTGTCGCGGCACCCCGGCCACCGGGACCGAGGACGGCCGCGTCACCAGCGCCAGCGAGACCCATGACACCGACGCCGCCGACGGCGACGGCGACGGCACGACGGCGGGCGGCTACGAGCACACCGGCAGCGCCGGCACCGCATCCGCGGGCGACCTGCGCGTCTCTGTGAAGGTCCTCGGCCCCGTCGACCGCGAGGGCACCGCCCGGATGGAGGTGACGGCCGCCCGCAGCGGCGGCACCACGCTCATCACCCTCACCGCCACCGGCCGCTCCCCGGTGCGCTGGTCCGCCTCGACCGGCGCCCCCTGGCTCTACCTGGACCGCTCCTCGGGCACGCTCGCCCCCGGCACCAGCACCACGGTCAAGGTCCACGTCGATCAGCTGCGCGAGCCCTCCGGCCACTGGAGCGCCCGGGTGGCCGTCGCGCCCGGCGGCGCCGTCGTCTCCATCGAGGGCTACGGCACCGCGCCCGGCCCCTCCCGGCCAGGCCCCCGCCCCGGCCCGCCCGGCACGCCGGACACCCCGCCCCCCGCCGACCCGCGCCCCACCGCCACGGCCCCGCCGCCGGCCGAGCCCACCCCGACCGCGCCACCCACCACCACGGCCCCCGACCCCACCCCCGCCGACCCGTCCCCCACCGGCACGGGCGGCCCGCAGGCCCCGCCCGACGGCGACGACGTCCCGAGCCCGGCGGCGCCGTAGACCCCGAGCAGTCCGCGGTGCCGCGACGCCGCAGTCCCCAGTACCGCCTACGCCACAGGAGGCACAGGAGGCACAGGAGGCACGGAACCAGCAGGAGCCGCTGGAGCAGCAGGAGCCGCTGGAGCAGCAGAAGGCACCGTCGGCACCGGAAGCACCGGATCCGCCGGATGCGGCGCCAGCAGCGGCAGCCGCGAGGCAAGCCGTTCCTCGCACAGCTCGGCCAGCCGGTCGTAACCCGCCTTGCCCATCAGCTCGATCAGCTCCGGCCGGTAGGACACGTACACCGGCTCGCCCGCACCGTGCGCCGACGTGGCCGACGTGCACCACCAGTGCAGATCATGGCCGCCCGGACCCCAGCCCCGCCGGTCGTACTCACCGATCGACACCTGGAGGACACGCGTGTCGTCGGGCCGGTCGATCCACTCGTACGTCCGCCGCACCGGCAGCTGCCAGCACACGTCCGGCTTGGTCTCCAGCGGCTCGCGCCCCTCCCGCAGCGCCAGGATGTGCAGCGAGCAGCCGGCGCCCCCGGCGAAACCGGGCCGGTTCTGGAAGATGCACGACCCCTGGAAGGGACGGGTCTGCCGGGAGCCCTCCTCGTCCTCGGACACCCAGCCGTTCGCCGTGCCCTCGGCGTGGTGCTGCCAGATGTCCGGCGTGAGCCGGGCCACATGCCCGGCGACCCGGGCCTCGTCGTCCTCGTCGGAGAAGTGGGCACCCAGCGAGCAGCACCCGTCGTCCGCGCGGCCCGCCTGGATGCCCTGGCAGCCACTGCCGAAGACGCAGTTCCAACGAGAGGTCAGCCATGTCAGATCGCAGCGGAAGACCTGCTCGTCGTCGGCCGGATCCGGAAACTCCACCCACGCGCGCGCGAAGTCGAGCCCCTTCTCGTCACCCGCCGGCGCTGCCACGGCCCGCGCGTCCGTCTTCTTCCGCTTGCCCTTCTTGGGCAGTTTCGCGTCCTTCGCCTGCTTCGTCTTTGGCACCCGTCCAGGGTAAGTCGCCCGCCCCCGGTACCCGCACCACCGTCGGCCGTCCTGGCAGTAGCGTTCCGTACATGAGACTCGGTGTCCTCGACGTGGGATCCAACACGGTCCACCTGCTGGTGGTGGACGCGCACCCGGGCGCGCGCCCGCTGCCCGCGCACTCGCACAAGGCCGAACTGCGCCTCGCCCAACTCCTCGACGCGGACGGCGCGATCGGCGCCGACGGCGTCGACCGGCTGACAGCCGTCGTCCGGCGGGCGCTGCAGGCCGCCGAGGACAAGGGGGTGGAGGACCTGCTGCCGTTCGCCACCTCCGCCGTGCGCGAGGCGCACAACGCCGACGAGGTCCTCACCCGCGTCCGCGCCGAGACCGGCGTCGAGCTGACCGTCCTGACCGGCGCGGACGAGGCCCGGCTCACCTTCCTCGCCGCCCGCCGCTGGTTCGGCTGGTCCGCGGGCAAGCTGCTGGTCCTCGACATCGGCGGCGGCTCCCTGGAGATCGCGTACGGCATCGACGAGGAACCCGACGCCGCCGTCTCCCTGCCGCTCGGCGCGGGCCGCCTGACCGCCGGCCGGCTCCCCGGCGACCCGCCCGACCCGGACGCCGTCCGCGCCCTGCGCCGGCACGTCCGTACGGAGATAGCCCGGACGGTCGGCGAGTTCAGCCGCTTCGGCGCCCCCGACCACGTCGTCGCCACCTCCAAGACCTTCAAGCAACTGGCCCGCCTCACCGGAGCCGCCCGCTCCGCCGAGGGCCTCTACGTCCAGCGCGAACTGAAACGTTCCTCCCTGGAGAGCTGGGTCCCCCGCCTGGCCGCCATGACCACCGCCGAACGCGCCGAACTCCCCGGCGTCTCCGAGGGCCGGGCGAGCCAGTTGGTCGCGGGCGCGTTGGTGGCCGAGGCGGCGATGGATCTTTTCGGGGTGGAAACCCTGGAGATCTGCCCGTGGGCCCTGAGGGAGGGAGTGATCCTCCGCCGCCTTGATCACATGGGCCAGGAATAGCGCCCGACAGGGGCGCGGGGCAGCGCCCGGACAGCCACGACGGCGCCGCACCCGCCCTATGGCCCTCACCACAACGGCGACCGGGCGCGCCGGCTCACCCGACCGCACCCCGTAACCTGAACCCCATGGCGGAGCCCCTACGCATCCCGGATGCGAAGGTCGCCCTGTCGACGGCCTCCGTCTACCCGGAGTCGACGGCGACGGCCTTCGAGATCGCCGCGCGCCTCGGATACGACGGCGTCGAGGTCATGGTGTGGACCGACCCGGTCAGCCAGGACATCGAGGCACTACGCAGACTCAGCGACTACCACCAGGTCCCGATCCTGGCCGTGCACGCCCCGTGCCTGCTCATCACCCAGCGCGTCTGGTCCACCGACCCCTGGGTCAAACTCCAGCGCGCCCGCGCCGCCGCCGAGAAGCTCGGCGCGAGCACGGTCGTCGTCCACCCGCCCTTCCGCTGGCAGCGCCAGTACGCGCGTGACTTCGTCGACGGCGTGTGGCGCATGGCGAACGAGACGGACGTGCGGTTCGCCGTCGAGAACATGTACCCCTGGCGCTACCGCGACCGCGAGATGCTCGCCTACGCCCCCGACTGGGACGTCACCAAGGACGACTACCGGCACTTCACGATCGACCTCAGTCACACCGCCACCGCCCGCACCGACGCCCTCGGCATGATCGACCGCATGGGGGAGAGGCTCGGTCACGTCCACCTCGCCGACGGACGGGGCTCCGCCAAGGACGAGCACCTGGTCCCCGGCCGCGGAACCCAGCCCTGCGCCCAGTTGCTGGAGCGTCTCGCGCTGACCGGCTTCGACGGCCATGTCGTCATCGAGGTCAACACCCGCCGGGCGATGTCCAGCGCCGAACGGGAGGCCGACCTGGCCGAGGCCCTCGCCTTCACCCGCCGCCACCTGGCCTCCACGACGAGCACCTCCCGCGGGTGAGCGACGGCGGCCTGGGGAGCACCCCGGCCGACGCGATACGCGTCCCGTCATCCGGACACCGTGTCCCGGACCCTGGATGACGGGCGTACGCTCGACGTCAGTCAGAACCCTGTCAGTGCTCTGAGCGACACGGCAGAACTCTCCGAAGGAGCGAGCGACGATGCCCGAGCTGAGGTCCCGCACAGTCACCCACGGCCGCAACATGGCGGGCGCCCGCGCCCTTATGCGCGCCTCCGGTGTACCCGGTGCGGACATCGGCCGGAAGCCGATCATCGCGATCGCCAACAGCTTCACGGAGTTCGTGCCCGGCCACACCCACCTGGCCCCCGTCGGCCGGATCGTCAGCGAGGCGGTCAAGGAGGCCGGCGGCATCCCGCGCGAGTTCAACACGATCGCCGTCGATGACGGCATCGCCATGGGCCACGGCGGCATGCTCTACTCCCTGCCCTCCCGCGACCTGATCGCGGACAGCGTGGAGTACATGGTCGAGGCCCACTGCGCCGACGCCCTGATCTGCATCTCCAACTGCGACAAGATCACCCCGGGCATGCTCAACGCGGCGCTGCGCCTGAACATCCCGACGGTCTTCGTCTCCGGCGGCCCGATGGAGTCCGGCCGCGCCACCCTGGTCGACGGCACGGTCCGCACGCTCGACCTGGTCGACGCGATGTCCGAGGCGGTGAACGAGAAGGTCTCGGACGAGGACATGCTCCGCATCGAGGAGAGCGCCTGTCCGACCTGCGGTTCCTGCTCCGGCATGTTCACCGCCAACTCCATGAACTGCCTCACCGAGGCGATCGGCCTCTCCCTCCCCGGCAACGGCTCGGTGCTGGCCACCCACACGGCCCGCGAACAGCTCTACGTGCGCGCCGCCGAGACGGTCATGGACCTCACCCGCCGCTACTACGAGCAGGACGACGCCTCGGCGCTGCCCCGCTCCATCGCCACGTTCCAGGCGTTCGAGAACGCCATGGCCCTCGACATCGCGATGGGCGGCTCCACCAACACGATCCTGCACCTGCTGGCCGCCGCCCAGGAGGCGGACGTGCCCTTCGGCCTGGAGCAGATCGACGCCGTCTCGCGCCGCGTGCCGTGCCTGGCCAAGGTGGCGCCGAACGTCGCCAAGGACCGCACGTACTACATGGAGGACGTGCACCGCGCCGGCGGCATCCCCGCCCTGCTGGGCGAGCTGCACCGGGCGGGCCTGCTCAACGAGGACGTGCACTCCGTCCACAGCCCGTCCCTCGCCGACTGGCTGAAGACCTGGGACGTCCGCGGCGGCTCCCCGTCCCCCGAGGCCGTGGAACTGTGGCACGCGGCCCCGGGCTGCGTCCGCTCCGCCGAGGCGTTCTCCCAGTCCGAGCGCTGGGACACCCTCGACACGGACGCCGAGGGCGGCTGCATCCGCGCCGCCGAGCACGCCTACTCCAAGGACGGCGGGCTGGCGGTCCTCAAGGGCAACCTCGCCGTGGACGGCTGCGTGGTCAAGACCGCCGGCGTCGACGAGTCGATCTGGACCTTCGAGGGCCCGGCGGTCGTCTGCGAGTCGCAGGAGGAGGCCGTGCAGAAGATCCTCACCCAGCAGGTCAAGGAGGGCGACGTCGTCGTCATCCGCTACGAGGGCCCCAAGGGCGGCCCCGGCATGCAGGAGATGCTCTACCCGACCTCGTACCTGAAGGGCCGCGGCCTGGGCAAGGCGTGCGCGCTGGTCACCGACGGCCGCTTCTCCGGCGGCACCTCGGGCCTGTCCATCGGCCACGCCAGCCCCGAGGCGGCCTCCGGCGGCACCATCGCCCTGGTCGAGGACGGCGACCGCATCCGCATCGACATCCCGGGCCGCTCCATCGAGCTGCTGGTCGACGACGCCGAGCTGGCCCGCCGCGAGCAGGCGCTGAACGGCACGTACGCCCCGAAGAACCGCGACCGCAAGGTCTCGGCCGCCCTGCGCGCCTACGCCGCGATGGCGACCAGCGCGGACAAGGGCGCCGTCCGGGACGTCAGCAAGCTCGGCTGACCCCGCCCACACCCACGCCCACCCCTCGACGGCCTGGCGCATCGGGCCGCCCTCCACGGGGCGCCCCGCGCCGTAGCCGTCTGCCGGGTGGCTTGGCCCTGCGGGTCCGTCCACGGGGGCAGGGGCCTGTCCCGTCCCTTCGCCTTCTGCTCGACGGCCTGGCGCATCGGGCCGCCCTCTACGGGGCGTCCCGCGCCGGAGCCGTCTGCCGGGTGGCTTGGCCTGCGGGGCCGCCTACGGGGGCAGGGGCCTGTCCCGTCCCTTCGCCTTCTGCTCGACGGCCTCGCGCCGTGGGCCGCCCTCCACAGGGCGTCCCGCGCCGTAGCCGTCTGCCGGGCGGCTTGGCCCCGCGGGGCCGCCCACGCGAGGCGCCCCACCTCGCGCCACCCCCCCCGCGAGGCGCCCCGCCCCGCGGGCCCGCCCACCGTCGCCCGCCCCGCCCCGTGCCACACCCACCGCCCGGCCCCGCCCGCCCCGCACCAGGCGACTGGATGCCGTCACCAGGCGACTGGACTGCCGTCACCAGGCGGCCGGATCCCGCCCGTCCACCGCGAAGACCGTCCCGTCGGGGGCACCGGCGTAGACCCGGCCCCCGACGGCGACGGGCGCGGGCAGCGCCGCGGCCACCCGGTCCGACCCACCGCCCAGCCGCGGGGCCGTCTGACCCAGGAGCCGCCCGGTACGGGCGTCCACGCCGAGCAGTCGCCCGTCCGGGGCGGTGACGTACACATGCCGCCCGTCGGTGACGGGCGCCGAACCGCGGCTCACGCCCGTCTCCAGGCTCCACCGCTGCTCACGCGCCGCCAGATCGACGGCCGCCAGCGTGCCGCCCGCGCCCATCACGTACACGACGTCCCCGCGCACGGCCCCCTGCGCCCGGGCCACCGGCACCGGCAGCGACACCCGCCGCACGGCCCCGGCCCCGGGGGTGTACCGCACGACGGCCCGCGTCTCGCCGTAGACCGCGTCGGAGTCGAGGAAGACGACGGAACCGTCCGCCGCCCCCACCACCTCCAGCTCTCCCGCCAGCTCCGCGTCCCACCGCACGTCACCCGTCCCGGCGTCCACGGCCGTGACCCGGGTACGCGTCCCGTCGTCCGACACACTCGTCGCGTACGCCATGCCGCCCGCCGCCCCGCCGTCGCCGAACGAGGCGAAGTACGGCACCGCCTGCCCGGGAATCCGCCGCGACCACACCGTCTCACCGGTGGCCCCGTCCACCCCGGTCACCTTGCCGTCCGTGCCGGTGAGCAGCAGCATCCCGCCGACCGGGCGCACACCCTGGTACGCGGGCACCTCCCGGCGCCACGCGGGCTCGCCCGTGACCGGGTCGAACGCCGTCAGCGCGGCGCCCTCGTTCAGCGCGGGCTGCACGAGCCCGCCCGCGACGGCCGGCGGCCCGCTGCGGGAACGGCCCGCGACGGAGCGCCGCCACAGCCGCGTCCCGTCGTCGGGGTCGAGAGCGAGCACCGCCCCGTCCCGCGCGCACAGCAACCGCCCCGCCCCGTACGCGCACACGGAACCCCCCGCCCCGGTCACCGCGGCGCTCTCCCACCCGGCGAACGACGCCGACGCGCTCGCCCGCCCCCCGGACGACTCCGCGTCCGTACCCCCGAGCAACTGCGGCGGGACGAGCATGCCGACCGCCGCGAGGCAGACCGCGCCCGCCACCAGCAGCAGCCGCCTGCGCGGTCCCCGACGCTCCGGGACCGCCCCGGCCGACTCCTTGACGTGGGTCGACGCGTCCGCCTCCACGGCGGGAACGGCGGGAGCGGGTTCCGGCGCCCGCTGCGCCGGAATGAACGCCTGCGTGTCGTACGACGCCGCCACCGACCGCAGTTGCCGCATCACCTCGTCCGGCGTGGGCCGGTCCTCCGGCTCCTTCGCCAGACACCGCAGCACCAGCGCGGCCAGCGACTCGGGCACGCCCGTCAGATCCGGCTCGTCGTGCACCACCTGATAGGCGACGACATACGGACTGTCCGAGTCGAACGGCCCCCGCCCGGTCGCCGCGTGCACGATCACCGAGCCCAGCGCGAACACGTCCGCGGCCGGCCCCACCTCCCGCGGCCGCCGGAACTGCTCGGGCGCCATGAACGGCGGCGTCCCGATCAACTTCCCCGTCTCCGTACGCAGTTCACTGTCGGCCGGCCGGGAGATCCCGAAGTCGATGACCTTCGGCCCGTCCTCGTCCAGCAGCACGTTGCTCGGCTTGAGATCCCGGTGCACGACCCCGACCCGGTGGATGTCCCGCAGCGCCTCCGCCAGCCCCGCCATCAGCCGGCGCAGCCGGTCGGCGTCCAGCGGACCGTTCCGCTTCACCTGCTCGGCAAGGGTCGGCGCGTCGATGAACAACGTGGCCATCCACGGCCGCCCGGCATCCGGATCGGCGTCGACGACCGGCGCGGTGAACGCCCCGCTCACCCGCCGCGCCGCCGCGACCTCCTGCCGGAACCGCCCCCTGAACTCCGGGTCCCTGGCGAACTCGGCGTGCACGACCTTCACCGCCAGCCGCATCCCCGACGTACTGCGCGCCAGGTGTACGACGCCCATGCCGCCCGACCCGAGACAGGACTCCAGACGGTAGTGACCGGCGTACTCAGGAAGTTCCGCTTCCGCATCCGTACCGGTGCTCCGCTGCGGCGCCATGGGACCCCCCGTACTGTTCGTCCACGCGCGCGACGCACGGAGCCTAGTCGATGACTCGTACGAGACCGAGGCGGCTTGCTAGCCTCCGCGTTCGAATCACTGTGACCCCACGACAGCCGTGGGGCGCAAGGGACGATCTGGGGGGAGTTCTCATGTCGGTCGAACAGGCCACGGAAGCCACGGGCGGGGACGAGGGCGAGGCCGTCACCACGGCGGCGGCGGACCTCACCTACTTCGCGGTCGCGCCGGGCGTGCGCCTCAACGTCCGCACCGGCCCCGGCACCCAGTACGCACTGGTGAAGCAGCTGCCGCTGGGCGCCAAGGTCCCGATCTTCTGCCAGTCCCCGGGCACCCGGGTCACCGGCACCTACGGCACCACCAACATCTGGGACAACATCGACAACGGTCAGTTCGTCTCGGACGCCTACGTCAGGACCGGCAGCGACGGCTACATCCGCCCGCGCTGCTCCTGACCCACGCGACTGACCACGCGACTGACCACGCGACCGCTCCACCCGGAACCCGCGGCGGGACGGCGACCACCGGCGGCGATAATCGACGCGTGAGCGAAGAGAACGGCAGCCCCGAGACCACCGGTACCGCCGCGGGCACCCCGGCCGGCCCCCGCCCGGAACCCATCCGCTTCTTCGGCACGACCTGGCTGCACCACGACGGCGGCTACACCGCCCGCCGCCTCGGCCTCGCCGCCGGCGCGCTGGTCCTCGCGGCCGCCGCCTGCCTGGTCCTGCGTCTCGCCTACCAGGGCCTGCGGATCGCGGAGATCGGCAGCTTCGTCACCGTCCTGGTCATCGTGATGTTCGCGGTGTGCAGTGCCCTGGCCTTCGGCCACACCTGGGGCACCTTCACCACCCGCCCCGACCCCGACCGCCAGGCGTCCCTGCGCGGCCTGCTCACCGTCGGCTTCCTCGGCTCCCTCCTCGCCTACGCCCTGCGCTGCCTCGCCGAGGCCCCCGGCGAGAAGCTCCACCGCGCCGAGTACAAAACGGCCGTCGCCCAGTACGAGAAGCGCACGACCCGCCGCTCGGGCAACCCGAAAAAGCGCCGCCGCTAGACCGCCCCCGCCCGGCCACCAATGGCCGTATGACCACGCCCACTCCGCCCGCGCACTCCGCCCGCGCCCGCTCCTTCGACGCGGCCGCCGCCCAGTACGCCGCCGCCCGCCCTGCCTACCCGCCCGCCCTCTTCGACGCCTCCGAAGACCTCACCGGCCGCCCCCTCACCGGCGCCCGCGTCGCGGACATCGGCGCCGGCACCGGCATAGCCACCGCCCTGCTGCACGCCCGCGGCGCCGACGTCACCGCCGTCGAACCCGGCGCGGGCATGGCCGCCCAGTTCCGCCGCACCCTCGCCGACGTCCCCCTGATCCGCGGCACCGGCGACGCCCTCCCCCTCGCCGACACCTCCCTCGACCTGCTCACCTACGCCCAGTCCTGGCACTGGACCGACCCGGCCCGCGCGGTGCCGGAGGCGCTGCGCGTGCTGCGTCCGGGCGGCGCCCTCGCGCTGTGGTGGAACACCGACGCCGTCGACGTCCCCTGGATCGCCGACGCCGCCGAACGGATCCGGCGCCACTTCCGCCTCGACGTCTCCGCCGAGCAGCGCGACGCCGGCACCCGCCTCGACGACCCCGACGACCGCCTCGTGCCGGTGCGCCGCGTCATCCGCTGGAGCCGCCGCGTCCCGCTCGACACCCACCTGGCCAACATCGGCAGCCACTCGGTCTTCCTCGTCCACGACGCGGAACACAGCGCCGCCTTCCTCACCGAGGAGCGCGAGCGCCTCCTGGCCGTCTTCCCCGACGGCATCGTCGAAGAGGTCTACGACGTGACCCTCCAGTGCGCCCCGGCCCCCTGACGCCCGGCCGCGGCGACCCACGTCCCGCCCACTGGACGCACCACCCCCGCCCGCCCCCGGGATGCGAGGATGACGACGGACGACGCACCCTCGGAGGCACCCGCAGCCATGACCCAGAAAGTCGCAGTCCTCGGCACCGGCAAGATCGGCGAAGCCCTGCTCAGCGGAATGATCCGCGCCGGCTGGACCCCCGCCGACCTGCTGGTCACCACCCGCCGCCAGGAACGGGCCGACGAACTCCACGCCCGCCACGGCGTCACCCCGGTCACCAACGCCGAGGCCGCCAAGACCGCCGACACCCTGATCCTCACGGTCAAACCCCAGGACATGGGCACCCTCCTCGACGAGCTGGCCCCCCACGTCCCCGCCGACCGCCTGGTCATCAGCGGCGCGGCGGGCATCCCGACCGCCTACTTCGAGGACCGCCTCGCCACCGGCACCCCGGTCGTCCGCGTCATGACGAACACCCCCGCCCTCGTCGACGAGGCCATGTCCGTCATCTCCGCCGGCACCCACGCCACCGCCGCCCACCTCGCCCACGCCGAGGAGATCTTCGGCGCCGTCGGCAAGACCCTCCGCGTCCCCGAGTCCCAGCAGGACGCCTGTACGGCCCTCTCCGGCTCCGGCCCGGCGTACTTCTTCTACCTGGTCGAAGCCATGACCGACGCCGGCATCCTGCTCGGCCTGCCCCGCGACAAGGCCCACGACCTGATCGTCCAGTCCGCGATCGGCGCCGCGACCATGCTCCGCGACAGCGGCGAACACCCGGTCAGGCTCCGCGAGAACGTCACCTCCCCCGCGGGCACGACGATCAGCGCCATCCGCGAACTGGAGAACCACGGCGTACGGGCCGCCCTCATCGCCGCCCTGGAAGCCGCCCGCGACCGCAGCCGCGAGCTGGCCTCCGGCAACAACGGCTGACGCCGGCCCGGCCTACGGGGCGAGCAACCCGATCGCCCGGTAGGCGGCGTCCACGGTGGGCCGCGCCACGTCCCGAGCCCGCGCGGCCCCCCGCCGCAGCACGCCCTCCACGTACCCGGGATCGGCACACAGCTCCCGATGCCGCTCCCGCAGCGGCCGCAACACCTCCACGACCGCCTCGGCGACATCCTTCTTCAACGCCCCGTACGAGTCGTAACCGCCGGCCAGCGCCTCCGGCTCCCCACCCGCACAGGCGGCGAGAACCTCCAGCAGATTCGCGACACCGGGCCGCCCCTCCCGGTCGTACACGACCCCCTCCCCACTGTCGGTGACGGCCCGCATCACCTTCTTCCGCACGGCATCCGGCTCGTCGAGCAGATAGACGATCCCCGGCCCGGCGTCATCGCTCTTCCCCATCTTGGACGTGGGCTCCTGGAGATTCATCACCCGAGCCGCCACCCCCGGCCGGGTGGCCCGCGGCACCACGAACGTGTGCCCGTACCGCTGGTTGAACCGCACGGCCAGATCCCGCGCCAGCTCCACATGCTGCGTCTGGTCGTCCCCCACCGGCACCTCGTCGGCGTTGTACGCCAGGATGTCCGCCGCCATCAGCGCGGGATACGTCAGCAACGACAGCCGCACACTCCCGCCCCGCACCCGCTCCCGCGCCGCCTTCTCCTTGTACTGGATCATCCGCCGCATCTCCCCGTCGGTCGCGACGCACTCCATCAGGTACGACAGCCGAGCGTGCTCGTCCACATGGCTCTGTACGAACAGGGTGCACAGCTCCGGATCCAGCCCCGCCGCCAGCAACAGCGACGCCGTCTGACGGCTCAGCCGCCGCACCCGCGCCGGATCGTGCTCCACGGTCAGCGCGTGCAGATCGACGACGCAGAACAGCGCCCCGCCCCGGTGCTGATCGACGGCGGCCCACTGCCGCATGGCTCCCAGATAGTTCCCCAGCGTCAGATGCCCGGTCGGCTTGACCCCACTGAAGACCCGTGCCATCTCTCTTCTCTCCTCCTGGTCAGGACCGCCGCCCGCCGGCCGCCCCTCCTGGAGGGAGATACGAGAACGGCCGCCGAAGCGGCGGCCGTCTACCTGCGTACGTGAGCGCGGCCGCCGTCAGGCGGCCCACCAGCACTGGGTGCACGTACGCGTCATCACGCTCCCGAGACTACGCCCCGAGCGGCTACGACACACCTGAGTTGACACGCCGGTCCCCCCTCCGTAGGGTTCTCCGAGTTGTCCGACGTGAGCGCCGACTCCGGTCGGTCCCCGGACAGCCATTCCGAACGTAACCAGCCACCTCGGGTGTCACTGGCATGCGTATTACGGAGTGAGGAATCCACGTTCGAAAGGGCGCGGCCCCGATTAGGTCGGGAGCCGGGAATCCGCTAAAGTCTCACCACGTCGGAACGGCCCAACGGCCGGGAAGACAAGCCCCTCTGACTGGGAATCAGGCCCGAAAGGATCTGATAGAGTCGGAACCGCCGGAAAGGGAAACGCGGAAGCGGGAACCTGGAAAGCGCCGAGGAAATCGGATCGGAAAAGGATCTGATAGAGTCGGAAACGCAAGACCGAAGGGAAGCGCCCGGAGGAAAGCCTGAGAGAGTCTCTCGGGTG
>NZ_JBVHEO010000015.1:0-174364 GCF_055562815.1 Streptomyces sp. NPDC016677 | reverse complement strand
ACCGGGCGAGGACCGCGTCCACCTCGGGCGTCAGCGCCGCCGCCAGCCGGGTGGGCACCGGCAGCGTGTCGTCCCGCAGCGTCGCCGCGGCGGCCCGGACGACGGCCCGGGCGGACCGGTCGGGCACCCCCGCCGCCGCCCACTCGTACAGCTCCGCGCCCTCCTCCAGGACCAGACCGGTGTCGATGTCCGCCGGGATCTTGACGCGCGCGTGGTGGCGCCAGGTGGCCAGCGGGTCGCTCCACGCCTCCACCCGGTAGGTCCAGCGCCCCGGCGCGGTCGGCGTGACCTCGGCGCCCCAGCGGTCGGTGCCGGGAGCCAGTTCCCGCATCGGCGTCCACGGGCCGGGGCGGCCCTCGGGATCCTCCAGCACGACATTGGCGGCGACCGCGTCGTGTCCCTCCCGGAACACGGTGGCACTCACCTCGAACGTCTCACCCGCCACCGCCTTCGCCGGACGTCTGCCGCCCTCCACCACCGGGTGGACATCACGCACCGGAATACGCCCGATCCGAGGGGTCGTGCTCATCGGTTCTCACCTCCGCCGTTGCTGAAGCCGGGCCGGGGCCCGGACCGGGGTCACGCCGCGCCGGAGGGGACCGCGCTCCCCGCCGGGGCCCGCCGGTCCACGACCGGCGCCTTCCGTCCGGCCGCCCGGGGCCGCTCGTCCCGCTCCTGCGCATGGGTGACCAGGCCGGCCAGGTACCGTTCGGCGGCGTCCGCGGCCTCCCGCGCACAGCGCTTCCCCATCAGCACGCACAGGGTGTAACCGGCGTCCTCGAAGACCGCCCGCGCCGTCCGGTCGGCGGGGGAGGCGAGCATCATCCGTTCCCGGGCCCGGTAACGCCGCAGCTGCCGGTCGACCTCGGCTTTCGCAGGTAGCAGCATGGTGCCGTTCCCTTCCGGGACTCGATGGACGCGTCCCCGACCCTCGGGCGGCGACCGCGCGCGGGGCACGGTCGTCGTTACGGGCGATCGAGTTCTTCACACATGGTGCACGGCCAGCGACGCAGCGTCTTGTTGGATCTTCAACGACGGTCTCGTGTTGCACGAATGGACTACTGCTTCCACTCTGGAGTGACTCAGAAGCGATACGTGCTCACGCTTCGTGCTCGGGGCTCGTCCCGTCGGGACGAGAAGGAGCGGGAGCCTCGCGGTGAGGAGCCGACGACGATGAAGACCGCAGTGCCCTGCTACTACCACCTCGACGTGGAAGTCAGCCCGGAACGGGTCGGACAGGTCAGGCGCATCCTGGCCGCTCACCTCCGGTTCTGGAACCTGGAGAACCTCGTGGAACCCGTCTGCCGCGGCACCGAGATGCTGCTGCGGGCGATCGACGAGCACGCGAGCGACAAGAACACGTCGACCGAGCTGTGGTGGAACGGCCAGCACCTCATCACGGCCGTGGCCGGCAACGACCACGCCCTCCGCCCCGACCTCGACCTGCGCGCCTGCCTGGAGCACCTCGCCGCGACCAGCGACGGCTGGGGCTGCTGCGCCACCGACACCGGAGCCAAGGTCATCTGGTTCTCCCAGCGCGCCCGGGCCGGCGAACGCGTCCCGCTGGTCGCGACCGCGCCGAAGCCCATCACCCAGGAGGGCCTGGAGGTCCCGCGCGAGATCCTGCCGGTCGCCCGGCTGGCCGCGCCGGGTGCCGCGGGCGGCAACGGTGTCCTGGAGGAGGCCCGGTGACCGCGGTACGGCCGGACTGGAAGGGGGCGCCCGTCTGGAGCGGGCACCCCTACCCGCTGGGCGCCGTCTTCGACGGACAGGGCACCAACTTCGCCCTGTTCAGCGAGGTCGCCGAACGCGTCGACCTGGTCCTCGTCGACGAGGACGGCACCCACCACGGCGTTCCCCTGCCCGAGGTCGACGGCTTCGTCTGGCACTGCTACCTGCCCGGCGTCGGACCCGGGCAGCGTTACGGCTACCGCGTGCACGGGCCCTGGGCCCCGGCCGTGGGCCACCGCTGCAACCCGGCGAAGCTGCTCCTTGACCCGTACGCCCGCGCGGTGGACGGCCAGGTCGACGACCACCCCTCCCTGCTGGAGCGGGGAGGGGGCCGCCCCGACCCCGCCGACAGCGCCGGGCACACCATGCTCGGCGTGGTCACCGACCCGTTCTTCGACTGGGGCGACGACCGCCCGCCGAGGCGGCCCTACGCCGACACCGTCATCTACGAGGCCCATGTCAAGGGCCTCACCCGCACCCACCCCGACGTCCCCCCGGAGCTGCGCGGCACCTACGCGGGCCTCGCGCACCCGGCGGTCGTGGACCACCTCACCTCGCTCGGGGTGACGGCGGTGGAGCTGATGCCGGTGCACCAGTTCGTGCACGACGGCGTCCTCCAGGCCCGCGGCCTGTCGAACTACTGGGGCTACAACACCATCGGCTTCTTCGCGCCCCACAACGGCTACGCCGCCCACGGCACCCTCGGCCAGCAGGTCACCGAGTTCAAGGCGATGGTCAAGACCCTGCACGAGGCGGGCCTCGAAGTCGTCCTCGACGTGGTCTACAACCACACCGCCGAGGGCAACGAGCACGGGCCCACCCTCTCCTTCCGGGGTATCGACAACGCCTCGTACTACCGCCTGGTGGACGGCGACTGGCAGCACTACTACGACACCACCGGCACCGGCAACAGCCTGCTGATGCGCCATCCCTACGTCCTGCAGCTGATCATGGACTCGCTGCGGTACTGGGTGACCGAGATGCACGTCGACGGGTTCCGCTTCGACCTCGCGGCCACCCTGGCCCGGCAGTTCCACGAGGTGGACCGGCTCTCGGCGTTCTTCGACCTGATCCAGCAGGACCCGGTGATCAGCCGCGTCAAGCTGATCGCCGAGCCCTGGGACGTCGGCGAGGGCGGCTACCAGGTGGGCAACTTCCCACCGCTGTGGTCGGAGTGGAACGGTTTGTACCGCGACGCCGTACGGGACTTCTGGCGCGGCGAGGACCACACGCTGGGCGAGTTCGCGTCCCGGCTGACCGGCTCCTCCGACCTGTACCAGCACAGCCGGCGCCGCCCCCGCGCCAGCGTCAACTTCGTCACCGCGCACGACGGGTTCACCCTGCGCGACCTCGTGTCGTACAACGACAAGCACAACGAGGCCAACGGCGAGGACAACGCGGACGGCGAGAGCCACAACCGGTCCTGGAACTGCGGCGCCGAGGGCCCGACGAAGGACCCGGCCGTCCGGGAACTGCGCGCCCGCCAGCAGCGCAACTTCCTGGCCACCCTGATGCTGTCGCAGGGCATCCCGATGCTCTGCCACGGCGACGAACTGGGCCGCACCCAGCGCGGCAACAACAACGCCTACTGCCAGGACAACGAGATCTCCTGGGTCGACTGGCGGCTGACCGAGGAGCAGCGCGGCCTGCTGGACTTCGCCCGGCAGGTCATCGGCCTGCGCGCCGCCCACCCGGTGCTGCGCCGGCGCCGCTACTTCCGCGGCGACACCGTCACCCACGCCGGGCAGCCGCTGCCCGACCTGGTCTGGCTCAGACCCGACGGCAAGGAGATGACCGACGACGACTGGCAGCGGCCCGACGCGCACGCCGTCGGGGTCTTCCTCAACGGCGACGCCATCGCCGAGCCCGATCCCTGCGGCCGGCCCGTCACCGACGACTCCTTCGTGCTGCTGCTCAACAGCCACTGGGAACCGACGGCCTTCCGGCTGCCGGACGCCGCCTACGGCGAACGCTGGACGACGCTGATCGACACCGCGGCCGCCGCCGGACCGGGGGGTGTCCCCGACGAGGCGGAGCACAAGGCCGGCACCCGGCTCACCGTGGAACCGCGCAGCCTGGTGCTGCTCTCCCGGCCGTCCCGCACCGGCCGGGAGCGGGCATGAGGTCAGCGCTCGCGGCGCACGGTCACCGTGAACTGCGCGCCGTCCGGGTCGCGGAGCACGGCCTCGTCCTCGCCCTCGACGAGCACGCTGCCGCCGTGCAACTGCGCGGCCCGGACACAGGCCGCGACGTCGGCGGTGAAGAAGTGCACCTGCCAGTGCGGCCGGACGGCCGGGTCGGGCGCCGCCTCCAGGGCGCCCGACTCGATCCGCGCCACGACGTCCCCGGCGCTGCGCAGCACCACCTCGCCGCCCTCGTAGCCGACCTCGCAGGCGCCGGGCTTCCCGGTCGCCCAGTCCAGGACCTCGCCGTAGAAGATCGCTGCGTCGAACGCGTCGCGGGTGTGCAGCCGGATGAAGGCCGGCTGGGCGCGGCGCCAGGTCTCCCAGTCGGTGAACAGCTCACCCTCCCAGACCCCGAAGGCGGCCCCGTCCCGGTCGGCCAGCAGCGCAGCCCGGCCCGGCGGGAAGGAGATCGGACCCACCGCCGCGGTCCCGCCGCGCTCCTGCACCCGCCCGGCCGCCTGGTCGGCGCTGACCACCGCGAAGTACGGCAGCCAGGCCACGGCCATCTGCCACATCCCGGCGACCGCGGCGATCCCGGCGGCCGGCGCGCCGTCCGCGAGCGCGATCCGGAAGCGGTCGCCGAGCCGGGCCGGTCTCCACTGCCAGCCCAGCACCGCGGAGTAGAACTCCTCGGTGGCCTTGAGATCACGGCTGGTGAGACTCACCCAGCAGGGGGCCCCGTACACGGAGTGCGTGGAAACCACGTTCCTCGCGCCGGTGGGGGAGGTCATGTCGTCGTTCATGGCAGTCGCGTCCTGGTCTCGTCCACCGGCAGCCACCGGTTCCCGACCAGTGTCCGGCCTCGGCCGTCCGTTGCGCCCGCCGAGTACCCCTACGAGACCAGCGAAACGACGCCGGTTGACCCCGGACGGCCCAGTGGCGGGGAGAGTGACCAGTGGTGACGATGGATGCGTCTCAGCGACCGGAGGTGACCATGTCCACGGACGGGGGCCCGGACCAGATAGTCGAGCTGCAGGAACAGGTCCGGCAGCTCAAGGAGGCGGTCGTCTCGCACGCCGTGGTCGACCAGGCGATCGGGATGGTCGTCGTCCTCGGCCGGGTGACGCCCGACGAGGGCTGGCTGGTGCTCAAGGAGGTCTCCCAGCACACCAACATCAAACTGCGCAACGTGGCGGAGCTGATCCTGGTCTGGGGCCGCACCGGCGCGATGCCGCGGGAGATCAGGGCGGCGCTGGAGGACGCCCTGGACCGCCACGGCCCGACCCAGATACCGGGCACCGGGCCCCCTTAGGGCGGCGTCAGCCGGTCTCGGCGAGTATCTCCTCACGGAGCCGGGCGAAGCAGGTGCTGAGCAGCCGCGACACGTGCATCTGGGAGATGCCGAGCTGCTGCGCTATGCAGCTCTGCGTCATGCCGCGGAAGAACCGCAGGTAGAGAATGGTGCGCTCGCGTTCCGGCAGGGCCATCAGACAGGGCTGGACGGCCACCCGGTCCACCACGACGTCGAACGCGGGGTCGAGGCCGCCGATCGCGTCACCGAGGGCGTACCCGTCGGTGCCGGGCATCTCCGCCTCCAGCGACAGCGCGGTGAAGCACTCCAGCGCCTCCATGCCGGTGCGCACCTCGTCCGCGGTCAGGTGCGCGTAGGCGGCGATCTCCTCGACCGTGGGGGCACGCCCCGGCGTCGTCTGCGCCAGCTCCTTGGCGGCGCGGCGCACCCGGTTGCGCAGGTCCTGGACCCGCCGCGGTACGTGCAGGGTCCACATGTGGTCCCGGAAGTGCCGCTTGATCTCGCCGGTCACGGTGGGCACGGCGTACGCCTCGAACGCGTGGCCGCGGGCGGGGTCGTAGTGGTCAACGGCCTTGACCAGGCCGAGGGCGGCCACCTGGTAGAGGTCCTCCAGGGACTCGCCGCGGCCCCGGAAGCGGACCGCGATCCGCTCGGCCATCGGCAGCCAGACCTGGATCAGCTCGTCCCGCAGGGCCTTGCGCTCCGGCCCCGGCGGCAGCTCCGCGAGCCGCGCGAAGGCCGTGCCGGTGTCGGGGGCGTCGTCGTGCGGGTGCGGTGTGGTTCGGCCGGCGATACGCATCATGCGCACCTCCCTCGGCAGGGGGGCTCTGGGTGATCGGACACCGGGAGGAGGGAGGCGGGGCGCGGACCGCGCCGGAGCACGTCGGGCCCGGGCGCACCGGCTCCCGCAGACGTGCCTCCGGTTCGAAGCACTCCCAAGGCATTCCCCGCCACACCTTTTCCGAAACAAATACCCATATCAGGTGATTTTACGGTCACCCTGGCGATCGGGCAGGTTCTGGCGGCCTCCAAGGTGGTTAGCTTCGCTAAAGATTGGGGGGTGAACGTGATGTGCGGCACGCTCGGGCCGGCCGTCGCGCCGGCGCGGCCGCCGTTGTCGCTGGGCAGCGCTTGATCGTGAGCAAATGGGGCGAACTCCCTGGCCACAGCGCATTCCGCTCATTTGACAGTGCACTGAGCACACAGATAGGAAGCAGCTCCAAGAGGTCGAGAGGGTGCAGCGTGTACGAGCCGAACGTGGTCGGGGACTGGCAGGAGTACGACGAACACCCCGGGCTGCGAGTCCGCGTCCACCGCGTCGAGCCGGGCGAACCGCCGCGCGGCCGGGACGACGCCGCCGACGGGCTCACCTACTTCCGGCTCCGCGTGACCGTGGAGAACCGGAGCGAACGGCGGTTCTGCGTCCACCTGGAGGACGGCCAGATCGACGTGCGGCTCGGCCCCGACGGCGAGGGCGCCTTCATCGACTGGCGCAACTCCCAGTTCGTGGAGGGCTTCGACGTCTATCCGCTGCGCCGGGTCACCGCCGTCGTCCACGCGGCCGGCGCGGAGGCCGACCTGGGGCGGGTGGACGTGCAGGTGCAGCTGCGGGTCGACGACGAGTGGACCGGCCGGCGGCTGTGGACCGGCGGCGTCGGCCTCGGGGAGGGCGCCGGCGGTGCGTGCCCGTCCGCGGGACGCGAGGAACTGGAGCGGCAGGTGAGCGCGTTCCTGCGCGGGCAGACGCGGGGTCAGGCGGAGGAGGGCACCGCCTGACCCGTCACCGGGAGGCCCGCGCGGGCCGCAGGGCCGGTGGGGCCGGCGGGGTCAGTGGGCGATCCCGTCGATGATCTCCCGGGCGCCCTGGCGCAGCAGGGCCACGGCGACCGAGGTGCCCAGGGTGGCCGGGTCCAGCCGGCCCGCCCATTCGTGGGCGTTCAGCCGGGTCTTGCCGTCCGGGGTGAACACGCAGGCCCGCAGGGAGAGTTCACCGCCGCCGTCCACCCGCGCGTACCCGGCGATCGGGCTGTTGCAGTGTCCCTGGAGCACGTGCAGGAACATCCGCTCGGCGGTGGCCTCCCGGTGGGTGTCCGGGTGGCCGAGGCCGCTGACCGCGTCGATCAGCCGGGTGTCGTCCTGGCGGCACTGCAGCGCCAGGACGCCCGCGCCGATCGGCGGCATCATCGTCTCGGGGGAGAGGACGTCGCTGATCACGTCGGTGCGGCCGATGCGCTCCAGGCCGGAGACGGCGAGCAGCAGCGCGTCCGCGTCGCCGGCGGCCAGCTTCGCCAGCCGCCGGTTGGCGTTGCCGCGCATCGGCACGCACGTCAGACGCGGGTGGGTGGCGGCCAGTTGGGCGACGCGGCGCACCGACGAGGTACCGATCCGGGTGCCGGCCGGCAGCTCGTCCAGGGTGAGCCCGCCCGGGTGGACCAGGGCGTCCCGGATGTCGTCGCGCGCGAGGAACGCGGCGAACACCGTGCCGGCCGGCAGCGGCCGGTCGGCGGGCACGTCCTTGACGCAGTGCACGGCGAGATCGGCCTCGCCCGCCAGCAGCGCGGCGTCGACCTCCTTGGTGAAGGCGCCCTTGCCCTCGACCTCCGACAGATCGCCGAGCCACTTGTCGCCGGTGGTCCGCACCGGCACCACCTCGGTGCGCACGCCGGGGTGAAGGGCCGCCAACTCGCGCTGCACGCGCGCCACTTGGGCGAGCGCCATCGGTGAGTCACGGGAGACGACGCGGATCAGTTCGGGCACGGACATGCGGCCACGATAGTGCCTGGCGCGGGCGCCGGGCGGCCGTACGGGACCGGCCGGGCGCGGCGCGGCCGGGCCGGAGACGGCCGCCCCCGGCCCGGTACCGGCCCGGCCGGAGGCGGCCGAACAGGATCAGGCGTAGGGGTCGAAGGTGATGCCGGAGGGCTTCGCCGAGGCCAGGTGCGAGGCGAAACTCGCGTCCTTCAGGCCGAACGTGGCGCTGCCGAAGTCGTACGCGCTCAGCTTCTCGCGCACGCCCGACGGGTAGCCGTTCCAGCCGACCAGCGCCGGGTACTGCCAGGTGCCCTTGTGGTTCTCCGGCGGCTCGTCGTTCGCGGTGCCCAGCCGGAAGCAGTGCGTGCTGATGCCGTCCTTGTGGTAGACGACCTTGGCGTGGGTGCCCTCGAAGCGGACGGCCGAGCGCGCGTGCACGGTGAACGCGCCGTGGTTGGAGGTCGACACGTACTCCACGGTGCCGCTGCGCACCCACACCACGACGTGCTCCCAGTCGTGCCGGTGGCCACCGATGCTGCTGCCCGCGAGGGCCTGGTCCTTCTCGAAGTACAGGCCGTACATGTACGCGCACCAGTCGCCGTCGCACTTGGCGCGCGCGTAACCGTTGGTGTTGTCCAGGTCGGAGGCGTCCCGGCAGTTGCCGTTGAGGGCGCCGGTCGGACTGAGGCCGCCGTTGACCGTGCCGTCGGCGCTGATGGCCGGGGTGGGGTAGCAGCCGTCCGTGTCGTAGTCGAAGGCGGGCTGGTAGGCGGCCTCAGCCGCGTCGGCGCCTGCGGGGAGCGCCGGGGGCGGGGCGGCGAAGGCGGTGGCGGGGAAGGCGACGACCAGGGCGATGGCTCCGGCGGCCGTGGTCAGCCATCTGCGGCGGCGGGTGCGGGACATGCTCGACGACACTGCGTCCTCCTCTTGGGCGCAGCCCAACGGCTGTGGGGGGAAAGGGAGTTCAGAGTGCCGTCGTTCCCCGTCCGTGCCAAGAGGCGCAGGCGTCCCGGTGGTGAAGAGCGGCCCAACAGTCGGGCCGGTGTCACACCAGGTCGTCGGGGACGTCGGCGGCCGACTCCTCCGGGGCCAGGTCGGGCCGCAGCCGCAGCCAGGACGGCTGGCGGAGCATCCCCTCCCGGGTGCGGGTGCTGAAGCGGACCTCGCCCACCAGCCGGGGCACCACCCAGCGGGCCTCCGGCACCGCCGGTACGGGATCGAAGGGGCAGGCGTCGCAGGCGCCGGCCCGCAGCAGCCGGGCCAGTTCCGCGCGCTCGGCCTCGCTCCAGCCGGTGCCCACCCCGCCCACGTAGCGCAGGCGTCCGGCGGCGCGCTGGCCGACCAGGACCGCGCCGGGCAGCCCGGCCAGCCGGCCCTTGCCGGGCAGCCAGCCGCCGATCACCACGTCCTCGCTGCGCATGTTGCGGATCTTGATCCAGGCCCGGGAGCGCACGCCGGGCTCGTACCGCGAGTCCAGCCGCTTGCACACCAGTCCCTCCAGGCCGTGCTCGCGGGTGGCCCGGAGCGCCTGCTCGCCGTGGCCGACCAGGGCCGCCGGAGTCGACCAGGACGGCCCGGCGAGACCGAGCCCCTCCAGTTCCCCGCGCCGCCGCGCGTACGGCAGGGACACCAGCGGGCGGCTGCCCAGGTGGAGTACGTCGAAGAGCACCAGGTGGACGGGGACCTCGGCCGCGCGCTGTGCCGCCCGGACCGGCGCGTGGGCCAGGCCCATCCGGGACTGGAGCAGCTGGAAGTCGGCGCGGCCCTCGGCGTCCAGCGCCAGGACCTCGCCGTCCAGCACGGCGGGGGTGGTGCCGAGCGCGGTGCCCAGGGGCCGCAGTTCGGGGTAGGCGGCGGTGATCTCCAGACCGGAACGGGCGCGCAGCAGCACACTGCCGTCGCCGGGCAGGTAGACCACCACCCGCTGGCCGTCCTGCTTCGTCTCGTACGCCCAGCGCGCGTCCTGCGCCGCGGGCGGCAGGGTGCCGGGCGTGGCCAGCATGGGAGGGATCAGCGGCAGCTCCACGGGGTCCACGGGGAAGGTGTCGACGCCATCGGCCGCCGCCACGCGCGGTGCCGCCCAGGTTCGCCTGAACGGCGCCGCGCCCGGCGGGCGCACGGACGGCGCCCGCCCCGCACCGCCGCTGACCGTAGCGGGGGCGGGACGGGCGCCGGGCCGGTGGGGTGTCAGCGGGCGAGGCGGATCTTGGTGATGGTGTCCTGGGCGGCGCCGGCGCCCGACTTGTCGACCACGTAGGCGGTGCCGTCGGCGATCTCCACGTGGTTGGGGTTGGCGCCGGTGGCGACGGTCTCCACGACGGTGCCGGACTTCACGTCGACCCGGGTGACGTCGGCGTCGGTGCGGTTGACCACCAGGACGTCGCCGGAGCGCTCGTCGGTGGCCACCGACAGGGCGCCCGCGCCGGTCGCCACGGACTTGGTGACGACACCCTTCTTGAGGTCGATCACGGAGACGGTGCCCGCGGTCTGGTCGGCGGTGTAGGCGGTCTTGCCGTTCTTCGACAGGGCGACGGAGATCGCGCCGTCGCCGGCCGGGACGAAGGCCGGCGTGGTGGAGCCGCGCTTGACCGCGATCAGCCGGTCGTTGGTCATGTCGGCGGCGTAGACCGTGCCGGTCTTCTCGTCGACGGCGAGCCCGGCCGGGCCGGCGCCCTCGACGGTGACCCGCTCCTTCTCCTTCAGGGACTCGCTGTCGAAGGCGACCAGGGTGCCGTCGCTGTAGGCGCTGGCCCAGACGGTGTTGTGCTTCTCGTCGACGACGATCTCGCGGGCGTGGTTCACGTTCGGCAGGGAGGCGAGGTGCTCGCCGGTGCGCTGGCTGTAGACGGACACCGTGTTGTTGCGGGTGTTGGTCGTCCACACGGTGTTGTGCTCGTCGTCCACGGCGACGCCGTAGACGGCCTCGACGGCGCCGGTGGCGGTGTCGGTGACCGGCGGGGTGATGTCCGACTTGACCTCGAAGGTCTCCGGGTCGACCGCGAGCAGGTGGGACTGGGTGACCGGCGGGCGGCCGACGGCGGTGGTGACCCACAGCACGTCGTTGCGCTCGGAGTAGGCCGACTGGTACTGGCCGGTGCCGAGCTTGGCCGTGGTGACGGTGGAGCCGGTCCGCGCCGCCGAGGCGGTGCCGGCCAGGGTGAGGACGCTGCCGGCGGCGACCGCCACGGCGACGGCCGAGGCGACCGCGGTACGGCGGTGGGTGCGGGTGAAGGACATGGTGGGGTAACTCCCTCGGTAGGGGATCGATACGGGGGAAAGTGGCTTGGGAGGGCCCGGTGTCAGGCGCCGGCCGCGGGCCGCTCGGTGCGGCGGCGCACGACCGCCAGCGTGGTCGCGGCGGCGCCCGCCGCCCCGCCGGCCGCGGCGGCCGCCGCCGACCAGGCGACGGTCGCGTAGGAGACGGGGGAGCCGGAAGCGGCCACCAGGTTGCCGGCGGTGGTCCCGGGCGCGGCGGTGGAGGAGGTGCCGGTGCCCGGACCGGCGGCCGCCGCGGCGGCGTTCACGGTGAACTCCACCTTCAGCGAGGTCGGCGGGTCGGGGGCGAGGAAGCGCAGCCAGTGGCCGCCGGCGGAGGTGTCCGCGGGGACGGTCACGGCACCCTCGTAGGTGCCGTTCCCGTCGGTCTTCCACTGGCCGAGGATGGCCTCGTCGTCGAGTTTGACGGTCACCTGCTTCCCGGCCGGGAACTTGGTCACCGTGAAGTGCAGCGTGCCGCCGGGCTGCACCTCGCTGGCGGTGATCTCGGCCTTGGCGCCGGCGTCGTTGGTGGCGCCGGCCGGTGCGCCCGAGGCCGCCGGGACGGGGGTCGCGGAGCTGCCCGAGGAGGAGCCTGCGGAGGCGGCGGTGGTGGAGCCGGACGTCACCGTGAAGTCGGCGCGCAGGCTGGTGGGCGGGTCGGGGGCGAGGAACCGCAGCCAGTGGGCGCCCTTCGCGGCGTCCGGGGGGACGGTCACACCGCCGGAGTACGACCCGTCGGAACCGACGGTCCACTGGCCGAGGATCTCGCTGTCGTCCAGTTTCACGGTCAGCTGCCGTCCCGCCGGGAAGCCGGTCACCCGGAAGGAGACCTTGCCGCCCGCGGCCACCCGGGAGCCCGCGGTGATGGTGGCGGAGGTGCCGGAGGAACTGCTCACCGACCCCGAGGTGCCGCCGCTCGCGGCGCCGCCGGAGCCGACCGAGCCGCTGCCGCCGGTGGAGCCGCCGCCGGAGCCGCCGCCGGAGCCGCCCGAGCCGCCGGACGAGGACGAGGACGAGGACGACGTGACGGTGAGGTCCGCCTTCAGGCTGGTCGCCGGTTCGGGCGCCAGGAACCGCAGCCAGTGCGCCCCCGCGGCGGTCGAGCCGGGGACGGTCACCGTGCCGGAGAAGGTCCCGTCGGCCTTCACCGCGCCGGTCCACCGGCCGAGGATCTCGCTGTCGTCCAGTTTCACCGTGACGTTCTGGCCCTTGACGAACCCGGAGAGGGAGAAGGACACCTTGCCGCCCGCGGCGACCTTGCTGCCGCTGGTCAGTTTCACCTTCGGGTCGGCGACCGGTGTGGTGCTCCTCGTGGGGGCCGGCGTCGGCGTGGGGGAGGCGGTGGCCGCCGCGGTGACGGTCAGGCTCTCGCTCTTGACGCTGGTCCCGGGCGCCAGGAAACGCAGCCAGTGGCCGCCGCCCGCGCTGGTGCCGGCCGGGATCGTCACCTTGTCCGAGACACTGCCGTCCTCGCCGATGGTGAACTGCTCCAGCAGCGTCGCGTCGTCGAGTTTGACGCTCAGCGTGCCGCCGGCCGGGAAGCCGGTGGCGGTGAACGCCACCTCGCCGCCGGCTTTCACCGTGGTCGTGCCCAGGGCGACCGCGGGCGCGGTCGAGTCCGCGGCCAGCGCCACCGTGTCGGTGACGCCCGTGCCGCCGGCACCGGCAGCGGCCAGTGGAACGGCGACCAGGGCGCCGAGGCCCAGCGTGGCCCCGGCGGTCAGGGCCACCATCCGGCCCAGCCGGGCACCGGTCGGTGAGGCGGATCTGTCAGAGGTCATGATGGCTGCTCCTGGCAGGCGAACGTCCCCGAAGGGACGCTTGGAGAGGAGGCACGTGTGGGGGCGGCGGACAGCCGGCGCGGGAAAGCGACGTGCGATCAAGTAAGGTAAGGCTAACCTAATATGGAGATCGTGAGCAGTCAAATGCAATCCGCACCCACCGTGTTCACCGGCCCGCCCGAAGCCACGGCGAACCGGCCGCCCCGCCTGCCCCGGCCGCACCCCGTCCCACGGCTCGCGGAGCCCGTCCGGGCGCTGCCGGGCCCGGACGGCGCGGAGGACTTCTGGGCGGAGGTCCGCCGCCTCGGCACACCGCTGGTGGGACCCGATCCCCAGGGCAGCTCCGAGCACCGGGCGGTGACGTTCCTGTGGCGCGGCACCCCGGCCACCCGCGCCGTCGAGGTGCTGCCCAACAAGCTGGGCGACCCGCGCGATCCCGAGGGCAACCTCATGGAGCACGTCCCCGGTACGGACGTATGGCACTGGACCCTGCGCCTGCGGCACGACTGGCGCGGCACGTACGACTTCCACGTCGACGAAGGGATCGAGGCCACCGGCCCCGACTACTGGCGCGCACTGCGGGCCGGTCCCCGGCCCGACCCCTTCAACGACCGCGCCCTGCCCCGCCGCTGGGGCGGCACGCCGGTGTCGTACGCCGAACTCCCGGCCGCTCCCGACGCGGCCGACTGGGCACCCCGGCCGGACGTCGCGCACGGCACCGTCACCGAACACCGGGTGCCCAGCGCCCGGCTGGGCGGACAGCGGCGGGTCTGGCTGTACGCGCCCCCGGCGCCCCCCGGCGGGCGGGCGCCGTCCGATGGGCTGCCGGTGCTGGTCCTGCTGGACGGCGAGCACTGGGGGCCCCGGCTCGGCCTCGCGCACCTGCTGGACAACCTGATCGCCGACGGACGGATCCCGCCGCTGGCCGCCGTACTGCCGGAGGCCGTGGACGAACCCACCCGCTGGGCCGAACTGAGCTGCCGGCCCGGATACGTCGCCCACCTCACGGACGAGCTGCTGCCGTGGGCGGCCGGGCGGCTGCCCGTCACCGCCGACCCGGCCCGGACCGTCGTCGCCGGGCAGAGCCTGGGCGGGCTCACCGCCGCCTACGCCGCCGTGGCCGCCCCGCACCGCTTCGGCAACGCCCTCGTCCAGTCGGGCTCGTTCTGGTGGCCCGTCGGAGAGCACGCCGAGTGGCTCACCCGGACCCTCGCGGGCGTGCCGCGGCTGCCGGTGCGCTTGTGGCTCTCCTTCGGAGAGCAGGAGTGGGTGGCCCTGCCCGCGGCCCGGCGGCTGCGCGACACCCTGCGGGAGCTGGGGTACCACGACTCCTCCTATCGGGAGTTCAACGGCGGTCACGACTACCTGTGCTGGCGCACGGAACTGGCCGACGGCCTCGTGGCGCTCCTGGGCCGCTGACCCGGGCAGCCGGGTCGGCGCCACCTCGGCGCCACCTCGGCGCCACCTCGGCGGCGTCGAGGGAGGCGTACAGGGAGGCGTCGGGCGGCGCGTCCGGCGCGGGGGCGCGCACGACCCACCCGGACGCGCCCCCGCCGCCCGGCCGGACGCACCGCTGTCGCCGCTCAACCCCGGTCCGCCTCCGCCTCCGCCACCCGGCGCAGGCACGCCGCGTGCGGGGCCGGACCGAAGCGGGCCGTCCACCCGGCCGGCACCGCGCGCCAGGCCGGCCACAGGGACCGCAGCCCGCCCGCGTTCTCCAAGACCAGATGGCTGCCGTGGCCGTCGCCGGACCCGGCGTCGAAGGGGCCGATGGCGTCGGGGGTCATGCGTCCAGCTCCTTCAGACGGGCGGTCAGGGCCGCCGCGATGTCGTCGAGGTACCGGTCCCGCATCAGCTGCGGATGGGTGCAGTCCAAATCGAGGTTGACGATCCGTCCGGTCACGTACGGCCGCCACGCCTCCCTGGTCAGCCAGTCCTCGGCACGCGGCGCGGCGGCGGTGAAGAACAGCACGTCACCGTCGTAGACCCGGTGTTCGTGCTCGCGCATCATGCGGGCGTGGTTGGGGACGATGTCGACGATCCGGGACAGGGTGCGGTCGGTGAGCCCGGCCAGCGGGCTGCCGGCCGCGCGCAGGGTGGCCAGCACGTCCTCGCGGGTGCGTTCGCCGGTGCGGTCGAAGCCCGCCATGCGCAGCACGGCGGTGAGCGCGTCGCCCTCCTCGGGCGCGGGCCGCTCCCGCCACTGCTCGGAGGGGAAGGCGTCGAGCAGCGCGAGGAGGTCGACCCGCTCGCCGGCCTCCTGGAGCAGGACGGCCACGGTGTGCGCGAGGACCCCGCCGACCGACCAGCCCACCAGGCGGTACGGGCCGTGCGGCTGGACGCGGCGGATCTGCGCCGCGTAGTCCTCCGCCTCCTCCTGGAGGGTGCGCGGCAGTTCCTCGTCCCCGGTCAGGCCGCGGGCCTGCAGCCCGTACACGGGCAGCCCGGGAAGCCGCGCGGTCAGGCCCGCGTAGCACCAGGCCAGCCCGCCCGCCGGGTGGATGCCGAACAGCGGGGTGCCCTCGCCCTCGGCGCGCAGCGGCAGGACGACGCCCAGGGCGTCGTCGGCGGCGGGCGCGGCGGCGTCCAGCCGGGCGGCCAGCGCGGCCGGCGTCGGCGCCTCGAACAGCGAGCCGATGGTCAGCTCGGCGCCGAACTCCTCCCGGACGCGCCCGACCAGACGGACGGCCAGCAGCGAGGTGCCGCCCAGGTCGAAGAACGCGTCGTCGGGACCGACCCCCCGGGCGTCCAGCACCTCGGCGAACAGGCCGGTCAGGGCCTCCTCGCGGGCGGAGGCGAAGGGCCGCGCGCCCGTGCCGCCGGCGAAGACCGGGGCGGGCAGCTCACGGCGGTCCAGCTTGCCGTTGGGGGAGAGCGGGAAGGCGTCCAGCGCCACCACGGCCGCCGGGACCATGTGCTCGGGCAGTTCCCGGGCCAGCGCCGCCCGGACCCGCACCGGGTCCGCGCCGCCGGTCACGTACCCCACGAGCCGGTCGTCGCGGACCAGCGCGCACGCCGCGTCCACGCCCGGCAGGGCCGCGAGCGCCGCCTCGATCTCGCCCAGTTCGATGCGCTGACCGCGCAGTTTGACCTGGTGGTCGGTGCGGCCCAGGTACTCGACCTCGCCGTCGGCCGTCCAGCGGGCCAGGTCGCCGGTGCGGTACATCCGGGTGCCCGCCGGCCCGAACGGGTCGGCGACGAACCGGGTCGCGTTCAGCTCGGGCCGGCCCAGATAGCCGTCGGCGAGCTGGGCGCCCGCCAGGTACAGCTCGCCCGGCACACCGGGCGGGCAGGGCTGGAGGGCGGCGTCCAGGACACGCAGGCGGGTGTTCCACACCGGGCGGCCGATCGGCACCGGACCGGAGTCCGCCGGGTCGCAGGCGTGGTACGTGACGTCGACGGCGGCCTCGGTCGGCCCGTACAGGTTGTGCAACTCCACGCCCGGCAGGGCGCGGGCGAAGGCGGACGCCGTCTCGCGGGGCAGCGCCTCGCCGCTGCAGAACACCCGGCGCAGCACCTCCCCGCACTCCGCGGCCTGCGGAGCGCCCAGGAACACCTGGAGCATCGACGGCACGAAATGGCAGGTGGTGACCGCGCGTTCGCGGATCAGCCGGGCCAGGTACACCGGGTCCTTGTGGCCGCCGGGCTCGGCGACCACCAGCGCCGCGCCCTCGCGCAGCGGCCAGAAGAACTCCCACACGGACACGTCGAACGACGACGGCGTCTTCTGCAGCACCCGGTCGGCCGGGGTCAGCCCGTACTCCGCCTGCATCCAGCGCAGCCGGTTGTCGATCGCCCGGTGCGGTACGACGACGCCCTTGGGGCGGCCGGTGGAACCGGAGGTGTAGATGACGTACGCCGGGTGCGCCGGGGTGAGCGCGCGGGCCGGGTCGGTCCACGCGTACCCGGACAGGTCGAGCCCGTCCAGCACCACCGCTTCGGTGCGGGTGCCCTCGGGGAGGCGGCCGGCGCGGTCGGTGATCGCGCACACCGGCTCCGCGTCGTCGAGCATGTACGCCAGCCGCTGCGCCGGGTAGTCCGGGTCCAGCGGCAGATAGGCGGCGCCCGCCTTCAGCACGGCCAGCAGCGACACGATCAGCTCCACCGAGCGCGGCACCGACACGGCCACCACCGTGCCCGGCCGGGCGCCGAGGGACTGGAGGTGGCGGGCCAGCCGGTTGGCGCGGGAGTTCAGCTCCGCGTAGGTGAGCGTGGTGTCCCGGAAGACCAGCGCGGTGGCGTCCGGGGTGCGCGCGGCCTGCGACTCGACGGGACCGATCAGGGTGGTCGGCGGCAGGGCGCGCTCGGTGCGGTTGAACTCGTCGACGACCAGCGCCCGTTCGGCCGGGGTTGCGATGGAGTGGACGGCGAGGGGGGCCTGCGGGTCGGCCCCGGCCAGCCGGTCCACCAGGTGCAGGAACCGCTCCTGGTGCGCGGCGAGGTCGGCGTCCTCGTACAGGGCGGGGTTGCCGTCGTGGTCGACGCGCAGCCCGCGGCCGTCGGCGCGGTCGTAGATGTTGACGGTGAGGTCGTCCACCGGGCCCGCGGACAGGTTGCGGGCGCGCGCGGGGGCGCCCGCGAAGTCCACGCCGTAGTCGAACGGCATCACGTTGACCAGCGGTCCCACCAGGCCCCGGCTCTCGCCGAGCAGGCCCAGGTCGCGGCGGATGTCCTCGTAGCGGTAGCGCTGGTGGCGGCGGATCTCGCGGATGCCGAGCACCACCTGCCGGACCAGTTCCGCGAAGGTGGCGTCCGGGGTGACGGTGAGCCTCAGCGGCAGCACGTTCATCACCATGCCGGGCACCCGCAGCGCCACCGACCCCATGCGGCCCATCATCGGCAGGCCGAGGACCACGTCGGTACGGGCGGTGGCGCGGGCGGTGTACAGGGCCTGCGCGGCGATCAGCACGTCCGGCCAGGTGGCGCGGAGCCGGGCGGCCAGGTCCTTCAGCCGCTCGGTGGTCTCCGGGGAGAGGTGAGCGGTACGGCGGTGGAACGTACGGGACGGCAGCGCGCCGCGCCCGGCCAGCCGGGGCGCCTCCGGGCGGTCCCCGAACGCCTGGGACCAGTGCGCCCGGTCGGCCTCGAAGGCGGCCGAGGACCGGTAGGCGGCGTCGTCCGCGACCAGGTCGGCCAGCAAGCCGAAGGAGCGCGGGGCGGGCTCCTCGCCGCGGGCCAGCGCCGAGTACACCTCGGCGGTGCGGCGCACCAGCAGCGAGTAGCCGTAGCCGTCCATGACGAGGTGGTGGATGCGCTGGTACCACAGCCACCGGTCCGCGCCGACCCGGAACAGGGCGTGCCGGAACAGCGGCCCCGTCGCCAGGTCGAACGGCTCGGCCAGGTCGGCGCGCATCCACGCCTGAGCCTCGGCCGGGGTGTCCGACTCCCGTACCGTCAGTGGCAGTCCGACGGACTCGGCGAGGAGCTGCCGGGGCCCCTCCGGGGTGTCCTCGACGCGGACCCGCAGCGCCTCGGCCTCCGCGGCCACCCGGCCGAGGGCGTCCGCGAACAGCGCGGGATCCAGCGGTCCGTCGATCTCCAGGCACTCGGCGGTGTTCTGCGCGGGGCTCAGCGGATCGAGGGCCTGCGCGTACCACATGCCCGACTGGGCGGCCGTCAGCGGCAGTACGGCCGGCGCGCTCACCGCTGTGAGGGTGGTCATGCCACCCCCAGCAGCGCGGCCCACGCCTCGATGGCGGGCTGTTCGGCGAGATCGGCGAAGTCGGCGGTCACGGCGTGCTCGCGGCGCCAGCGCTCCAGGAGCGTCATGATGCGGACCGAGTCCAGGCCGTGGTCGACGAGGTTCTCGTCGAGGGGTATGTCCGCCACGTCCTCGCCGAGACAGTCGGCGACGTCGGTACGGATCTGTTCGACGGTGAGCGCCATGCCTCAGACCTCCTGGAGCAGTGTGTCGGTGGTGGTCACGACCGCGCAGCGGCCGGCCGCGTAGCGCAGCGCCATGTCGTGGTCGGCGCGGGAGAAGTCGGCCACGGCGTCGGCGACGACGAACGCCTGGATGTCGCGCTGCCAGGCGTCGGCGGCGGTCATCAGCACGCCGATGTGCGCGTACACCCCGACGACGACGATCTGGTCGCGGTTCTTCTCCCGCATCAGGTCCGCCAGTCCGGTGCGGACGAACGCGCTGTACTTCCACTTGGTCAGCACCGTGTCCCCGTCCTGCGGGGCCACGGCGTCCGGCGTGGCCAGTTTCGCCGGGTCGTCGGCGACGCCGGGGCCCCAGAAGTCGAGCTGGAGACCGCGCTGCTCGGGGGTCTGGCCGCCGCGCTGGGCGGAGTAGACGACCGGCACACCGAGGCGCCGGTACTCCTTGAGCAGGCGGGCCGTGTTGCCGAGCATGCCGGTCAGCGGCTGCTCGCCGGCCGGGAACGCGCCGAGGAAGTGCTGTTGCAGGTCGTGCACGAGCAGGACGGCACGCGCCGGGTCCACGGTCCACGACACCCGGTTGGCCGGCAGCTCGTCCGGTGCCGGGAGCGGATAGGGGGCGATGGCGGGAAGTGCCATGGGGGAGTCCTCTCGGATGCGGTCAGGACTGTTCGGCGGCGGACCGCAGATGCTTCTTGCTGATCTTGCCGACGCCGGTCTGGGGGAAGGCGTCGACGAACTCGACGAGGTCGGGGACCTTGTAGGCGGCGATGCCGCGCTCACGGACGAACCGCTTGACGGCCACCGGCTTCAGCGGTTCGGCGTCCTCGCGCAGGATCACGTAGGCGAGGGAGCGCTCGCCGAGGTACTCGTCGGGTACCGCGACCACGGACACGTCGTGGACGGCGGGGTGGGCGAGGATGATGTTCTCGACCTCTTCGGGGGCGATCTTCTCGCCGCCCCGGTTGATCTGGTCCTTGGCCCGGCCCACGACGACGAGGTGGCCGCTGGGCAGCCGGCGGACGAGGTCGCCGGTGCGGTAGAAGCCGTCCTCGGTGAAGGAGCGGCGGTTGTGGTCGGGGGCGCGCCAGTAGCCGCGGATGGTGTACGGGCCGCGGGTCAGCAGGTGTCCGGGCTCGCCCTCGGGGACGTCGTTGTCCTCGTCGTCGACGACCCGGATCTCGTCGTCGGGGGAGATGGGCCGGCCCTGGGTGGTGACGACGGTCTCGGTGTCGTCGTCCAGCCGGGTGTAGTTGACCAGTCCCTCCGCCATGCCGAACACCTGCATCAGCCGGCAGCCGAGCGCGGGTTCCAGACGGCGGGCGGCCTGCTCGCTGTACTTGGCGCCGCCGACCAGGGCCAGCTCCAGGCTGGACAGGTCGTGCTCGGCGGCGGGAGCGGCGTCGGTCCACACCAGCGCCAGTGGCGGCACCAGCGCCGTCATGGTGATCCGCTCGGCCGCGATCAGCGGGAACGCGGTGGCCGGGTCGGGTTTCGGGGACAGCACCACCGTGCCGCCCGCGTACAGCACGCCGAGCCAGCCCGGCGAACTCATCGGGAAGTTGTGCGCGGCGGGCAGCACCACCAGGAACCGGGTGGCGTCGTCCACTCCGCAGATCTCGTTGGAACCCCACAGCGAGTACATGTAGTCGTCGTGGGTGCGCGGGATCAGTTTGTTCAGACCCGTCGTCCCGCCGGAGAGCTGGAGGAACGCCAGCTCGTGCGGCTCGGGCCCGTCGAACGGGCCGGACGGCTCGCACGGCACCTCGCTCAGCGCGGTGTGCTCACCGGGGTCGCCGGCCACGAACACGTGCTTCAGGCTCGGCACCCGCTTCAGCATCGCCGAGGCCAGCTCCCGGTGGTCGAAGCCGGCGTGCCGGTCCGGGACGACGTAGGCGACCGCCTCGGTGAAGGAGCAGAAGTGGACGATCTCCGTCTCGCGGTGCGCGGGCAGCGCGTAGACCGGCAGCGCGCCGATCCGGAAGAGCCCGAAGACCACCTCGACGAACTCGCCGATGTTGGGCAGCTGGACGACCACCCGGTCGCCCTTGCGGATGCCGCGCGCCAGGAAGCCGGCGGCCATCCGGTCGGCCCGCTCGTCCAGCTCCCGGTAGGTCCAGGTACGGCGCTCGGGGGCCGGGTCGACCAGTGCGGTCCGGTCGGGGTGGGCGGCGGCGCGCTCGCGCAGCACGCCGCCGAAGGTCTCGCCGCGCCAGTAGCCGGCGGCGCGGTAGCGCTCGGCGAACTCGGCGGGCCAGGTGGGGGAGTCCACACCGGGGGTGAGGGTCACAGCGAAGCTCCAACGGCGTGCAGGAACGTACGGAACTTGGCGGCGGTCTCCGCCGTCTCGGCCTCCGGCGTGGACGCCGCCACGACACCGGCGCCGGCGAACAGCCTGAGGGTCCTGCCCTCGGCCTCGGCGCAGCGGATCGTCACGACCCACTCGCCGTCGCCGTCGGCGTCCTGCCAGCCGACCATGCCGGTGTAGGCCCCGCGGTCGAAGGGCTCCGACTCGGCGATGACCTGCCGGGCCAGCTCGGTGGGCGTGCCGCACACCGCCGGGGTGGGGTGCAGCGCGGAGGCCAGGTCCAGGGCGGTGGTGGCCCCGGGGTCGGCCAGCTCGCCGGTGACGGTGGTCGACAGGTGCCACATGGCGGCGGTCCGCACCAGCGTGGGCCGCTCGGGCACCTGAAGGGTGGTGCAGAACGGCGCCAGCGCCTCCCGTACGGCGGCCACCACGACGGCGTGCTCGTGCAGGTCCTTCTCGGACTCCAGCAGCGCGACCGCGCGCCGCACGTCCTCGGCGAGGTCCTCGCTGCGCGGCGCCGACCCGGCGAGGGGGTTGGCGGTGAGCGAGCCGCCCTGCCGGGAGACCAGCAGTTCGGGGCTGGCGCCGATCAGGGTGCGGCCGGGGCCGCTGGGCACCGCGAAGGTGTAGCCGGCCGGGTCGCGGCGGGCGAGCCGGCGCAGCATGGCCGGCAGGTCGGGCTCGCGGCCGGAGGTCAACTCCAGGCTGCGGGCGAGGACGACCTTGTCGAACTCGCCGGCCCGCATCCGCGCCACCGCCGCGGCGACCGCCTCGCCGTACCGCTCGGGGGAGGGGACCTCCTCGACCCGCCAGTGAGGCCGGTCCTCGTCGTGCGGGACGGCCAGCGCGACCAGCGGGTCCTCGCGCAGCGGCGGCGCCCAGTGCACCATGTCCGGCACCGCCAGCGCGGACGGGCCGTCGGGGGCGAAGGGCAGGGTGCCGACGACGACCGGCGCCGCAGCTCCCGGGCGGCGCAGTCCGTCGAGCACCTCGCGCACCCGCACGGCCGGGGGCCGGGCGTCGTCGGGTATCACGGCGGCGGTGCCGCGGCCCAGCAGCGTCCGGTGCGGGGTGGCCAGGAAGCGGTCGGTGGCCGGGCGGTACGCGTCGAGCAGGGAGGTCGCCGCGCCCGGGGAGACGGGCGCGGCGGCGGTGGGTTCGTGCAGGGAAACGGACATGACAGTCTCCTGTGGGGGACTCCGGGACTCCGTGAGGACTCCGGTGGGGGACTCCGTCGGGGGCGGGCCGGGCCGGGGTGGGGCTCAGGCCCGCAGGGTCGCGCCGCCGTCGACGTACAGGTCGTGCATCGTGATGTGGCGGGCCCGGTCGGAGGCGAGGAAGACGACGGCGTCGGCGATGTCGGAGGGGTCGGCGATCCGGCCGAGCGGGATGCCCGTGCGGTAGGACGCCAGGTCCCCCTCGATGACGCGCCGCGCCGAGGCCTCTTCCTCGCCCTCGGTCCACAGCGCGCGCTGCATGTCGGTCATGGTCGAGCCGGGTGAGACCGTGTTGCAGCGCACCCCCTGCCGGGCGACCTCCAGGCCCAGGCACTTGGTGAACATCACCGCGGCGGCCTTGGAGGCGGCGTACGCGGCGAAGTTCGCGCGGGGGATGCCGCCCGCGTTGGAGGCGACGGTGACGATGCTGCCCCGGCCGCGTCCGGTCATGCGGCGGGCGACGGCGCGCGAGACGTGGAACACGCCGGTGGTGTTGACCGCGAAGTGCGCCGCCCAGTCCTCGTCGGTGAGTTCGGTGACGGGCGCGTCGCGCAGGATGCCGGCCACGTTCACGGCGATGTCCAGCGGCCCGATCTGGGACTCGGCCGCGTCCACCAGCGTGTCGACGGCGGCGGCGTCGGTGACGTCGAGCCGCCGGGGGGTGACCCGCTCGCCCAGCTTGCCGGCGAGCGCCTCCACGTCGCCGGGTCCGAGGTCGGTGGCGACGACCCGGGCGCCCTCCGCGACCAGCGCCTCGACCACCGCCGCGCCGATGCCCCGGCCCGCTCCCGTCACGAGGGCGAGCCGGCCGTCCAGTGCGCCGCTCACGAGGCCAGCGCCTTCGTCAGGTCGTCCAGGACGATCCGCGCGGCGAGCGGACCGCCGGCGCTGTTCCAGGCGGAGCCCTGGACCACGACGACGTGGCCCGCCTTCTCGGCCTTCAGCTTCGAGAAGTTGGGGACCTTCTTGGCCTCGGCGTACGCCTTCTCGCCGTCGGCCTTGTCGCCGAGGGTGCCGAAGACCAGCCAGTCGCCGTCGATGGTGGAGAGCTTCTCCAGGCTGACCGGCTCGCTGTGGCCGCTGCCCACGCCCTGCTGGTCCTCGGGCCGCTCCAGCCCCAGGTCGGTGAGGGTGGAGCCGACGTGGCCGACGCCGCGGCCGACCGCCGAGGGGGCGCTGTTCTGCCAGCGGATCACGCTGACCACCGCGCCCGCGTTGTCGCCCAGCTTCTTCTTGGTGGCGGCCAGGTCCGTGTCGAAGTCGCTGATGATCTTCTCGGCCTCCGACGCCTTGTTGAGGGCGTCGGCGGTGGCGGTGAAGGCCTTCTTCCAGTCCTCGTTGAGCTTGGCGGTGACCACCGTCGGGGCGATCGACTCCAGCTTGGAGACCTGGGTCTTCACGGCGGTCGTCTCGTCGAGCAGGATCAGGTCGGGCTGGAGCGCGGCGACCTTCTCCATGTCGGCCTCGGCGACCGTGGCGACGACCTCGGTCCCGCCGGCCTTGTCGGCCAGGTAGGTGGAGACGCCCTGCTGCCCGCGGCCCGCGGTGGCGCCGACCGGCTCGACGCCGAGCGCCAGGGCGGCGTCCAGGGTGGGCTCGCTCAGCGTGACGACCTTCTTGGGGTCGGCGGGCACGTCGACCTCGCGGCCCGTGGCGTCGGTGACCTGACGGGTGCTCGGCTCCTTGCCGCCGGCGGTGTCGCTGCCGCCGTCGTCGCCCCCGCAGCCGGTCAGGAGGACCGCTCCGGCCAGGACCGCGGCGGCGGACGTCGTTACGGTTCTGCGGGTGGAACGTGCACGGGACATGGAAGAAGGACTCCTCGGTCGTGGGTGGGTTGGCGGGAATTGGCGGGAAAGGGGTCTCGGGGTCAGCGGGCGCCCAGCAGCCGGACCAGGCCGTCGGCCAGCGCGCCGTGCCAGCAGGCGTAGTCGTGGCCGCCGTTGTACGTGCCGAGGGTGACCGGACAGCCGGCGGCGCTCAGGGCGTCGTACAGGGCGCGGCTGTGGTCGACCATGGCGCCCTCGTGCAGTCCGACGTCCAGACGGACCGTCACGGGGCGCGGCGGCGCGGACTCGCAGCGGGCGACGAGCCAGGGGTCGCCGGACACGAGGGGTTTGGGACCGGCCGGCGACGGCAGTCCGGGCCGCCACCACAGGGAGGCGGACTGGGCGAGGACGTTGCCGAACCGGTCGGGCCGCAGGAACCCGGCGTACAGGGCGGTCATGCCGCCCAGGCTCTGCCCGGCGACCACGGTCCGCCGCGGGTCCGTGGTGAGCGGCCAGCGGCCGGCCGCCCAGGGCAGCAACTCGTCGGCCAGGAAGGCGACGAACGGCTCCCGGGCGCCGAGGTCGCGCCAGCGGGTCCGGCGGTCCACGGCGTCCGGCGCGACCACGACCAGCGGCGGCAGCGCCCCGTCGGCGATCATCGCGTCGAGGGTGTCGCCGAAGCCCAGCCGGCCGAACCACATGTCGCCGTCGCACACCACGGCCACCGGCAGCGGCGTCCCGGCGTGGCGGTCGAGCCCCGGCGGCAGGTACACCCAGGTGTCCCGGTCGCCGACCGGCTCCGCGGCCGTCACCCGGTGGCGTTCGACGCGGCCGGCCGGGACCGTGCCCCGGCGTCCGGTCCACGGCTGGGCCGGGGCATCGGGCAGGGCGAAGACCGAGCCGTCGGCCGGCTGCCACCGGGTCGCCACCCGGCGGGGGTTGAGCGGGTCGGCGGCGGCGTGCGCGGACAGCGACCGCAGCCGCTGCTGGAGGCCGGCCGGGTCGGTCGGGGGCTCCCGCAGCGAGATGTCGGCGGCCAGCCGGTAGGAGCCGCGGTGGTCGGCGCGCAGCCGCAGGCCCAGGTGCCACACGTCCGTCCCCGGCACCCGCTCCAGGAGCGAACCGGCGAGGTGGTCGCGGTCGGTGATGCGGTTGCCCTGGAACAGCACCTGCCGGGTGGCGCGGTGACCGCGCCACAGGAAGGTGACCGCGCGGTGGCCGGGCCGGCCGTCCAGCTCCTCGATCAGCGGAGTGCCGAAACGTTCCACCTCTGCCCAGAACTCGGCGGCCAGCGCCGCGCGTCGCACGGCGTCGGCACCCTCCGCCTCCGCCAGGAGGCGCGCGACGTGCGGACCGGTGACGCGGACCGGACGGACGTCCGGGGAGGCATCACTCGGGGCGGAACTGGGCAGGCTGGTCATCGGTGTTCTCCGTGGACCGCGGTCAGGGGCGTACAGGGGACGGCCGGTTTCTGCCGACGAGATCGTCAACAGCCTCGGTAAGGGTAGCCTAAGCTAACCACATGTTCATTGGAATGTGTGCACTGCACCGGCCGAAAACGGTGCCCGACTCCCGGTGCCGCCGCGCCCGTACGGCGGCCGCCCCGTGAGCGCCGCGACGGCCCCCGCCCCGCCGGACACGGCGCCCGGCGCCCGCACCCCGCGCGCCCGTGCCGCGGTGCGCCCGGCCGGTCTGCTCCTCGGCCTGGTACTGCTGGCCGCGGCGGCCGCCCTGTCGCTGGCCGTCGGCACCAAGGCGATCCCCCTCGACCAGGTCTGGTCCGGCCTGTTCAGCCCCTCGGGCACCGAGAACGACGCGATCGTGCGGGACTTGAGACTGCCCCGCACCCTCATCGGCGTCGCGGTCGGCGCGGCCCTCGGTCTCGGTGGCGCGGTCATGCAGACCCTGACCCGCAACCCGCTCGCCGATCCCGGACTGCTCGGCGTCAACGCGGGCGCGTCCGCCGCCGTGGTCACCGCGATCGGCGTCCTGGGCATCACCTCGTTCACCGGGTACCTCTGGTTCGCCCTGGCCGGCGCGGCCGTCGCCGCCACCGTCGTCAACGCCCTGGGCGGCGGCCGCTGGGCCACCCCGGTCCGCCTCGCGCTCGCCGGAACCGCCGT
Organism: Streptomyces sp. NPDC016677; assembly: GCF_055562815.1. Taxonomy (NCBI): domain Bacteria; kingdom Bacillati; phylum Actinomycetota; class Actinomycetes; order Kitasatosporales; family Streptomycetaceae; genus Streptomyces; species Streptomyces sp. NPDC016677. The sequence continues at coordinate 148,108 of NZ_JBVHEO010000015.1, read as the reverse complement.
CAACGCGGCCCTGTTCGGTTACGTCAACGGCCTGTCGCTGTGGCACCTGAGCACCCTGGACGAGATGCGGTACTGGTCGGTCGGCACGCTCGCCAAGCGCGACGTGTCCCTGCTGCTCACCGTGGCGCCGCTGCTCGCGGCCGGCGCGCTGCTCGCGTTCGCGCTGGCCCGGCCGCTCGGCGCGATCGCCCTCGGCGAGGACCACGCGCTGGCCCTGGGCACCCGGGTGCGGCGGGTGCGGGTGCTCTCCGTCGTCGCCATCACCCTGCTGTGCGGCGGCGCGACCGCCGTGTGCGGGCCGATCGGCTTCATCGGCCTGATGATCCCGCACGCCGCCCGCGCCTTCTGCGGACCCGATCCGCGCTGGCTCATGCCGTACTGCGCGGTGTTCGCGCCGGTGCTGCTGCTCGTCTCCGACGTCGTCGGCCGGATCGTGGTGCCGCCGTCGGAGATCGAGGTCGGCACCGTCACCGCGTTCCTCGGCGGGCTCCTCTTCATCCATCTGGTACGGCAGCGGAAGGTGGCCCAGCTGTGAGCGTCCTGCGGGCCGAGCGGCGGCACGAGAAGAAGCGGGACGGCGAGGCAGCGGTGTCCCGGACCCACCTGAGGCGCGGACTGCTGCGCGCGGGGCGCTGGTCGGTGCGGTACGACCCCCGGGCGGTACTGGTCTGCGCGGTACTGGCCGTGCTGGCGGCGCTCGCGATGGTGCTGGCCATCGGCACCGGGACCTACGCGCTGTCCCCGGCCGAGGTGGTGCGCACCCTTCTCGGCGACGGCCCGCCGGGCGCCGAGTTCGTGGTGCTCGACCTCAGACTGCCGCGCGCGCTGGTGGCCGCGCTGGTCGGGTTCGGGATGGGCATGGCGGGCGCGGTGTTCCAGTCGCTCACCCGCAACCCGCTCGGCAGCCCCGACGTCATCGGGTTCGGCAACGGGGCCTCGGCCGGCGCGCTCGTCGCCATCATCGTCCTGGACGCGGGCGCGGCGCAGACGGCCGCCGGCGCGGTGTGCGGCGGCCTCGCCACCGCCGCCGCCGTCTATCTGCTGGCCTGGAAGCGCGGGGTGCACGGCTACCGGTTGGTCCTCGTCGGCATCGGCGCCTCGGCGGTGCTGGGCGCGGTGACCAGCTTCCTGTACCTGCGCGCCGACATCGGCAAGGCGGCCCAGGCGGCGAGCTGGACGATCGGTTCGCTCAACGCCCGGGACTGGAGCGACGTACGGATCGCGGCGCTCGGCGTCGTGGCCCTCGGCCCGGTCGTCCTGGTGTACACGCGGCGCCTGACCATGCTGGAGATGGGCGACGACACCGCCGCCGCGCTCGGGGTGCCGCCGGAGCGCAGCCGCCTGGTGCTGCTGAGCGCGGGCACGGGGCTGACGGCGCTGGCGGTCGCGGCGGCCGGTCCGATCCCGTTCGTGGCCATGGCCGCGCCGCAGCTGGCACGCCGGGTGACGCGCGCGGCGGGCCCCAACGTCCTGCCCGCCGCCTGGATGGGCGCCCTCCTGCTCACCGCGGCCGACCTCACCACCCAGCGGGCGACCGGCTCGGCCCTGCTGCCGGTCGGCGTCCTGACCGGAGTGGCCGGCGGCGCGTACCTGGCGTGGCTGCTGCGGGGGGAGCGGCGCGGGGCCCGGCTCTGAGCGGGGCCGGGGTGTGAGGGTCAGGCGCGGAGTGCGCCGCCCGGCGGCACGGACCCCCACACCCCGCACCTCGCCCTCTCTCCGCGCCGCCGCCGGCTCCCGCGGCCCGTGGAGCTGGAGCCGCCCCACCACCGAGAGGGCGCCCAGTGCCGGTGCTGTCGCTCGCGAGGGTGCCGTGCCGGCGAGAGTGTCCAGGGCTGCTAGTGCCGGTGCTGTCGCTCGCGAGGGTGCCGTGCCGGCGAGAGTGTCCAGGGCCGCCAGCGCCGGTGCTGTCGCTCGCGAGGGTGCCGTGCCGGGCAGAGCGCCCAGGGCCGGCGCGGCGAGGCCGTCGGCGCTCACCGCCGGCCCAGGGGCACCCGGCTCGCCCACCGCCCCACCGTGCTTACCGTCGAGTAATATCGCGCGTCAGGCCCCCCGGAGGAGGAACCGTGTCCCGGTCCGAACGCTCGCCCCTGCTGCTCGCCGGCCTGCTGGCCGCCGCGGGCGCCGCCCACTTCGCCGTCCCCCGCCGCTTCGACGAGATCGTCCCGCGCGGCCTGCCGGGCACGCCCCGGGCCTGGACGTACGCCAGCGGCGCCGTCGAACTGGCGCTGGCCGCCGGGATCGCCCTGCCGCGCACCCGGCCGGTCGCCGCCCGGGCCGCCGCGGCCTTCTTCGTCGGCGTCTTCCCCGCCAATGTCAAGATGGCCGTCGACTGGCGGCACCGCCCCACGCCCCAGAAGGCCGCCGCCTACGGACGGCTGCCCCTGCAACTGCCGCTGGTGCTGTGGGCCCGCGGTGTCGCCCGGAACGCGCGGGACTCGGCATGAGCGGGCGCCCGGGGCCCGGCGACACCGCCCCCGACTTCGCGCTGCCGGACGAGACCGGTGCCGAGCGCAGCCTGACCGGTCTGCTCGCCGACGGCCCGGTGGTGCTGTTCTTCTACCCGGCCGCGCTCACCCCCGGCTGCACCGCCGAGGCCTGCCACTTCCGCGACCTCGCCGCCGAGTTCGCCGCCGTGGGCGCCCGGCCCGTCGGTATCAGCGGCGACGCCGTGGACCGCCAGCGGGAGTTCGCCGGCCGGCACGCACTCGGCATGCCCCTGCTGTCCGACGCCGACGGCACGGTCCGCGAGCGGTTCGGCGTGCGGCGGGGCTTCACCCTCGCCCCGACCAGGCGGGTCACCTTCGTCATCGCCGAGGACCGCACGGTGCTCGACGTCGTCCGCAGCGAACTGCGCATGGCCGCGCACGCCGACCGGGCCCTGGCGGCCCTGCGCGCGCACCGCTCCTGAGGAACGGCCGGGGGCACCAGTGACCGGCACACGGACCGCCCCGGTCGGCGCTCCCGGATCCGCAGCGGTTGATAGCGGGACGTAAAGGGATAATCCTGGACGGCATGGAGCACGCCTCCGCTGCGGCGATCGTGGACACCGACGGCCTGGTGACGGGGTGGAGCGAGGGTGCCCGGCGGCTGACCGGGTACCCGGCCGAGGAGGCCGTGGGCCGGTACGCGCGAGACCTGCTCGCCCAGGACACGGAGCCCGGTGCCGTGTCCGCCCTGTCGGGCACGGTCCTGGTGCGCCACCGGGACGGCCCCGCGGTGGCGCTGACGCTGCGCGCCCTGCCGCTGCTCACGGCGGACGGCTCACCGGGCGGGTACGTGGTCACCGCCGAGCGGCCGGGCGAGGGCACCTTCGCCCTGACCGGGGAGACCTTCCAGCAGTCGTCCCTGTCGATGTCCGTGCACGACGTCGCGCAGCGGTATCTGCGCGCCAACGACACGGCGCTGCGGCTGCTGGGAACGTCGGAGCAGGAGCTGCTCGGGCGACGGCTCTCCGACGTCATGGAGACCATCGACGCCGACGGCCCGGGCTTCCGCCAGTACCTGCGGCAGGTCGCCGAGACCGGCCGCCCCGCGCGCTACGAGACCCTCACACCCGCTTCCTCCCCGCTCGGCGAGCACGCCTGGCGGGTGGAGATGTGGCCGGTGCGCGACGCGTCCGGCACGGTGGCCGCCGTCGCCATGGCCGGCTTCGAGACCACCGAGCAGCACCGGGCACGGCAGCGGCTGGCCCTGCTGAACGAGGCCGCGGCGGGCATCGGCACCACCCTGGACGTGGTCCGCACCGCCGAGGAACTGATCGAGCTGCTGGTCCCGCACATGGCCGACTTCGCCGGCGTCGACCTGCTCGACTGGGTGCTGGGCACGGAGGAGCCGGTCGTGGAATCGGCCACGGACGTCTCACTGCGCCGGGTGGCTCACCGCTCCGCCACCGAGAACTACCCCCGGCCCACCCCCCATCTGGGCGAACGGATCGTCCACCCGACGTACTCGATGGCCGCCCAGGCGCTGCAGGAGGGCCGGGCGGTGCTCAGGGGACCGGGCGACCCGGACTTCGACCGCTGGATCCGGCTGCGCAACGAGCAGGCCCCGCACAACCGCGCCTGGCGCCGGAGCCTGCGCTCGGCCCTGGCGGTACCCCTGAGGGCCCGCGGCACCGTCCTCGGGGTCGTGCTGCTCGCCCGCGGCGCGCCCGGGGAGCCGTACGTCGGCGACGACGTGGCCCTGGCCGAGGAACTCGCCAGCCGGGCCGCCGTCTGCGTGGACAACGCCCGCCGCTTCGCCCGGGAACGCGGCACCGCGCTGGCCCTCCAGCACAGCCTGCTCCCCACCGGCCTGCCGGGACAGGCGGCGGTGGAGGTGGCCCACCGCTACCTGCCCTCCGGGTCGGCGGCCGGCATCGGCGGCGACTGGTTCGACGTGATCCCGCTCTCCGGCTGCCGGGTCGCCCTGGTCGTCGGCGACGTCGTCGGCCACGGCATCCCGTCCTCGGCGACGATGGGCCGGCTGTGCACGGCCGTCCGCACCCTCGCCGACGTCGACCTGCCGCCCGACGAACTCCTCACCCACCTGGACGACCTGGTCAGCCACCTCGCCGCCGGCGGCGAGGGCGACGAGGCCGCCGAGCTGGGCGCCACCTGCCTCTACGCCGTCTACGACCCCGTGTGCCGCCGCCTCACCGTGGCCGCCGCGGGGCATCCCGCCCCCGCCGTCCTGCTGCCCGACGGCAGCGCGCGCCTGGTCGACATGACCGCCGGGCCGCCGCTCGGCGTCGGCGGCCTGCCGTTCGAGGCCACGGAACTGGAGCTGCCCGAGGGCTCCGTCGTCGCCCTGTACACCGACGGCCTGATCGAGGACCGGGTCCGCGACCTCGACCATGCCACCGCCGAGCTGTGCCACGCCCTGACCGCGTCCGTGGCCTCGCTGGACGAGCTGTGCGACAGCGTGCTCAAGGCCGTGATGCCCGAGGACCCCTGCGACGACATCGCCCTGCTGCTGGCCCGCACCCGGGCGCTGGGCGCCGAGCAGGTCGCCACCTGGAACATCACCCCCGACCCGGCGCAGGTCGCCGCCACCCGGACCTCCGTCATGGAACGGCTGGCCGCCTGGGGCCTGACGGAGACCGCGTTCGTCACCGAACTGGTCGTCAGCGAGCTGGTCACCAACGCCATCCGCTACGGCGAACCCCCCATCCAGCTGCGGCTCATCCGCGACCACAGCCTCATCTGCGAGGTCTCCGACGCCAGTCCCACCTCACCGCACCTGCGCCGGGCGCACGCCTACGACGAGGGCGGCCGGGGGCTGCTGCTGGTCGCCCAGCTCACCCAGCGCTGGGGCAGCCGGCCGACCGGCGGCGGCAAGACCATCTGGGCCGAGCAGCCGCTGCCCCAGGGCTGACCCCGCGCGGCTGTCCACCGCGTCAGAACTCCTCGTGCGCCTCCGGGTCACCGCCGATCCGCCGCCGGGGGCGGTCGGCGATCGCCCGCATCTGGTCCGCGTCCAGCTCGAAGCCGAAGACATCGAGGTTCTGCCGCTGCCGCCCGGGGTCCGCCGACTTCGGGACCGGCACCGCGCCGAGCTGGAGGTGCCAGCGCAGCACCGCCTGAGCGGGGGTCACCCCGTGGGCGTCGGCCACGGCGGCGACGGCCGGGTCGTCGAGCAGGTCGCTGCCCCGGCCCAGCGGGCTCCAGCTCTCGGTGCGGATGCCCTTGCCCTCGTGGAAGGCGCGCAGTTCGTCCTGGGGGAGGAGCGGGTGCAGCTCGATCTGGTTGACGGAGGGCAGCACGCCGGTCTCCTTCTCCAGCCGCTCGATGTGCCCGGCGGTGAAGTTGGAGACGCCGATCGACCGGACCAGGCCCTCCTCGCGCAGCTTGATCATGGCCTTCCAGGAGTCGACGTACCGGTCGACGCGGGGCAGCGGCCAGTGGATCAGGTACAGGTCGACGTAGTCCAGGCCGAGCCGGGCGCGGGACTGCTCGAAGGAGGCGAGGGTGTCCTCGTAGCCGTGGTGGCGGCCGGGCAGCTTGGTGGTGACGACGATCTCCTCGCGGGGCACGCCGGCGTCGGACACGCCGAGGCCGACGCCGGTCTCGTTGCGGTAGTTGGCCGCGGTGTCGATCAGGCGGTAGCCCAGGCCGAGGGCCTCGGCGGTCGCCCGCCGCGCCTCGGCGTCGTCCATCGGCCAGGTGCCCAGGCCCAGCGCGGGGAGCGAGGTGCCGTCGTTGAGGGTGTGTGCCGGGATGCTGCTCACGGGTGACCTTCTCTCGACTGCGTACGGAAAGGTGGCGCCTCCCAGCCTCCGGGACGGCGCCGCGATGATCAACCCGGCGTCGCGGTCCCGGAAGTTCCCGAGGCGCTCTCGCCATACCCGGCGTGGGCTGTCACGATCTCTGCCATGACGACGGACAGGGGCAGCGCGGAGCGGACGGCGGAGCGGGACACGGGGGTCGAGGTGCGGCCCGCCGCGGGGCACATCGGCGCCGACATCACCGGCGTGGACCTGGCCGGTGACCTCACCGACGCGCAGGTCGCCGCCGTCCGGGCCGCCGTGCTGCGCCACAAGGTGGTGTTCTTCCGCGACCAGCGGCTGGACCACGCCGCGCACGTCGCCCTGGCCCGCCGGTTCGGCGAACCGGTCGTCCTGCCCCGGCGCGGCAAGGCGTCGCCGCCCGACGTCCCGGAGGTCGAGACGACCGCCGACCGGCTGGAGCTGGGCGGCCGGTTCGGCATGGAGCACGACGAGTGGCTGAGCCGCCGCCGGCACACCCTGCTGCGCGGCTGGCACTGCGACCACGGTGCCCGGGTCGACCCGCCCGCGGCGACCATCCTGCGCGCCGAGACCGTGCCGCCGTACGGCGGCGACACCACCTGGTCCAACCTGGCCGCCGCCTACGCCGGACTCTCCGCCCCGTTGCGCGCGTTCGCCGACGGGCTGCGCGCCGAGCACCGCCTGGGCGTCGGCTACCAGCCCCGCCCGGGCGACGACGCCTACCTCCGCCGCCTGCTGGACCACCAGGTCGCCACCGTCCACCCGCTGGTCCGCGTCCACCCGGAGACGGGGGAGCGGGTGCTGTACGTCAACGGCTACTACGTCGAGCAGATCACCGGCCTGTCCCGCCCCGAGAGCGCGGCGATCCTGCGACTGCTGCTGGAGCAGGCGACCCGGCCCGAGTACACCGTCCGGTTCCGCTGGGAGCCGGGCAGTGTCGCCTTCTGGGACAACCGGGCCACCATCCACCTCGCGCCCGGCGACAACGTCCACCTGGACCACCCCCGGATCATGCACCGGGTGATGCTGCACGGCGAGGTCCCCGTGGGCGTCGACGGCCGCCCCTCCGAACCGCTCACCGGGAGCGCGCCGGGCCGCTGGTGACCGTCGCACCAGCGGGATCGTCACCTCGTCCTCGACCGGCGGGCCGGTCTCCTGCGCCCGGTTGCCGGTTGCCGGTGGCGGCGCAGCCGCACCGCCTCCGGCGTGACGTCCAGCCGCAGGAAGCACCTCTCCTCCGGCCGCCGCCCGAAGTCATGGCATGCGGTGCAGGAAGGTTTCTACGGGGCCCGGTCGTGCAATAGCAAGGGTTCCCGGAGGTGAGGTGAAACGTCCTCTTCCGGAACGACTCCCTCAGAACGTCCGCTTCAGCAGGTCCAGCAGAGCCGCCCAGTGCCGCTCGGTGGCGGCCTCGTCGTACGCGGCGGTGTCGGCCTGGGTGTACCCGTGCGCCGCGCCGGCGTAGACCTCGCAGCGGTGCCGGACGCCGGCCTCGGTCAGCGCCGCCGCCAGGCGCTCCTGCTGCTCGGGCGGCATGGCGTGGTCATGGTCGGCGTGAGCGAAGTACACCTCGGCGGTGATCCGGTCGGCCAGCAGGTGCGGGCTGTCCGGATCGTCGGTGGCCAGCGCGGCGCCGTGGAAGCCGGCCGCGGCGGCCACCCGGTCGGGGTAGGTGCCCGCGGTGTACAGCGCGAGCCGGGCGCCCATGCAGTAGCCGGTCAGCGCGACCGGCCCGTCGGCCGCCTCCGGGCGCGCGGCCAGCCAGTCGAGGTACGCCCGCGCGTCCCGCATCGCGAGGTCCGGGGTGAGGGACTGCATGATCGGGCCGAGCCGCTGGAAGATCTCCGGTCGCGCCTGCGGGTCGATGAACTCCGGCAGTTCCACCACCGGCGCCCGGCCGTGCCGGTAGAAGACGTTGGGCACCAGGACGGTGTATCCGGCCCCGGCGAGCCGGTCGGCCATGGACCGCAGCTGCGGGCGCGGTCCGAAGGCGTCCATGTAGAGCAGGACCGCGGGGTGCGCCCGCCCGTCGTCGGGACGCGTCAGATACGCGTCGGCGGTTCCGTCCTCGGTGGGGATGTCGACAGCGGTTCCCTGTACGGCGGTCATGGCTGGGCTGCCTCTCTGCGGTGACGTCGGCACACGGCCGCCCGCGGCACGGGCGGACCGGAGATCATCGTGACACGTCCGGTCCCCGGCGCGGTCGCGCCCCTGGGCCCGGCAAGCCCTCCGTGACCTGCGCTTGGGCCGCTTCTTACCCGCTCACTCGAAGCGCGTGGGGTCGCCCGCCCCGCGGCGCACGATCTCCGGCTCGCCGCCCGAGAAGTCGACGACCGTCGTCGGCTCGGTGCCGCATTCCCCTGAGTCGACGACCGCGTCGACCACGTGGTCGAGCCGGTCCTTGATCTCCCAGCCCTGGGTCAGCGGCTCGTCCTCGTCGGGCAGCAGCAGCGTGCTGGACAGCAGCGGCTCGCCCAGCTCCGCCAGCAGGGCCTGGGTGACGACGTGGTCGGGGATGCGCACCCCGACGGTCTTCTTCCTGGGGTGCTGGAGCACCCGCGGCACCTCGCGCGTCGCGGGCAGGATGAAGGTGTAGCTGCCGGGCGTGGACGCCTTCAGCGCCCGGAACACGTCGTTGTCGATCCGCACGAACTGGCCGAGCTGCGCGAAGTCCTGGCACACCAGGGTGAAGTGGTGCCGGTCGTCCAGCTTGCGGATGGACCGGATGCGGTCGATGCCGTCCCGGCTGCCCAGCCGGCAGCCCAGCGCGTAGCAGGAGTCCGTCGGGTAGGCGATCAGCGAGCCCGAGCGGACGCTGTCGGCGACCTGGGCGATGCTGCGCGGCTGGGGGTTGTCGGGGTGCACGTCGAAGTACTTCGCCATCCGCCGAGCTTAAGCCCCCGGCCCCGCCCGGCCCGCCCCGGCCGCCCGGCCGGGATGATGGGGCGGGAGACCGAACACCCGATAAGACGAGGAGAGAGGGACGACGTGACGGGCCGGGACGAGGACAGCGGGCACGTGCGGTGGGCGGAGGAACTGCTCGGCCGTCTGAAACCGGCCGGCGACGACGTGGGCGGTGTCGTGGACTGGCTGGCCGGCGCCCTGCACGCGGCCGTGTCACTGCGCGACGGCACCGGGCGGCTGCTGGCCGGCACTCCGGTGGAGCCGGACGAGGACCTGGTGCGCGACCTCACCGCCGGCCGGATCGCCTCCGCGGCCTTCGAGGACGCCGGACGCCACCTGCGTCTGGTCCGCGTGGACCACGGTGGCGCGGAACCGGCGGCCGTGCTCGCGGTGGCGCGCGAGGCGCCCTTCGACCGGACGGCCTCCAACGTCGTCGCGCACACCGGGCGGGCCCTCGCGCTGCTGCTGGCCGCCCGCGCCTCGGCCGAGGCCGGGTACCGGCTGGAGCGGGCCACCTCCGACCTGCGCCTGGCGATCCTGCAACTGCTGATGGTGGAGGAGATCGTCTCCGCGCGCCGGGTCGCCGCGGGATTCTGGCCGGGACTGCTCGACACCGACACGGCCAGCGTCTACGTCGTCGAGACCGACCCCGACCGGCGCGACCGGCTCGCCCGGAAGTGCCGGGACGCCACCCGGGAAGGCGCCCTCGTCGTGCGCTGCCCCGCCATGGACGGCCATGTGATCGTGGTAGCGCCCCGCGAGAGCACCGGCGACGAACTGCGGACCCTGGTCCAGCGGCACCCGGGGGTCCTGCTGGGCGGCAGTGTCCGGCAGAGCCTGGTGCGCACCGCCACCGCCTACGGCCAGGCCGTCAGCGCCCTGGCCGTCGCCCGGATCCGCCCGGAGCGGGCGGCCGTGTACGCCGAGCGGACCTCTCCCGAGCGGCTGATCGACCCGGCGGCACTGCGCGGCTGGACGGCCCGGGTGCTGCGCCCGCTGGACGGGCTGCCGCACCACACCCGGGCCGAACTGCTCGCCACCACCCGGCTCGGCCTGGAGTTCACCGCCGTCAACGCGGCCAAGATCCTCGGCATCAGCCGCAACACCGTCCGGGCCCGCATGGACCGGGTCGCCGCGCTGCTCGGCACGGACTTCACGGACCTGACCGTCCGGGCCACCGCCCACCTCGCGCTGAACGCCGAGGCCGGCTCCGCCCCGCACCCCGCCGACCGGGACGCCGGGCGGCCCGACCGCGCCTGCCTCACCGAGCTGCTGACCGACCCCGCGCCGCGCGCCTGGGCCGGTGACCTCCTCGCCCGGCTGGAGCCCGACCCCCGCAACCTGCGGCGCACCCTGCGCACCTGGATCGCGGCCGGCGGCAACGCGGAGCGGACCGCGCGGACGCTGGGCCTGCACCCGCAGACCGTGCGCGACCACGTCCGCGGCGCCGAACCGGTCCTGGAGCGGCAGCTGCTGGCCGGCGGGGGTGACCTGTACGAGGTCGTCCTGGCCCATCTGGCCGTGGGCGACCTCGACCGCCCGGCGCTGTGCGGCACGAAAGCGGACCATCCGGACTCACCTGTGCACGGGTGAGTCCCCGGGGCCGGGCAGCGGGCACCGGCACGCTTCACAGCGGCCGGGCCGCCCCCTAGGTTCGGACACCGCGGGGGACACCACGGGGGACGACGCGGGGGCACGACCGGAACGGGGGACCGGTCGCGCCTCCGTGTTCCGGCGGTCAGCCGTTCGGCAGGATCACCGCGCGGCCGTTGACCTTGCCTTCGTGCAGCCGCTCGTAGGCGAGCGGGGCGTCGTCGAGGGAGTACGTCTCGGTGTGCACCGACACCGCTCCCGCGCGGGCCAGCGCCAGCACCTCCATCAGCTCGCCTCGGCTGCCCCAGTAGGGCGCCGACACCGACACCTCGAACGGGGTGAGGCCGAAGCCGACCGGGAACGGTGCCCCGCCGATGCCGACCAGCGCGACATCGGCCTCGACGCCCGCGACGCCCGCGGCGGTCCGGACGGTCGGCGCGACGCCGACGAAGTCGAACACCGCCTGGGCGCCGGCCGGCCCGGTGATCTTCCGGACCGCGTCGACGGCCTGGTCGTCGGAGCGCACCGTCTCGTGGGCGCCGACCTCACGGGCCAGGCGCAGCTTGTCCTCGCTGACGTCCAGGGCGACGACCCGGGCGGAGGTCAGCGCGCGCAGCAGCTGGATGGCGACGTGCCCGAGGCCGCCGGCGCCGATGACCACGGCGGTGGAGCCCGGGCCGAGCTTCGCCAGGGACTTCTTGACGGCGTGGTACGGCGTCAGACCGGCGTCGGTCAGCGGGACCGCCGCGACCGGGTCGAGGCCGTCCAGCGGGACCAGGTGCCGGGGGTCGTCGACGAGCAGGTACTCCGCCATCGACCCGGGGCGGCCGAGCCCCGGCGGGTGGATGCCCAGCTCGTCGGCGCGCAGGCAGTAGTTCTCCTTGCCCTCCGCGCACTTGGCGCAGGCGCCGCAGCCCCAGGGGCCGTAGACGGCGACCGCGTCGCCCTCGTTCAGGCCGGTGACCCCGTCGCCGAGCGCGGCGACGGTGCCCACGCCCTCGTGGCCGAGGGTGAGCGGCAGCCCGTACGGGAAACCTTCGGCGGGCCAGCTCATCACCGCGATGTCCGAGTGGCACACCCCGGCGGCGGTGACCTTCAACAGCACCTGGCCGGGCCCGGGTTCCGGGTCGGGGACCGTGACCACCTCGGGGGGTGCCCCGATGGTGCGGTACTGCAGAGCCTTCATGGTCGAACTCCTTCGTTCTGTTGTCTCCCCCGTGGGCGGGACTCAGACGGCGGTGTAGGCGCCGTCGACCAGGTGGTAGCTGCCCGCGATGAAGGACGCGCGGTCGGACAGCAGGAAGGCGATCAGCTCGGCGACCTCCTCGGAGGTGCCCAGCCGGCCGGCCGGGTGCAGGGCGACCAGAGCGTCGTGGGCGTCCTGGTCCATGGTCTTCAGCAGCGGCGTCTCGATGAAGCCGGGGCCGACCGCGTTGATCCGGATGCCCTTGGCGGAGTACTCGGCGGCGGCCGTCTCGGTCAGTCCGACCACGCCGTGCTTGGCGGCGACGTACGCCGAGGAGCCGGCGAAGCCGACCTTGCCGAGGATGGAGGCGACGTTGACGATGGCGCCGCCCTTGCCCGCGGCCTCGATGACGGGCAGTTCGTAGCGCATCGAGTAGAAGACGCCGTCCAGGTTGGTGCGCACGACGCGGCTGTAGGCGTCGATGTCGTACTCGCCCACGGGGGCGCTGGGGCCGCCGATGCCGGCGTTGTTCACGGCCAGGTCCAGGGAGCCGAAGGTGTCGACGGTGAACGTGACGGCGGCCTCGACGGACTCGGGGCGGGTCACGTCCAGGGCGACGGCGGCGGCCTCCACGCCCTCCGCCCGGAGGCCGGCGGCCGCCTGCTCGGCGCCCTCGGCGTTGTAGTCGGCGACGACGACCCTGGCGCCGCCGGCGCCGAGGCGGCGGGCGGTGGCCAGGCCGATGCCGGAGGCGGCGCCGGTGACCAGGGCGGTGCGGCCGGCGAACTCGGCCGCGTAGTCGGTGACGGGGGTGGTGCCCGCAGTGTTCATGGTGTTCTCACTCTTCCGTGGTGCTGTCGGGGACCGCGGCAGCGATCTCCGAGGTCAGGGCGTCGTAGGCCCGCTCCACGAGGGCGGCGAGGTCTGCGGCTCCCGAGTGCTGGTCGCCGGTCCGGGCCCAGACGCGCAGCGCGGCGACCAGGACTCCGGCGGCGGCGTCGACGACGGCGGCCGGGCGTACGTCACGGGCGGGGTCGGTGCCGAGCCGGTCGGCGACGATGCGGATCGACTCCTCCTGGGCGTCGACCCGGATGCGCTGGTAGGCGCCGAAGAGGGCGGGCTCGCTGTCGACCAGGGCCAGCAGTCGCCGCATCCGCGGACGCAGCTGCCGCGGTGGGTCGTCCGGGTCGGTCAGCCAGGCGTGCACCGCCCTGCGGTAGGCCAGCAGCGGGGGCTCGTCGGCGGGACGGCACCGCAGCAGCGCGTTGATCCGGTCGCCGTCGCGGCGGACGAAGTCCAGGGCGGCGTCCTCCTTGCCCGCGAAGTGCCGGCTGAAGGTGCGGCGGGTGACGGCCGCGCGCTCGGAGATGGCCTCCACGGTCGTCGCCGCCGTCCCCTGTCCGAGGATCAGGTCGCATGCGGCGGCCGACAGGGCGTCCCGGGTCTGCCGCGCCTTGCGCCGGCGCCGGTCGTCGGGGGCACCGGGCGCGCCTGGGGTGTCCGTGGGCTTCGCTGCCGTCATACGTCTCACGGTACACCCGAAAATGTCCCAGTGGGACATGTGTCCTGCTGGGACATTTTGTAGGGGAGGGTGCCGGCGGCCGGCCGTGTGCCGCCGCTGGGCAGGGGTACCCGGCCGCACCGAGAAGGGTCCTGAGAAGGGCCCTGAGAAGGCTCTGGCCGAACAGACGCGTGAAGTGGAGGCCCGTATGACCAGCGGAGCGGAGACCGGCGGTGTGACCGGTACGCAGGACAAGGACTACAACCTCATCTGGTACGTCGAGTCGTGCCTGAACAACGCGCTGCGCCTGGAGACGTACATCCAGGACGCCGAGCGGGACAAGGACACCGAGGTCGCCGAGTTGTTCCGCAAGGCCCAGGCGGACAGCCGCAAGGGCGCCGAACTGGGCAAGGAACTGCTGCGCGCCCGGCTCTCCCAGGGCTGACGACGGCACGCCCCCGGGCCCGGCCGCCGTGACGGACGCGGTGGCCGGGCCCGTCGGGGTCCGCGCGGAGGCGGCCATCGGGGTGGTCCGTACCCGGCCGGGCGTGTGCCGGGACCCTGCGCCGGTCGGACGACCGGGTCCACGATGCGCCGTTCGGCCCTGTCCGGCCGGTCGCGGGGGTCCCCGGGCCGTGTCAAGGTCACAGGTGACCGACCCCGCGCGGCCGGGTACCCGGGACGCCCACGCGACCGGCCGACGGCCGCCGCTTCGTCACGCGTGTGGCCCGCGGCGGTCACGAGTCGAAGGAGCCGAAGGAAAATGACCGACGTATCGAGCCAGGGTCCCGCTCCCGGCGACGACCGGAAGGTGCTCACCAACCGGCAGGGACACCCGGTCTACGACAACCAGAACCAGCGCACGGTCGGCGCCCGCGGGCCCGCCACGCTGGAGAACTACCACTTCCTGGAGAAGATCAGCCACTTCGACCGGGAGCGCATCCCCGAGCGCGTCGTGCACGCCCGCGGGGTGACCGCGTACGGCTTCTTCGAGGCGTACGGCGCCTGGGGCGACGAGCCGATCGACCGGTACACCCGGGCCAAGCTGTTCCAGGAGCGCGGCAAGCGCACCGACATCGCCCTGCGGTTCTCCACCGTCATCGGCGGACGCGACTCCTCCGAGGCCGCCCGCGACCCGCGCGGCTTCGCGGTGAAGTTCTACACGGAGGACGGCAACTGGGACCTGGTCGGCAACAACCTGGGCGTCTTCTTCATCCGGGACGCCATCAAGTTCCCGGACGTCATCCACGCCCTCAAGCCCGACCCGGTCACCTTCGAGCAGCAGCCCCGGCGCATCTTCGACTTCATGTCGCAGACCCCGGAGTGCATGCACATGCTGGTCAACCTGTTCAGCCCGCGCGGCATCCCGGCCGACTACCGCCACCAGCAGGGCTTCGGTGTCAACACCTACAAGTGGGTCGACCAGGCCGGTGACACGAAGCTCGTCAAGTACCACTGGATGCCCAAACAGGGCGTGCGCAGCATGACCGAGGAGGACGCCGCCAACGTGCAGGCGGACTCCACCGGCCACGCCACCAAGGACCTCTACGAGGCGGTCGCCCGCGGCGACTACCCGGAGTGGGAGCTGCTCGTCCAGATGATGGACGACCACGACCACCCGGAGCTGGACTTCGACCCGCTGGACGACACCAAGACCTGGCCCGAGCAGGAGTTCCCGCCCAAACCGGTCGGCCGGATCGTACTGAACCGGATGCCGGAGAACTTCTTCGCGGAGAACGAGCAGATCTCCTTCGGCACCGGCGTCCTCGTCGACGGACTGGACTTCTCCGACGACAAGATGCTGGTCGGCCGGACCTTCTCGTACAGCGACACCCAGCGCTACCGGGTCGGGCCCAACTACCTCCAGCTCCCGGTCAACCAGGCCAAGAACGCCACCGTGCGCACCAACCAGCGCGACGGTTTCATGGCCTACCACATCGACGGCGGCGAGAACCCGTCGGTCAACTACGAACCGTCGATCACCGACGGCAGCCTGCGCGAGGCCGAGTACCCCACCCATGACGAGCAGGGTCCGGAGATCCGCGGCCGGGTCACCCGCAAGCGCATCCCGCGCACCAACGACTACCTCCAGGCCGGCCAGCGCTACTGCCTGATGGAACAGTGGGAGCGCGACGACCTGGTGAAGAACTTCGTCAACCTGCTCTCCCAGTGCGACCGGCCGGTGCAGGAGCGCATGGTGTGGCACTTCCTGCTGGTCGAGAACGACCTCGGACTGCGGGTCGGCGAGGGCCTCGGCATCTCGCCCGAGGACGTGGCGGGCCTGGAGCCGCTGGCCAGCCAGGACCTCACCGACGAGGACCGCAAGCGGCTGGCCAACCTCGGCAAGAACCCGCCGCGCGACGTCGAGGGCCTCACCATGACCCACTGCGTGCCCAACGAACGGCACGTGGTGACCCGGTGAGTCGGCCCCGCAACGCCGCCCGGGCCACCGCGGCGGACCGGGCGGCGTAGCCCCGGCCGACCGCACGGCGTGCACCAGCGGCGGGAACGGCTGGTGCACGCCAGCCCGTTCCCGCCGGCCCGCGGCGAGCGGCGCCGCCCCGTCGTAGGAGTCGAGGACGCCCGTCCGGGAGACGCCCGCTCCGGTCTGCCGGGCGGCGTGGCGCCGCACGCCGCGGCTCCGGCGGCGTGCGGCGCGGCCGGCTCCCGCCCGAACCGCTCGGCGGCCCGGACGCCGGGCGGACCCTCGGCCACCAGGCCGGTGACCAGCCGGCGCCGGTCCGCGCCGCGCACCGCGGGGACCCGGACCGCCCCGGGGGTCGCCGGCCGACGCAACAACGGCGGCCTCCGCCCGGACCGTGGCCCGTCGTCGCCCCGCTCGACCACCACCGTCCGCCCGTCGCCGAGGGTGACCTCGGCCGACCCGGCGGACCGCCGGCCTCGCCCGTCACCGCCGCCCGGTGAGCCGCGCCGCCGCGGCCCCCTCATCGTCCGCCGCGTCCATGGCGGCCGCCCCGAGCCGGGTGGCCGCCGACCCGGTGAATACCGCCGCGCACGCCGATCGAACGGCCCGGGAGCGGGGGACCAGTGGGATCATGACCAGTTCAGCGTTCCCCCGTACGATCATCCTGCCGCCCCCCGTCTGCGAGCAGGCCGCGCAGCACCTCGAACACGCGGTGCGGCGGGCCATCGACGGTGCCGCCGCCCCGTGGCGCGCCTTCCGCGGCGCCGACGACCAGGACTTCGAGATCCCCGTCTCCGTGGTCGAGCAGGCGGCGGGCTGTCTGCTGGTACTGGCCGCCGAGAGCGCCCAGAACCTGCGCCCCTCCGCGCTGCGCGCCCTGATCACCGTCGCCCTTCATCTGCGGGACGCCGCCGAGGCCGTCCGCCGCCCCACCCTCCCGACCACGCCGTGGTGACCCGGTGGCGGGAGCTGACTCAGGCGCCGACGACGCGCAGCGACACCCACAGCGCCACCGTGGCCGCCACCAGCGTGGCCGGTACGGCGATCAGACCGAGCCGGGTGAAGCGGCCGAGGTCCGCGGCGATGCCGTGCTGGTGCAGGACGCGCCGCCACAGCAGGGTGGCCAGTGAGCCCACATAGGTCAGGTTGGGGCCCAGGTTCACGCCGATCAGCACGGCGAGGACGGGGCCGGGACCGGCCGGCGCGGCCAGCGGCAGCAGGGCCAGCACGGCCGGCAGGTTGTTGACGAGGTTGGCCAGTACGGCGGCCACCGCCGCCACCCCGAGCAGCGCCGGCAGGGAGTGCCCCGAGGGCAGCACCCGGTCCAGCTCGTCGGCCGGGCCGCCCGCCACCACGGCCTGCACCACGACGCCGAGCGCCAGCACGAACAGGCAGAACAGCGGGGACGCGGCACCGGCCAGTTCCCGGACGGTGGCCCGGCGCCGCAGCAGCGCCCGGCCGCCGAGCAGCACGACACCGCCCAGCGCCGCCCACGCCGGTTCCAGCCCGAGCGGCGAGGTGACGGCGAACCCGGCCAGCGTCAGGGCGAGCACGACGAGCGTGAAACGGGGAACGGCGGGCTCCTCGGTCTCCACCGTGTGCGAGGCGGCCTGCGGTGAGGCGGGCACGGCGAGGTCGGCGCGGAAGAAGCGGCGGAAGACCGCGTACTCGACGGCGACCGAGACCAGCCACGGCAGCGTCATCAGCACGGCGAACCGGGTGAAGCTCAGCCCGCTCGCGGTGAACGCCAGCAGGTTCGTCAGGTTGGAGACCGGCAGCAGCAGCGACGCGGAGTTGGCCAGGTGCGCGACGGCGTACAGATGCGGACGCGCCGGGGCGCCGGCCCGGGCGGCGGTGGCCAGGACCACGGGGGTGAGCAGCACGACCGTGGCGTCCAGACTGAGCACGGCGGTGACCGCGCAGGCCAGCACGAACACCCCGGCCAGCAGCCGCCGCGGGCTGCTTCCGTACCGGCGGGCCACCAGCGCGCCGGCCGCCTCGAACAGACCGTCCCGGGCGCACAGGTGCGCCAGCACCAGGATCAGCGCGAGGAAGCCGACGACCGGCAGCAGGTCGCGGACCTGCGTCCAGGCCGCGTCCGGCGTGACCGCGCCGAGCGCCACGGCCAGGGCGGCGGCGGGTACGGCGGCGGTGGCCTCCGGCAGACCCCGGGGGCGTACGACGGCGAAGGCCAGCACGCCCAGCAGCAGGGCGACCGGGACGGCCTCGGAGAGGACGGCGGTACTCAGCGGTTCTCCTCGGGCTTCGTGGTCAGTGGACCGGGTGACGGCGGTCGATCGCCAAGGATCGCACCCCCGACCTCGGCGGACACCGCGTCCCCCGAGGTCGGGGCACGGATGTGGCCGACGCCACGGCGCCGGAGAGATCCGGACCACGGAACGGGCCGGACGTCGCGGGCTACGGTGGCCGCTGCCCCACCCATCGAAGACCCGTTCGGACGGCTCGGCAGTGCACGCAGAACTCTCCCCGGTCATCGCGGCCACCACCCAGTGGCTGACGCGCTCCTACCCGGCGTACGGCGGCGCGTTCTCCGCCGCGCTCTGCGAGGCGCAGGCCCGTCAGGCCGTGACGGTCGCGGCCCGGCTGCGCCACCCGACGCCGATGGACATGGCGCTGGTCGGTGTGGCGGGGCCCGGCGGCTCCGCCCGGCTGGACCGGATCTCGGGCGCGGACGACACCGCGGCCGGTGCGCCGGACGAGCACGCCTGGCGCAGCTGGGTCGACGAGGCCGTGGCGAGCTGGGCGGCCTGCCTCCTGGGCGACGCGGAGCTGGCGGACCGAGCCGTGGCAGCGCTCGCCGATGACGGGGTGGTGGGGGTGGACCGGTCTGTGGCCGGGTTTGCTGACGACGGTGCTGTGCGGGCGGAGCCGTCCGTGGCTGGGCGGGCTGACGACGGGGTGGCGCGGGTGGACCGGTCCGTGGCTGTGCCGGCTGATGACGGTGCTGTGGGGGCGGAGCCGTCCGTGGCTGTGCCCGCCGAGTACCGGCGGCTGCTCGCGCCCGACGCCGCCGACCGCCGGGCCGCCGCTCTGCTGCGCCACCCCGACCTGCTCGCCCCCGTCGCCGGCCTGCACCGCGCCCAGCTCCTGGCTCGCCTGGGAACGGGCTCGGCACGGGCCGCCTGAGCGGCGGCGTCCGCCGGGTCACCCCGACGACGCGCCGCCTACGGCACCGGCGGCACGACCGGTGCCGTCAGGCGGCCGGGGCCAGGGCCGGCCGGGCCGGGGCGTCGGCGCCCGCGGCCCGTACGGGTACCGGAACCGGAACGCGGCGCCGGTGCAGCAGGTGCCCCGCGCCGATCGCGGCGGCGATGAGGAGACCGCCGGTCACCAGGGCGCCCCGCGCGCCGGCCAGCTCCATCAGCAGGCCGAGCGCCGGCGGACCGCCGAGGCTCCACACCGTGCCGATGCTGCCCCACACGCCGAGCACCCGGCCCCGCATGTGGGCGGGCGGGTCGGTCTGCAGGACCGCCGTGGCGGCCGTGTCGGAGACGGACTCCACCACCGCCATCGGCAGGACCATGACCAACAGGACCGCCATCGACGGCGACACGCCCGCCATGACCTGGAACAGCCCGCCGGCCGCCGCCAGCGCGCCCACCACACGCACCGAGGGCCGCCGCATCCGGGCGCCGAGCACCGCGCCGACGATGCCGCCGGCCGCCAGGACCGTGGAGACCGTGCCGAACGACCCGGCGCCGCCCGCGAGCGGCCCGGTGACGAGCACGGCCAGGGTGAGCTGGTAGTTCCGGCCGAAGACCGCGCTGATCCCGTAGACCCCGGCCAGCGCCAGCAGCCGGGGGCGCCGCGCGAAGAAGGCGAGGCCCTCGCGCACGCTGGTCCCGGCCGCCGCGGGACGCTGGGACGGCTTCCCGCTCGCCACGGCCACCCGCTCCGCCGCCCCGCGCACCGGACGCAGGAACGGGATGACGGAGGCCACGAACAGGAACGACACCCCGTTGGCCGCGTAGGCGGCGGCCGTGCCCAGGAAACCGACGGCGACTCCGGCCAGCGCGGCGCCGGTGAGCCGGCCCGCCTGGTGCACCAGGGCGCCCACCCCGATCGCGGAGGGCAGGTCCTCGGCCGGGACGAGATCGTTGCCCAGCAGGGAGCAGGCCGGACCGTCGACGGTGGCGATGACACCGGTCACCGCGGCCAGCACCATGAGGGACGTCATGTCGAGGCGGTCGAGGGCCACCAGTACGGCCGTGGTGAAGGCGACGGCGCCGAGCAGGGTCTGGCTGACGGCGGCGGTCAGCCGGCGCGGCCAGCGGTCGACGGCGGCACCGCCGAAGACGCTGATCAGCAGGGCGGGCGCGGCCTGGACGGACATCGACAGACCGGTCGCGGCGGCGGACCCGGTGATCTGGAGGACCAGCAGGTTCTGCACCGTGAGCTGCATCCACGTACCGGCGTTCGACACGAAGTTGGCGACCGACCACCAGCGCATGCTGCGGTGGCGCAGGGACCGCCACGGCGAGCGGGACGGGGGCGGGGACGGCGCTGAAGCCGGCGGAGGCACGGGGGCCTGCGGGGCTGAGACGGGGGAGGAAGACACGTTGCGTCACTCGGGAAGGCCGGGAGGAGCCCGGAGGGGAGGTGGACCGGAGCGGGATCGCCGGCTTCGCTGCACGGTCGCTCCACAAGGCCGGAGTACGGCGCCGACCATGGTGGCAGAGGGGGACGGCGAGCCGATGACGGAACCCGTCCGCCGCGCGGGCGGGACACCGCCAACAGGCCGCTCCTGGGCGGCACTTGGCATGGGGAGTGCGGTTGCTCACAGGCGTCCGCGCGCTTGCGCGCGCCGTGACCCCGGACACAGCGGCCGGACCGCCGCCCCCGACGCCCGGGAACCGCGGGGCACGGCAGGCGTCAGAGCGTGAACGCGACTCGGCGGGGCACTCGGGGCGGGGTCGTCAGCGCTGCGCGGAGGAAGGGAAGGTCTCCTCATGATGCCGATGGCGGCGTTCGCCATGCGGACCGGGGCCCGGGCCCCCTGGGACCGGGCTCTGGTCACCGGGGGCGCGGGGTTCCTCGGCTCACACCTGTGCGCCCGGCTGCTGGATTCGGGTGTCGAAGTCGACTGTCTGGACGATCTCTCGACCGGCCGGGCCGAGAAGGTGGCCCACCTGGCCGGCCGCCCCGGTTTCCGCTTCCTGCAACGGGACGTCGCGGACCCCGGCCTCCCGGACACCCTCGCCGGGCCCTACGGCCTGGTGCTGCACCTGGCCGGTCCGGGCCGCCCGGCCGCGTGGCCGGACCGGCCGCTGGACCTGCTGGACACCGCGAGCGCGGGGACCCGCGCCGCCCTGGCCGTCGCCGCCCGGGACGGCGCCCGCTTCCTGCTCGCCTCCGCGCCGCCGCCGGCGGACCCCGGCCCCGACGGCCCGGCCGGCCCGCACGGGGCGTACGGCGAGGCCGTCCGGTTCTCCGAGGCGCTGGTGGCGGCGCGGGCGGGCGACCCCGGCTCGAACGCCGGCATCGTGCGGCTCTTCCCCGTCTGCGGGCCCGGGATGCGGACGGACGACGGCGGGGTGCCAGGTGCCTTCCTCGACCAGGCGCTGGCGGGCCGGCCGGTCACCGTCGCCGGGGACGGCTCCCGCAGGCACTCCCTGTGTTACGTCGACGACCTGGTCGACGGGGTGCTGCTGGTCGCGGCCGGCCGTTCGGTGCGGCCCGTGGACCTCGGCGGCGACGAGGCGCCGACGGAACGGGAGATAGCCCGCCGGGTCATCGAGCTGACCGGCTCCGACGCGCCGCTGACCTGCACCGGCCGGCCGCCGGACGGTCCTCCGCCGCCCCGGCCGGTCACCGGCTTCGCCCGGGAGATCTTCGGCTGGATGCCCGGCGTGACCTGGCAGGAGGGCCTCGCGCGCACCGTCGCCGCCCGCACCGAACGGCCCGCACCGGTGCCGGCCGCCGTGATGCGCTACGGCGGGGGGTGGGCGTGAAGGCGCTCGTCGCCCACCCCGGCGGTTTCGGAGAGGTCCTGCTGGCCGGCCCGGCCGTCCGGGCGCTGGCCACCCGGGCGGGCAGGGTCACCCTGCTGTGCGAGGCCCGCGGGGCGTCCGCCGCCCGGCTGCTGCCGCACGTCGACGACGTACTGGTGTGGGACGCGCCCGCACCCGACGACGGCACTGACAGCACTGACAGCACTGACGGCTCCGGCGGCCTGCTGCGGCGGCTGCGGCAGGAGGCGTACGACGTCGCACTCGTCCTCGGCCCGGAGCCGCGCGGTGACTGGCCGGCCGCGCGGCTGCTGCGCTCGGCGCGGGTGCGACGCGTCGCCACCGGCGGCCGGGACGTCGGCCGCTTCCCCGGCGACGGCCCCCTCCGCGGCGACGGCCCCCTGCGCGACATCCGCGATGCCGGCGCCCGGCAGCACCGGGCAGCACCCCGGGCCGGGGCGGAGGCGGCCCTCGACGCGGTGGCCGGCCTGGGTTTCGGCCTGCGCGCCGGGGACGACGGACGGCTCCGCGTCCGGCCGGTCCCCGACA
This sequence comes from Streptomyces sp. NPDC016677, assembly GCF_055562815.1. NCBI lineage: Bacteria > Bacillati > Actinomycetota > Actinomycetes > Kitasatosporales > Streptomycetaceae > Streptomyces > Streptomyces sp. NPDC016677. The sequence continues at coordinate 125,755 of NZ_JBVHEO010000015.1, read as the reverse complement.
CCGCGTCCCTCACCGGCAACGGCCCGTACGTGGCCGTCCATCCCGGAGCCGGCGATCCGGGCCGGGCCTGGGACGCCGCGCACGGCGCCGGGATCGTCGCCCGGCTCTGCGACGCGGGCCACCGGGTCGTCGTCACCGGCGGACCGGAGGAGGCCGCCCTGACCCGCGCGGTCAGCGGTGACATCGCGGTCGACCTCGGCGGACGCACCACCTCGCGGGCCTTCGCGGGCGTGCTGAACTCCGCCGACCTGCTCGTCACCGCCTCGCCGGGCCCGGCCCACCTGGCCGCGGCGGTCGGGACGCCGGTCGTCGTGCGGGGGGCGGCGGGCCCGGGAAGCGCGGAGGACGTGGTCCGGGCGGTCACGGAACTGCTGGTGGCGACCGGCTGAACAGGCCGGCGGGCCCGTCGCGTACGCGCGCGACGGGCCCGCCGGCCTGTTCAGCCGGGACTCAGCCGGACTTCCCGCGTCCCGACAGCGCGTCCCGCATCCGGTCGACCAGCCCGGCGCCCGGGTCCATCAGCTTGTTCAGCGGCGGAGTGTCCGGCGCGGCCGGGTGGGGGCGCGTCGGAGCGGTCTTCTTGGTCCTGCGCACCTGGTCACCGAGCTTGTCCAGCGCCCGGGGCGGACACGCCTCGCGCAGCCGGGGGAAGAGGTTCTTCTCCTCGTCGGCCACGTGGGCGCGGATCTCACTCATCAGCATGCCCATCAGCCGGTCGAACTCGGCGTCGTCCGCCTCCCGGTGCTCCAGGTCCTTCATGAGCCGCTCGGCCTCGGCGTGGTCCGCCAGTTCCTTGTCCGCGAGGGCGGCGCCGCCGGCCACGTGTTCCCGGACGGCCGGGTACAGGTACATCTCCTCGGCCACCGAGTGCCGTACCAGCTCCATGGTGACCTGATCGGCGTACACCTTGCGGTCCTTGTGACCGGGCGGCAGTGCCTCGATCTTCCCGAAGAGCTCCTCGACCTCCCGGTGATCGGTCGTCAGCTCGTCGACGACGTTTCCACCGTGTCCCATGTCCACACCTCCAGGGTTCGCGGGGCCGGGCCCGGCCGCCACGAACGCCGGGTCCCCGCGTCCCCGGCTGAGTAACGCCGCGCCCGGTGCGCACCCCGCCGGACTTACGCGCAACCGTCAGACATCAGGTCATCGGTTTTGCGTGTTGACACGACATAAGTTGGGGATATTGTCGACGCAACCGCAGACCGTAACTTTCCGGAGTCATCCGTGGAACGTGTCGTTCACATCACCTGCTCCCCGCAGCCCGAAGCCGTCGAACCGAAGGGGACCGGAGCGTGACGTCACTCCTCGACCGGGCCGACCGGGCCGGCCTGCCCGCGCGCGCCGGCCTCTCGGCCCCGGCGCTGCGGCGCGGGGCCGCGCGGGTCCTCACCGACAACTGGACCGGTGCCTCCACCGTCCCCTCCCGCACCCTCTATCCGCACCAGTGGAGCTGGGACTCGGCCTTCGTCGCCATCGGGCTGCGCCACCTCTCGGCCCGCCGCGCCCAGCGCGAACTGGAGTCCCTGTTCGCCGCGCAGTGGGCGGACGGCCGTATCCCGCACATCGTGTTCAACCCCGCCGTGCCCGAGGACGCCTACTTCCCCAGCCCGGACTTCTGGCGCTCCTCCCGCGCCGGCCGGACGGCGGGCGCCCCCGCGGGCCCGGAGACCTCGGGCATCGTCCAGCCCCCGGTGCACGCCCTGGCCGCCTGGCTGGTCCACCGCGCCGACCCGGACCTGTCCCGCCGCCACCGCTTCCTCGACCGGGCCTATCCACGGCTCACCGCCTGGCACGACTATCTGCTCACCCGCCGCGACCTCGGCGGCGGGGGACTCGCGGCGGTCGTCCATCCCTGGGAGCCCGGCACCGACAACAGCCCCTGCTGGGACCGCGCCCTCGCCCGCGTCGAGCCCGCTCCGCCGGACACCTTCCGGCGCGCCGACCTCGACCACGGCCACCCCCGCGACCGGCCCACCGACCTCGACTACGGCCGCTACGTCCGCCTCGCGGCCGACTACCGGGAGGCCGGCTACGACGACCGCGCCGCCCGGCCCGCCTTCGCCGTCGAGGACCCCTGCTTCAACGCGCTGCTCGCCGTCGGTGAGCACGCCCTCGCCGCCACCGCCCGCGCCCTCGGCCGCGACGACGCCCCGCACACCGCCCGGGCCGGCGCCCTCACCCGGCACCTGGTCGACCGGCTCTGGGACGCCGAGGCGGGCCTCTTCCGCGTCCGCGACCTGCGCACCGACGACCTGGTCGAGGAACGCGCGGTCACCGGTCTGGTCCCGCTCCTGCTCCCGCACCTGCCGCCCGGCGTGGTCCACGCCCTGCGCGGCACCCTCACCGGGCCCGGCTTCGCCGCCCCCGGCACCCGGCTGGTCCCCAGCTACGACCTCACCGGCCCGGCGTTCGACCCGCAGCGCTACTGGCGCGGCCCCGCCTGGTTCAACACGGCCTGGCTGATCCACCGGGGCCTGCGCACCCACGGCCTGGACGCGGACGCCGAACGCCTGCGGCAGGGCTTCCTCGCCGAGGCCGGCCGGTCCGGTTTCGCCGAGTACGTCGACCCCGTCACCGGCGAGGCCCGGGGCGCCCGGCACTTCTCCTGGACGGCCGCCCTCGCCCTCGACCTGCTGAAGCCGAGGAGCCGCTGAGAAACCGCCGTTCCCGTCAGCGCCGCCCGAGCTTCTCCAGCACGCCGCCCGCCGCGGCGGCCGGGCCCGCCGTCGCCCTGACCGGGCGGTGCACCAGGCGGGCGTCGCGCCGCGGGTCCCGCGCGGTGTGCCGGCCGCGCCACAGCGGCGAGGGGGCGCCGCCCGTGTCGCCGGCCGCGATCAGCAGCCCGCCCAGCATCGACAGGTTCTTGAAGGAGTGGACGCGCTGCTGGGCGCGGGCGGACGGGTCCTCCTCCTCCCAGAAGCGATGACCGGCGAGCGCGATGGGCACCAGCGCCGCGGCGAGGGCCATGCCGCCAGCCGGGGACAGCGGCCGAGCCCGGCGGGTACGAGCCGTTGGAGCCGCCGGCCGGCAACAAGGTGCATCCGAACAAGGTGATCACGCACCGGCCGGACATGCTCCGGGTGGTCGGCTCTCTGGTCACCGGGCAGGTCCGCGCGTACGACCTGCTGCGGATGTCCGGCCGCGAGGGACCTCCCACCCCGCTGGGCACTGCGTTCGCCGAGTACGGGCGGATCACCAAGGACATCCGCCACGGCAAACGCGGGCAGATCACGCGGGCGTACAAGACGGGACAGGAGGACCAACCCGGCGCCCTCGGTCTCGTGCTGAACGCCGCCGTACTGTGGACGACCCGCTGTCTCGAGGCCGCAGTCGAGAAGTTGCGGGCCCTGTCCGCCGAGGAGCGCGCGTATGACGCCCTGGACGAAGATGCCGCCCGCGTCTCCCCGCTCAAGCACGCCAACCTCAACGTGCTCGGCCGCTACAGCCTCACGGCTCCACCCCGGCACCCGGCGCCCGCTGCGCCACCCGGACGCGCCGGAGCTGGACGAGGACGACGGCGGACAAGACTGGGAGCAGCCGGCCAGGGCGGTGATGAGCTTGCGGGTCCTCGCCTTGCCAGCCGCCTCGCGGCCGTCGCCCGAGCGCAGGTCACAGCACTCGTACAGATGTCAGTGACGTCACGCTGGGCGACCGAGGCTCGCCGAGTTCAGGACCCGCTGCCAGGAACGGTGGGGGTGAGCGTCCAGGAGGTGAGGAGATCGAGTGCGTGACGGGACGGGGAGCCCGCTTCGGTGCTGTAGAGGAAGACAGCTGCTTCGGCGTCTCCGGGGAGGGCCAACGTTTCGTACTGCACGGTGATTTCACCGACGAGCGGGTGGAGCAGTCGCTTGGATCCGTGGGTGCGCTGGTGGACGCGGTGCTGCTGCCACCAGCGGTTGAACTCTGTGCTGTTTTCCTTCAGCTCGGTGACGAGGTCCTGAGCGGGTTGGTCGTCGGGGGTACGGCCGACGTCGAGGCGGAGGTTCTCCACGGCTGCGCGGGCTTGGAGGTCCCAGTCGACGAAGAGGGCGCGGGCTTCCGGGTCGAGGAGGAGCCACCGTGTGTAGTTGCGTTGAGCCGGCGGCAAGGCGTCGAAGTCGGTGAACAGCGCCTTGGCTGTCCGGTTGATGCCCAGGACGTCCGTTCGGCGTCCCAGGACCAGGGCGGGAGTGCCCTCCATGGAGTCCAGTAGTTGATGCAGGCCGGAGCGCAAGCGTTGGACGGTTGGCGGACGTCGGCGTCGGGAAACCGCGGTGGTGGTGCCGATGAGGTCGTTGAGGTGGGCACGGCCGGCGGCGTCGAGTTCCAGTGCCTGGGCCAGTGCTTCGACCACTGCGGGTGAGGGCGTGATGTGGCGTCCCTGTTCGAGGCGGGCATAGTAGTCGGCGGAGACTCCGGCCAGTCGTGCCACCTCTTCGCGTCGCAGGCCGGGTACGCGGCGCACGCGGGTGTCCGGCGGCAGTCCTGCGCGCGCTGGGTCGCACTGGGCACGGGCCCGGCGCAGGAAGTCGGCAAGTTCGCGGTTCGAGGTGGCCATGGGTCCAGTGTGGTCGATTCGCTGCGGCCACGGCCGCCTCAACAGGGACTGTCAGTCCTAGGCAGAGCGGACCCAGGAAGGTCAGGGCAGATGATGGCCGCCTTCAGGCGGCCGGGGCGGGTGACAGTGGACGCGCAGCCGGATCAGCCGATCCCGCAGCCCGGTCCCGCACCGCAGGTGACCGGCCGCCAGCGAGAAGCCGAGGAAAAAAGTCATGAGTCGCATTCTGATCGTCATGTCCGCAGCCGCCGTGTGGGAGCGCACCGACGGCTCGCAATACCCCACCGGCTACTGGGCGGAGGAGCTCGCTGCGCCGCACGAGGCATTCGTCGGCGCCGGCCACACGGTCGACTTCGCCTCTCCCGGGGGTGTGCTGCAGCCGCTGGACGAGCACAGCGCCGACCCGGCGATCGCCGGTGAGGACTGCGCCCGGCACGTGGCCCACGCTCAGAAGGCGCTCAGCGACTTCGGGCCGCTGCTGAAGCTGGAGGAGGTCTCGGCCTCCAATTACGACGCCGTGGTGCTGCCGGGCGGGCACGGCCCTGTGGTCGACCTCTTCCAGGACGCGAACCTGGGCCGGTTGCTGATCGAGGCCGATCGCGCCGGCAAGATCGTCGGCGCGGTCTGCCACGGTCCGGCCGCGTTGCTGTCCGCGGTCGACGAGCAGGGCAGGTGGATCTTCTCCGGCCGGCGGATGGCCGCGTTCACCGACGAGGAGGAGCGCCTGTTCGGCACCGCCGACAACGCTCCGTGGCTGCTGGCGAGCCGTCTGCGCGAGATGGGCGCCCGGCACGAGCAGGGTGACCCCTACCAGGCGTTCACCATCCGGGACGCCAACCTCTTCACCGGCCAGAACCCGGCTTCCAGCACCCCGATGGCCGACGCGATCAACACCGCGCTGGCAGCGGGCTGAACCCTCGCCCCGGGCCGCCGCCGCACACTCCTCCAGGCGGCGGCGGCCCAGGCCGCGCCTCTTGCTTTTCCTCCTTCGACGACGGGTGAGAAACCACCATGACGGACCGCACACCACGCCCTTGTGGCGTTGATGCTCTGCCGCAGGGGCTACTGATCGGCGGAAGGTGGCTGCCCGCAGCCGGCGGCGCCACGTTTCCCGTGGAGAACCCCGCGACGGGCGAACCGGTAGCCCGGGTCGCCGATGCCGGCACCGCGGACGCACTCGACGCCCTCAGCGCGGCTGCCGGGGCGCAGTCGCAGTGGGCCGCGACATCGCCGGGACAGCGCAGCCGCGTTCTGCGCCGCGCCCACGACCGGCTGCTGGAGAGCCGTGAGGACTTCGCGGGGCTCATCACTCTGGAGATGGGCAAGTCTCTCGCCGAGGCCCGTGCAGAAGTCGATTACGCGGCCGGATACCTGCGCTGGTTCGCCGAAGAAGCCGTCCGCGTCGACGGGACCTGGAAGGTCAGCGAGGACGCGACGGCACGGGTTCTGGTCATGCGCCAGCCCGTCGGACCGTGCCTGCTGATCACGCCCTGGAACGCGCCGCTGGCGATGCCGGCTCGTAAGATTGCCCCCGCCGTGGCCGCCGGCTGCACGATGGTCCTCAAGCCCGCCCCGCAGACCCCGCTCACCAGCATCGCACTGGCCACTGTCCTGGCCGAATCCGGCCTGCCCGCCGGCGTTCTGAACCTCCTTCCCACCACCGGCGCTGCTGCAGTGGCGGAGGCACTGATGAGGGATCCGCGGCTGCGCAAGGTCTCCTTCACCGGCTCCACCGCAGTCGGCCGGCTGCTGCTGGCCCAGGCATCCGCCAACGTACTGCGCACCTCGATGGAGCTGGGCGGCAATGCCCCGTTCATCGTGTGCGCCGACGCCGATCTGGAAGCGGCGGTGGACGGCGCCATGACCGCGAAGCTGCGCAACATCGGCGAAGCGTGCGTCGCGGCGAACCGCTTCCTCGTTCATGCCGATGTCGCGCAGGAATTCACCGAGCGTCTCGTGGACCGGATGCGCGGCCTGACTCTCGGCAGCGGAACGGAACCCGGTACCGACCTCGGCCCGCTGATCGACCGCACCCAGCGGGACCGTGTCGCCCAGCTGGTGGAGGAGACCATCGCCGGGGGCGCGCGGCTGCACACCGGCGGCAGCACTCCCGACCTGCCCGGCTACTTCTATCCGCCCACCGTGCTCACCGACATCCCCGACGGCGCACGCATCAGCCGCGAGGAGATCTTCGGCCCCGTCGCCGCCATCCGGACCTTCTCCAGCGACGACGAGGCACTCGCGCTGGCCAACGCCACCGAGTTCGGCCTGGTCGCCTACCTCTACACCCGCGATCTCGGCCGGGCACTGCGGATGAGCGAACAGATCGAGAGCGGCATGGTCGGCCTCAACCGCGGCTACGTCTCCGACCCTGGGGCGCCCTTCGGCGGCATCAAGCATTCAGGTGCCGGCCGCGAGGGCGGCAACTCCGGCATCGAGGAATACCTGGAGCAGAAGTACATCGCCATCGACACTCCCGCCGACGCCGGCACCCCCGCTCCCCAGGACCGGTCATGAACCCCCATGTCCCGCTGTCGGACCCCTTCTTCCTGACCAGCCGACTCGCGACGGACCCCGAACAGTGTGCCCTCTTCTGCGAGGACGCGACCGTCAACAGCTGGCTCGCAGTCGAACGCGCTCTCGCCCAGGCCCAGGCCGAAGCCGGAGTGCTCACCCACGCGGAGGCCGCCGCCATCCGCGACGCGGCACAGCTGCACCACATCGACCGCGAAGAGCTGTGGCGCACAGCCCGCACCGTCGGCTACCCCATCTTGGGCCTGGTCCGGCAGATCAGCCGCCGGCTCCCGCCGGGACCCGACGGCCGGGTGCACTACGGCGCCACCACGCAGGACATCATGGACACCGGTCTCGCCCTGCAGATGGTCCGCTCCCTGGCCGCTCTCGAACGCCGGATCGCCGAACTCGGCGATGTCCTCGCAGACCGCGTCACCGAACACGCCTCCACCGTGATGGCGGCCCGCACCCACGGCCAACAGGCCGTACCCACCACGTTCGGCGCCACCCTGGCCACCCTCCTGGCACAGTTCACCCGCCACCGGCAGCGCCTGGCCCAGGCCGCACCGCGCATCGGCATGATCTCCCTGACCGGAGCCGGCGGCACCGCGGCCGCATTCGGCCCCCACGCGGCAGCCATCAGAAGCGGCATGGCCCGTCTGCTCGGCCTGCACGACACCGCGACATCCTGGCACGTGGCCCGCGACGGAGTCGCCGAGTTCGGCTGGCTGTGCTCCTTGCTCACCGCTACATGCGCGCGCCTGGCCCGCAACATCGTCGACCTCTCCCGGACCGAGATCGCCGAGGTCTTCGAGCCCTACAGCGACCACCGCGGCGCATCCTCGACCATGCCGCAGAAAGTCAACCCGATCACCTCTGAAAGCATCATCGGACTGAGCGGCACCGCCGGCGCCCTCACCTCGGCACTGCTCCGCGCCCAGGAAGCAGGCCATGAGCGCGCCGCCGGCGAATGGCACACCGAATGGCGTGTCCTGCCCGAACTCGCCGTATCCGCCGGAACGGCCCTCACAGAAACAATCGCCCTCCTGCGCGGACTCCGGGTCGACGCCCGCCGCATGCGCACCAATCTCGACAGCGACGGCGGCCTCGTCATGGCGGAATCACACATGATCACGCTGGCCGGACCCGTCGGCCGAGAACGCGCCCACGACCTGGTCCACGAAGCCGCGATCCGTACCCGTACCACCGGCACACACCTCGCGCAGACACTGCGCGACGTCCTGACCGAAAACCACCTCGACACACTCCTGCCCGGCCTTCACACCCAGCCGGAGAACTACCTCGGACAGGTGCGCCGGACCGTCGAATCCACCACCCGCCTCTGGCGCACCCAAACCGCATCACTCCTCGAACCGCCAACCCCCCTCGCCCGTCTCGCCGCCGACTGATCGTCCCGCCGCGCAGTGCCACGGCCCTTCCCAGCATGAGGCAGACAGGCCTGGCGTTCCGTCCTCAGCAGCGGGTACGGGCGGCGCTCGGCCCTGCGCCGACCTGGCTTGTCGGCCGGCCCATGCTGCCCTGTCGTCGAACGAACGATTGACGACGGGGCGGCAGCTCGTCCAAGGAACCCGCGTGCTTTCGTGGGTCCGCGGCGGCCCGGATCCCATCGGATCCGATGGTGATCGGTGACAAGAACGTCCAAGAACGGCGTCCGGATCAAGAACCCGTGCACGGATCTTGACCCGCCCCGCACGGGCCACTTAGCGTTCCCGCACTGATAGGCGATTGAAACGATTCACTCGCCTTTTCGCTGAGTCGAGGGACGCACTCATGCACGAACACGACACGCCGCGCCCGGTTATGCCGCGCCGCCGTATCCTCGCCGCCGGCCTCGGTACCGGCGTCGCGGTGGCCGTGGGAGCCACCGCCGGGGCGCCCGCCGCGTCCGCCCGGCCCGCGGACGGCCTCGCCGCGAACGCCGCGTCCGCGTCCGCCGCACAGGCGCCCGGCGCCGCCTGGTTCGCCGAGCCGCCCCGGTCGGTGCGCCCCAAGTTCCGCTGGTGGTGGCCGGACGGACTGGTCGACCCCGACGAGATCGCCCGGGAGGTCGACCAGATCGCCGACGCGGGCTTCGGCGGCGTCGAGATCGCCGCCGTCCACCACAGTGTCACGGACAAGTCGGTCCTGGACACCGCCCATCACGGGTGGGGGAGCAGACCCTGGCGCGAGGGCGTCGAGGCGGCCCTGCGCCGGGCCGTGCGGCGCGGCCTCACCGTCGACCTCACCCTCGGCCCGAGCTGGCCGACCGCCGTCCCCGGCGTCACTCCCGACGACGAGGCCGCCGTGCACGAACTCGCCCACGGCCGCGCCGTGGTGCCCGCCGGCACCACCTACACGGGCCCCGTCCCGGCGCCCGTGCACGAACCGGCCCCCGGTGTCACGAAGCAGACCCTGCTCGCCGTCCAGGCCGCCCGGGTGAACACGGCCAACTCCACCCGCAAGGAGACCGGCCTCGACCTCGCCTCCGTCCAGGACCTCACCGCCACCGTCACCGGCTCCGCGCTGACCTGGACGGCGCCCGACGATGGCGAGTACGTGCTGATCTCCTACTGGCGGCGCGGCTCGGGACAGCAGCCCGAGTCGGGCCCGCACTCCTCGCCCGCCGCCCACGTCGTCGACCACTTCAGCCCCGCCGGCACGGCCGCCGTCACCGCGTACTGGGAACGGAACCTGCTGACCCCGTCGATCCGCAAGCTGCTGAAGGCGGCGGGCGGCGCGTTCTTCGAGGACTCCGTCGAGCTGGAGACCGAGGGCCTGGTCTGGACGCCGAAGCTGCCCGAGGCGTTCGAGAAGGACCACGGCCGCCCCCTGCTGCCGTACCTGCCCGCGCTGGTCCTGGACGACAGCGACCAGGTGTTCGCCTTCGGGGCCCAGGAGACCCGGCAGATCCGCCACGACTTCTGGGAGACCGTCTCCGGCCTGTTCAACCGGCACCACGTCACCGCCCTGCGCGACTGGGCGCACTCCCTGGACATGGAACTGCGCGCCCAGCCCTACGGCCTGCAGACCGACGCCATCGCCACCGCCACGATCCTCGACATCGCCGAGGGCGAGTCCCTCGGCTTCAAGAACCTCGACGACCACCGCTGCCTGGCCGGCGGCCGCGACATGGCGGGCCACACCGTCCTCTCCTGTGAGGCGGGCGCCTACAACGGGTCGGCGTACAGCACCACGTGGGACCGGTTCCTGCGCACCATGGGCGGCGCCTACGCGGCCGGCGTCAACCAGACCGTCGTCCACGGCTTCTCCTACGCCACCGTCCCCGGCACCGCCTGGCCCGGCTTCGCCGCCTTCAGTCCCTACAGCGGGGCGCCCGGCTACGGCGAGTCCTGGGGCCCGCGCCAGCCCACCTGGGACCACCTGCCCGACATTGCCGGCTACCTGGGCCGGGTGCACCGCGTCCTCCAGGCCGGCGTGGCCCGCGCCGACGTCGCCGTCTTCCGGCAGACCGGCTACACCGCCACCGGCATCGGCGCCTCCTGGTTCACCTCCACCGGCGTCCCGCTCGGCTGGAGCCACCAGTTCCTCAGCGGACCGCTCCTCGACCTGCCCGCCGCCACCGTCGAGGGCGGCCGGCTCGCCCCCGACGGCCCCGCCTACAAGGCCCTCTTCGTCGAGGGCGACTTCTTCTACTCCTCCACCCCCACCCTCGCCCTCGCCGACGCCCGCAAGCTGCTCGCCCTCGCCGAGCAGGGACTCCCGGTCGTGCTGCTCGGCGCCTTCGGCCAGGCGCTGACCCCGGGCGTCCCGGCGGACGGCGAGACGGAGCAGCTGCGCGAGGTGCTCGCCCGGCTGCTCGCCCTCTCCCACGTCGCCCTCGTCACCGACAAAACGGCCGTCGGGGACGCCCTCGCCGGCCTCGGCGTCACCCCCGACGTCCGGTACGCCACCTCCTCCACGCTCCTGAACGCCCACCGGGCCACCGACGACGCCGACTTCTACTACCTCGTCAACGGCAAGCACGCCGAGACCGTCAAGCCGGCGGTGGCCGCCGTCGACCACGACGTGACCCTGCGCCGCACCGGGCGCGGGAGTGCCGTGCCGTACCTGCTCGACCCGTGGACCGGCGAGGCGGTGCGGCTCGCGCAGTACACCGAGGACGGCGACGCGTTCACCGTCCGCGTCACGCTCCAGCCAGGCGAGACGATGATCGTCGCCCTGGGCCGGCCCGGCCTGTTCGGCGACCGCCACGGCAACCGGCCGCACGTCCTCACCACCGACGCGGACGAGGCGCTGTTCACCGGCGAGGGGCCGGCCGTCCGCACGACCACGGCGGGCACCTTCACCACCCGGCTGTCGCGGGGCCGCCCGGTCACCACGACGGTCCGGGAGGTGCCCGAGCCCCTCACCCCCGGGACCTGGCGCCTGGAGGTGGAGGACCGGCTTCCCGGCTCCTCCGCGACCCGCACCGACATCGTGCGCCGCACGGTGGAACTCGACACGCTGCTGCCCTGGTCGCAGATCCCCGAGCTGGCCGACTCCGCGGGCGTCGGCCGCTACCGCACCACGGTCACCCTGCCCGCCGGCTGGGACGCCTCGCACGGCGCCCACCTGGAACTCGGGCAGGTCAGCGACACCGTCCGCGTCACCGTCAACGGCACCCGGACGCCACCGGTGGACCGCCTCCACCCCGTCGTCGACATCGGGGCATACCTGCGACGCGGCCGCAACGTCATCGAGGTCGAGGTCGCCACACCGCTGATCAACCGCCTCCGGGTGGCCCGGCCGGACGTGTTCGGCACCGCTGCCCGCCAGGACCACGGCCTGGTGGGACCGGTCCGCCTGGTGCCGTACGTCCAGAAGGCCGTGCGCTGACGGCCGCCGGGCCCGGGGTCAGAGACTGGTGAGGACCTGCGGCGACAGCGTCTTGATCATGGTGTTGGTCCAGCGCAGTTGCCGCAGGGTCTCCGGATGACAGCCGGAGCCCACCGCCAGCAGCCCGCTGTCCTTCGACGCCTGCGCGGCCTGCGCGAGCATCTCCCAGTACAGGGACCCCGTCGTCCTCGCTCTCGTCCCCTCCACCGGCCCGTCGAGGTCGAGACCGTACGCGGCGCCCGCCGCGGTCAGCCGCCGTACGTGCGCGCGGGACCACGCCGCCAGGTCGAGCGCGACATGCCGTACCTCGTGCTCGGCGCGATGCCGGCCGGCCACGGCCCTCAGGTCGTGCGCCAGCCGTCCCTCGCCGTGGTGGAGGGCGCCTACGGTCAGGGTGATGCCGTTCACCGGGTACCTCCCCGCGGGGCCGGGGCCGACGCGGTCACCGTCGGCGCCGGGGCCGGGGTGCCGTCGCCCCGGGCGACCAGCGTGAGCGCGGCGGCGGAGGTCTTGAACAGCGGCTGTTCGGAGACCGGCTCCCCGTCCGTGACCGTGGTCCCGTCGGCGGCCCGGCCGGGCGCGTCCGGCGCCGGTCCCGAGCCCCGCGCGGTGTCCCAGTAGCCGTAGTGGAAGGGGACGAACAGCATCCCCGGCCGGATGTCCGCCACCCGCAGCCGGCCGCGCGGGGCGCCGCGCGCGGTGCTCACCTCGACCGGCCCGCATCCACTGCACGGGCTGGGTCTCCGCCATGTTGTGGCCGAACAGCGCGATCACGTCGGCGTGGTCGAAGTCGTCGTAGGTGCCCGGCTGGCCGTCGCAGCCGTAGGTCTCCTTCAGCGCCTCCGCGGCGGTCGCCGTGCACAGCCGGGTGTTGCCGTCCAGATGGTTCGTGCCGATCCCGGCGCGGGCGAGGACGGCGAGGGTGCAGTACTCCTCCAGGAACAGCTGGCCGCTGGCGTAGAAGCCGATCGAGCCCGGCCCGCGCTCGTCGAGGAGTTCACGTGAACGGGCGACGCCAGACGCATCGCCGTGTCCCAGTCGGTCTCCACCAGCCGCCCGCCGCGCCGCACCGAGCGGCCTGGTCAGCCGGTCCGGGGAGCCGTTCGCCTGCCGGCCGAACAGGTCCCTGGGGCCCAGCCGCCTCCGGTTGACCCGGTCCACGGTCCGGCCGCGCACCCCCACCATCCGGCCACCTGCCACGGCCACGGCGATGTCCATCGCGTCGCCGTCGGAGTGCGGGATCGACGCCGACGGCACCCACCGCTCGACCGGTCCGGTTCGACCCCGTCCCGCAAGTGGCGATCCGTCCGTTCCGGCCAGGATCCGTGCCGCCGGTGCGGCGTCCGGTCGCCCCAGGGGTGCGCGATCCGGTCCGCGGTCTCGTCCAATGTGCCGCTCTCCCGTCCGTTCCGGCCCTCCGGCCGGAGCGGGTACCCGCCGCGCGCCCCTGAAGCGAAACCCCCTTGTGGGAGCGCTCCCAACGGGGCACGATACCGCCGTGACCTCGACTGCCAGCGCATCCGTACGCCCGTACCGTCCCGAGGACGCCGCGGCCCTGGACGACATCTGCGTCCGCACCGGACACAACGGCCAGGACAGCCGGCCCCACTACACCGACCCCGGCGTGCTGACCGCGACCTTCGCCGCCCCCTACGCCCACTTGGAACCCGAGCTGACCTTCGTGCTGGACGACGGGCGCGGCCACGCCGTCGGCTACATCCTCGGCACCGCCGACACCGCGCGCTTCGCCGCCGACTTCCGCACCCGGTGGCTGCCCCGGGTCGCCGACCGCTACCCGGCGCCCCAGGGCTCGCCCGGCTCCCTCGACGAGGTGATCGCCGGCCTGCTGCACCGCCCCGAGCGGATGGTCGTACCCGAACTGGCCGACCACCCCGCCCACTTGCACATCGACCTGCTGCCCGAGTGGCAGGGCCGCGGTCACGGACGCGCCCTGATGCACACGTTCCTGCGGGCCCTGCGGCAGCGCGGGGTGCCCTCGGTCCACCTGGTGATGGCGACGGCCAACACCCCGGCCAGGGCCTTCTACGACCGGCTGGGCTTCCAGCGGATCGAGGTGCCGTCGTTCGGACCGGACACCACCGCGCTCGGCCGTACGACCGCGGAGGATCCGGGTGTTTGACCGTGGAGGATCCGGGCGTACGACCGTGGAGGGTCCGAGTGCAGGACCGTGGAGGGTCCGAGTGTAGGACCGTGGAGGTCCGGGACGTACATCCGTGGAGGTCGCGGGTGGGTGAGTGGACGTGATCAGGCCAGGGACAGCTGATAGACGCTGAACGCCCGCTTGATCACCGGCTGCGCGACGTTGCGCACCCGCACCCCGCCCGCCGTCATCCCGTGCTCCGACCCCAGGTGCGCGTGCCCGTGCACCGCGAGGTCGGCGCCGGCCGTGTCGATGGCCTCGGCCAGCAGATAGCTGCCGAGGAACGGGTGGATCTCCAGCGGCTCGCCCGCGAGCGTGTCGGCGACGGGGGAGAAGTGGGTCAGGGCGATCCGCGCCGCGCACCCCCGGCCGTCCAGGTCCTTCAGCGCGGCGCACAGCGAGTCGGCGCTGCGCCGGGTGGTGCGGACGAACTCCTTCATCACCGGCTCGCCGAACTCCCCGGCGCTGCGCCCGACGAACCCCCCGCCGAACCCCTTCGTCCCCGCGACACCGACCCGGGTCCCGGCGCACTCGACGACGGTCCCCTCGCCCTCCAGGACCGTCACTCCGGCCTCCCGGAGGATCTCGGTCACCTTCTCGGGCTGCTCGTCGTGGTGGTCGTGGTTGCCGAGCACGGCCACCACCGGCACCGGCAGCTCCCGTACCTCCCGGGCCACCACCTGGGCCTCCTCCGGGGTGCCGTGCCGGGTCAGGTCCCCGGCGAGCAGCAGCAGGTCGGCACAGTCGGACAGGGTGTCGAAGGCGGGGCGCAGCAGGCCCTGGCTGTCCAGGCCCATGTGGATGTCCCCGACGGCGGCGACACGGATCATCACAGCTCCTCGGCACGGTCGGGGCCGGCGGTCTCGGCCACCACGATGTCGCTGTGCACGGTCAGCCCGGCCAGCTCCTCGTCGACGACCCGCAGCAGGGTCCGACGGCACTGGGCGGAGGGCACGGTGCCGGTGACGACGACCGCCCCGGCCCGGACCTCGGCCCGTACACCGAGTTCGCCCAGTTCCTCGGCGGCCAGCCGGTCGTGGAGGTGGGCGACGCGGTACTCGACGTTCTCTTCGCTCATCGGTGCTCCTCCTCGGCATGGGCCGGGATGATCTCCAGCCGCTCCAGGATGAAGAAGAAGGCGGCGGGCATCGGGTCGGCCCCGCAGTCGCGGCGCAGCCGCTCCCAGTCGATCTTCTCCCGCAGGGTGCGGGCGATCGGCAGGACGGCCCCGAAGTCGCAGTGGTGTTCGGAGAAGGCCGCCAGCAGACCGTGCAACAGGTCCGTCGGGGACAGCACCGGCATGAGCACCGAGTCGACCGGCAACTCCTCGGCCCGGTCCAGCAGCTCGGCGGTGACGGGTTCGTGCGCCAGCGCGTGGATCAGGTCGACCTGCTGGCCGAGGCAGTCGGCCTTCAGCAGCCAGTCCTCGGGCGGCGTGAACACGGGCAGGCCGGCCTCCCGCAGCGCCTGCGCGACGGCACCGGCGTCCTCGGGGCGGATGCAGAAGTCCACGTCGTGCTGGAGATTCTGGACGCCGCCGTGCGCGTAGACGGCGACGCTGCCCGCCAGGGCGAAGGGCAGCCCGGTCTTCTTCAGCAGCGCCCCGACCTGTTTGGCGGCCTGGAGGATCGCCTGGTTGCGGTCGAGGGGGAGGTCCTCCTCGCGGGTCCCGGCGTGGCACGGGACGGGCACCGACTCCCCTGCCACACGGAGTTCCGACACGCCGGCGCGCTGGTCGAGAGCGTGATCGTCGGCGGGCTGCGTCATCGCTGTCCTCCCTTTCCGGACCGGGCCTCCCCGCGGCCGCCGGGAGCGGGCCCCCGGTGGCGAGGTGCCCTTCGGGTACCCGGCGGACCACCGTCGACACGAGACGGTACGGGTCATGCCGCCCTGGGCACCCGGGCGGCATGAAGGGCGACGAGCGGAGCAACCGGGGCGATGTGAACGGCGGCGAGCGCGGCACCCCGGACGGCGCGAACGGCGACGAGCGGACCACCGTGGAACGGCTGGTGTCGGCGTGGCTGGCGGAGACCGCGCGGCACGACCCCGCGGCGGCCCGCGAGGCCCGCGCCGGCTGGGCACACGGCAGCCTGTCCGACCGGGCCGCCCAGGACCTGGCCACCTGGGTCACCGCCCGGGTCACCGACACCGGCTTCAACGCGGACGAGGGCCCCTGTGTCGCCGGCCCGGTACGCATCACGCCGTCGGACAAGGAGACGGTGCACGGCTGGCTGCGGGCCCGCGGACACCCGGTCTGACCGGGGCGGGACCCGGCACTCTCAGCGGGCCGGCGGACGCCACTCGAACATCAGCAGCGTCGCGTCGTCCCGCAGCCGGTCCGTCTGCGCGTCCAGGATCGAGTGGATCAGGCGGCGCAGCGTCTCCGGCGCCAGCTCCCCGCCGGACGTGGCCCGGATGACGTAGTCCGCGAACCGTTCCAGGCCCATCAGCCTGGCCTCACGGGTGCGGGCCTCGGTGATCCCGTCGGTGTACATCAGCACCCGGTCACCGGGCTCCAGCGACATCTCGTGCGTCTGGCGCGGCCGGGGGGACAGCTGCGACGGCAGCCCCATGGGAGGGTCGGGCTCCCGCTCCAGGGCGTCCATGAGCAACTGGTCGTCGCGGATCAGCAGCGGCGCCGGATGCCCGCAGTTGCTCCAGCGCAGCACCCCGGTGGCCAGGTCCAGCTGGGCGATGACCGCCGTGCAGAACTTTTCCGGCAGCCACCGGGCGAGCGCCTCGTCGACGGAGCGGACCAGCTCGGGCAGGTCGGCACCGGAACGACGGGCGTTGCGGCAGGCGGCCAGCGACACGGCGCTGGTCAGCCCGGAGGCCAGGTCGTGCCCCATGGCGTCCAGGACCGCGACGTGCAGGGTCGTCTCGGTCAGCGAGTGGTCGAAGGCGTCGCCGCCGATCTCGTAGGCCGGTTCCAGGACGGCGGTCGACACCACCTGGCCGTCGCCGATGGTGCGCGGCGGCAGGAAGGCGCGCAGCATCTCGGAGGGCAACTGCATCCGTTCGGTGCGGGTGCGCCGGATGAAGGAGTCCTCGAAGGCCCGCTTCGACGTGATCATCATGGCGAGCAGCGAGGCCAGTGCCCGGCCCCGGGTGAGCCCCCCGGAGGTGAGCGTGGACTGGTTGACGGCGAGCACCCCGAGCCGCTCGGCGCCGTCCAGCAGCGGGAACCAGACGGTGACCCCGCCCGCTTCCCCCTCCTCCACCCGCAGCGACTGGGTCCGGTACGCCCAGCCCGCCAGTGAGTCGTCGACGGGCAGCGTGGCGGCCACGTCGGTGTGCGGGACGAGGTGCCGCTGCTGGAGGTCGACGAGGTAGACCACGGCATGCTGGAGCGCCAGGGCCTTGGCGCAGCGCGCCACCGCGGTGGACAGATCCAGCGTCAGATGTTCCGGATCGGCGAGGAACTCGTACAGCCGCCCGGCGTCCGGCTCTGCCGTCGACACCTCGTCCTCCCTCGTCGCGCGGGTGGGGCACGTCGTCCTGGATGAGTCACGCACCGGCCCGGGCGCGTTGCGCGCCAGTCTGGCACCGCCCGCCGTACCCCGCCCGTCGAGCGCGGCCGGACGCATCGACCGCGCCGGACCGGGCACGCGGGGGGTGTGGCAGGACCACCCCCGAGCCGAGGAGCGGTGCCGCGATGACCGAGTACGAGCGTTCCCGCACCATGCCCGCCGACGCCGGACGCGTCTTCGACCAGGCCGCGGACGCCGGGCGGCTGGACACCTGGATGCCCCGCGACCTGCACGTCCGCGTCGAGGACCCGCCCGCCGTCACCGTGCACGAGGACCGCACCGACCAGGACACCTCCGCACTGCTGCGGGCCCGGCCCGAGCAGCTGCGGCTCGAATGGGGCACCCGCGACGAGGGCGCCTATGCCGGCTGGCTCCAGGTCGCCGGCGTCGAGGGCGGCACCAGCGAGGTGACGGTCCACCTGTCCTTCTTCGACGACAGCCACGACCCGGGGCACCGGGCGGTGGCCGACGCCCTCGACACCAGCCTGCGGCGGCTGGAGGAACAGGTACGGCGGCACACCGGCTGAGCGCCGCGCGCGCCCACGGACGCGGGGCAACCTTTCAGAGGCGTGACGGGTCATACGGTGCATAAGCGACCGATCCGCTCGATCGGCCTGATCCACCTGGGGGAACCATGTACGTCCGTGCCCGTGCCGCCCGCCTCGCCGTCGCCGCGTCGGCGGGCGTGGCCGCGCTCGCCGTGGCCGCCGTCCCGGCCGCCGCCGTCCCGTCCGTCCCGACGGGATCGGAAGCACCCGGATTCCTGGAACCGGCCGACCTGCCGCCGCACCCGTCCTCCGACTGGTCCGCCGGCCCGGTCACCGCCGGGCAGCCGGACCCGCTGCCGATGTGCGTGGGCGACACCCTGCCCTCCACCTCCACGCACCGCCGCTACTGGACCGAGTACGACACCGGCGCGCTCCAGGTCACGGTCGTGGAGCGGGACGAGGGCCGGGCGGCCGCGTTCGCCGCCCTGCTCCGCGACGGCCTGGCCGGCTGCGCGCGCACCCTGGAGGAACAGGACCCCGAGGTCACCGCCACCCAGCGGTACTACGGCCGGCTGGACGTCGAGGAGGGTGCCGACGTCTTCGGCGTCCACACCGGCACCACCTGGGGCGCGTCCGACGTCGCCCTGTTCTCGGTGGGCCGGGACGGCAGGATCGTGACCGTCGTCCAGTGGGGCCGGATGGGCGCCCTCGCCGACGCCCCGGTCGACGCCTTCGAGGCGACCACCGTCACGGCCGTCGGCAAGCTTTCCTGACGGCGGGTCCGGGCCCCCGGGGCGGGCCGGGACCCGCCGTCAAGCAGGTCGCCGAGGCGGGCAGGCCGCCGTACGCCCCGCCCTCCGGATGGACGGCGCTCACATGGCCCGCCAGGACCCGGACCCAGACGTCGTCGCTGCGGCCGTTCCCGGTGACGGTCCCGCCGTGCGTCCAGCAGTAGGCGCCGCGGGCCGGCCGGGCGCGACGGACCCGGTCTTCGCGTGGGACCGGGCGGGGCCCGAGCGGACGTCGGCCCTCTCGCGGGCCTCGACCGTGCGGGGCGCCGCCGGGCCCCGGCCGCCGCTCCGTACGCCGGCGTCGGCCGCGACGGGGGACGTGGCGGCGGCCGGGCCGGTGACGGTGGCCGGGCCGGCGACGGTAGCCGTGCCGGCGGTGGTGACGGCGAGCGGTGCGAGCAGGACCAGGGTCCCGGCCGCGAGCATCGCGACCCCGCTGGAGGGACGGTTCGGCATGTCTGTCTTCCCTGTGCTGGTCTGCCGTGACCCGCACGGACGTACCGCGACGCGGCACCTGTCGGTCACCCGGCACTGCAGGGGGGCGGGGAGCGCCAGGGGTCCCTGACAAAAGTCAGGGCGGCGCCGACGGGTGTTTCGGCGGCCGGCCAGGGCACCCACCCCGCCTGAACGCACTGCGCCGCCCGCTGATGGACCGCACCCTCCCGGCACGGGCCGAGGGCTACGCGTGGCTGCCCGACCGGATGCGGGAGAGCGACGGTCCCGTGGTCGCCACCCGGCTCCTCGGCCGCCCGGCACTGGCCGTACGCGGACCGGAGGCGGTGCGCCTCTTCTACGACGAGAGCCGCGTCCGCCGCCACGACGCCCTGCCCGGGCCGGTCCTGCACACCCTCTTCGGACAGGGCGCGGTGCACACCCTCGACGGGGACGCCCACCGCGCCCGCAAGGCACTGTTCCTGCCGCTGCTCGGACCCGAGGAGGTCGCGGGCGTCACCGCAGAGGTCACCGCGGCCTGGGACGAGGCCGTCCGCGCCTGGAGCGCACGCCCCCGCGTGGTGCTGTTCGACGAGGCCGGCGTGGTCCTCACCCGCGGCGTCTGCCGCTGGGCCGGCGTTCCGCTCGCCGCGGATGAGGTGGAGCCGCTGGCCCGGGACCTGCTGGCGATGGTCGACGGGTTCGCCACCCTCGGCCCCCGCCACTGGCGGGCCCGGCGCGCCCGCGCCCGCCAGGAGGACCGGTTCGCCCGGCTGATCGAGGACGTACGGTCCGGCGCGGTCACCGCGCCCCCGGGCTCGGTGCTCGACCGGACCGCCCGGCACCGCGACAGGCCGGACGGGCCGTTCGACGCGCGGACGGCGGCGGTGGAACTGCTCAACGTGCTGCGGCCCACGGTCGCCGTCAGCTGGTTCGTGGCCTTCAGCGCCCACGTCCTGCACCGGTGGCCGCACCACCGCGACCGGCTGCGGACCGGCGACGCCGCCTTCACCACCGCGTTCGCGCACGAGGTGCGCCGCTTCTACCCGTTCGCCCCCTTCCTCGGCGGCCTGGCCGTCACCGACCTGACCTGGCACGGCGAGACACTGCCCGCCGACGGCATCCTGCTGCTCGACGTCCACGGCCAGAACCACGACGAGGAGCTGTGGGGCGATCCGTACGTCTTCCGGCCGGAGCGCTTCCTGGACCGGCCGATCGGGGCCGACGAACTGATCCCGCAGGGCGGCATGGACCCGGCCACCGGCCACCGCTGCCCCGGCGAACGCGTCACCGTCGGCCTGCTGGAGGCCCTCGCGACCCGCCTCGCCCGGCTGACGTACACGCTGCCCGCGCAGGATCTGTCCATCCCCCTGCGCCGCATCCCGACCCGGCCCCGCGACAAGGTGGTCCTCACCGGCGTGCGGGCGCCCGGCGCCTGACGCCGCCGGTCAGGGCCGGTCGCTCTCGTGGCCCGGCGCGTCCAGCACGTCGCGCTGTCCCGCCGTCTCCTTCTCGTCCAGCTTCGCCAGCGCCGGGTGGTGCAGGTCGAAGGCGGGCGACTCGGAGCGGATCCGGGGCAGCGCGCAGAAGTTGTGCCGCGGCGGCGGGCAGGAGGTCGCCCACTCCAGGGAACGCCCGTACCCCCAGGGGTCGTCCACCGCGACCGGCTCGCCGTAGCGGGCGGTCCGCCACACGTTGTAGAGGAACGGCAGGGTGGACAGGCCCAGCAGGAAGGCGCCGACGGACGAGACGGTGTTGAGCGCGGTGAAGCCGTCGGCGGCCAGGTAGTCGGCGTAGCGGCGGGGCATGCCCTGGGCCCCGAGCCAGTGCTGGATCAGGAACGTGGTGTGGAAGCCGACGAACAGCGTCCAGAAGTGGACCTTCTCCAGGCGCATGTCGAGCATGGTGCCGGTCATCTTCGGCCACCAGAAGCTGAAGCCGCCGAACATCGCGAAGACGATCGTGCCGAACAGCACGTAGTGGAAGTGGGCGACCACGAAGTAGCTGTCGGTGACGTGGAAGTCCAGCGGCGGTGAGGCGAGGAGCACGCCGGTCAGACCGCCGAAGAGGAACGTGACGAGGAAGCCGGCCGCCCACAGCATCGGCGGCTCGAAGGAGAGCGACCCCTTCCACATCGTGCCGATCCAGTTGAAGAACTTCACCCCGGTCGGCACGGCGATGAGAAAGCTCAGGAAGGAGAAGAACGGCAGCAGCACGGCCCCGGTGGCGAACATGTGGTGCGCCCACACGGTCGCCGACAGACCGGTGATGGCGATGGTGGCGCCGACCAGCCCCGTGTAACCGAAGATCGGCTTGCGCGAGAAGACCGGGATGATCTCGCTGACCACGCCGAAGAACGGCAGCGCCAGGATGTACACCTCGGGATGGCCGAAGAACCAGAACAGGTGCTGCCACAGGATCGCCCCGCCGTTCTCGGGGCTGAACACCTGTGCCCCGAACCGCCGGTCAGCCTCCAGCACCAGCAGCGCCGCGGCCAGCACGGGGAAGGCCAGCAGCACCAGCACCGAGGTGAGCAGCACGTTCCAGGTGAAGATCGGCATCCGGAACAGCGTCATGCCCGGCGCCCGCATACAGGCGATCGTGGTGATGAAGTTGACCGCCCCGAGGATCGTCCCGAACCCGGTCAGCGCCAGCCCCATGATCCACAGATCGCCCCCCACATAGGCACTGTGATCGGCGCCGCTCAGCGGTGTGTACGCCGTCCAGCCGAAGTCGGCGGCGCCCTGCGGGGTGAGGAAGCCCGCCAGCACGATCAGCCCGCCGAAGAGGAACAGCCAGTACGAGAACATGTTGAGCCGCGGGAAGGCGACGTCGGGGGAGCCCAGTTGGAGGGGCATGACCACGTTGGCGAACCCGGTGAAGGTCGGGGTGGCGAACAGCAGCAGCATGATCGTGCCGTGCATCGTGAACGCCTGGTTGTACTGCTCGTTGGAGACGATCTGCAGTCCCGGCCGGGCCAGCTCCGCCCGGATCATCATCGCCAGGGCGCCGCCGATCAGGAAGAAGCAGAACGAGGTGATCAGGTAGAGATGGCCGATCCGCTTGTGGTCGGTGGTGGTCAGCCAGGAGATGATCACCCGGCCGCCGCCGCGGGGAACTGCCTCCCGCACCGGAGCGAGCGGTTCCGTCTGTGTCGCCATCAGTTTCCTCGGGTCGGACCCATCAGTACTCCTGCGGTATTCCGACAACACGTCAGACGTCCACGGACGAGGGGCCGGATGGCTGATCGTTTTCTCTCCACCGGGTGTGTCACGGCCCTCGCCCCGGGCCCGGCCCTGCCGGTCCGTTCACCCGAATGGCCCCCGCACGGTAGGAGTGACCCCCGACTCGGTGTCTCCTGGAGAGTGACAGCGGCGTCCAACCTGGGAGGCCGGTATGTACGAGATGTGCGTAGGCCCGGAAAAGCCGGGCGGAGCCCTGGTGTGGCATGTGATGGCCAAACAGGCCGCGGCGACGTTGTGCGGGCAGAAGCTCCGCCGGCGTATCGCGGCGACCGACGGCGAGCGGGCACGGCACTGCCCGGACTGCATGTCCTCGTTCGAGAAACTCATGGCCACCACGCCGTGCTGACCGACCGTCGGCCACGGCGCCCGGCCCGCGGGGTCATGTGCCCGGTGATCCCCGCGTGTCCAGGATGCCCACACCGTTCGTGAGCCGGCCCCGCCGCACATCCCGCGGCGGGGCCGGCGCACGTCCGCGTGCCGTCGTCCGGGCCGTCCGGGCCGTCCGGGACTTGGGCGTGTCATCGTCCGGGCCCTGGACGTGCCGCCGTCCGGGCCCTGGACGCAGGCCGTGCTCCTCCGGCGCACGGCCGGGCGGACATCCGGGCTCCCGCGCCGGGCGCGGCGGCCGGTCCACCGGTGGGGCGGCGGTGGACCACCCGGACGGCGGAGTGTCCCCTTCCGCGGGTCGGGAAGCCGCACGGCGTACCCGGGCGTCACGTCCTCCCGCGCCCGGGTGCGGCGGTGGGCCGCGGCCGGCATCCCCGAGTCGGCCGCGGCCCTCTCGCGCGGGGCGGCTCCGGCGTACTGGGTGGCGGCCTCCCGCGGAATTGGGTGTCACCCCCGATGGTCGCCGCCGCCACGACATGTGACGGTGGAGGCACGCCGCGCCCCGGGCCGCCGGGGCGGGAAGGTGGCCGCGAGCCCGGACGCGGCCGGACCGTAGCCCGGCCGTAGCGGCCGGGACCGCGGGCCGCGTGCCGTGGTCCGGCCGGGCACACCGTCGTGCTCCGCGCAGGGCACGCCGTCGCGTCCCGCGCAGGGCACGCCGTCGCGTCCCGCGCAGGGCACGCCGTCGTGTTCCGCGCCGGGCCGGCCGACCGTCGGACCGCCGTACACCGTCGTCGTGCCCTTCCCGTCCGGCCGTTCGCGCCCCGCGTTCCTGCCGCCGCCCGATGGGCCGGTGGTTCCGGGCGGTGTCACCGCAGCTGAAGACAGTCGAGAACAGCCGAAAAGGAGGACCCGCATCCACCCCCGTGAAGTGAAGCGATCCCGACTCTCCGCGTGGTCGAAGGCGGTGCGCCATGGGGCACGCTGACACCCTGCTCGCCATGGGCGGCGCGTTCCTGGCCGCCGCGTTCCTGGCCCGGCTCGGCGGCCGGATCGGACTGCCGACGATCCCGCTGTTCATGCTCGCCGGCATCCTGCTCGGCCCGCACACCCCGGGCTTCGTCCTGGTGGAGGACGCGCACGACTTCGAGATGCTCTCGGCGCTCGGGCTGGTGCTGCTGCTGTTCTACCTGGGCCTGGAGTTCCACCTCGACGACCTCAAGAGCGGCGGCAGGCGGCTGCTGTCCGCGGGCGGCGTCTACCTGGTGCTGAACGTCGGGGCCGGCCTGGGCTTCGGGTTCGCCCTGGGCTGGGGGCTGCGGGAGGCGCTGGTCCTGGCCGGTGTGCTGGGCATCTCCTCGTCCGCGATCGTCACCAAGATCCTCATCGACACCGGGCGCATCGGCCGCCCGGAGACCCGTCTCATCCTCGGCGTCATCGTCGTCGAGGACATCTTCCTCGCGCTGTACCTCGCCGCCCTCCAGCCGGTCATCAGCGGGGCCGAGGGATTCGGCGAGACGGCCCTCCAGGCGGGCAAGGCGTTCGGCTTCCTGCTGGTGCTGGCCGCCGCGGCCCGTTACGGCACCCGGCTGGTCGGGCGTCTGATCGCCACCCCCGACAACGAGTTGCTGGTCATCAGCTTCCTCGGGGCCGCGGTGCTCGTCGCCGGTGTCTCGGAGGTCCTCGGGGTCGCCGACGCCATCGGCGCGTTCATGGTCGGCCTCATCCTCGCCGGGACGCCCTCCGGGCCCCGCATCCGGGAGCTGGTGCATCCGCTGCGCGACGCGTTCGCCGCCATCTTCTTCTTCGCCTTCGGTCTCGCCATCGACCCCGGCGACCTGGCCTCCGTCGCCGTACCGGTCGCCGTGGCCGCGGCCCTCACCCTCGTCATGAACGTCGTCGCGGGACTGTGCGTGGCCCGCGTCTACCGTTACGGGTCCGAGCCCGCCGCGGAGATCGCCACCACCCTGGTGGCCCGCGGGGAGTTCGCGCTGATCCTGGCCGCGATGGCCGCCAGCGCGGGGCTGGACGCGCGGCTCGCCCCCTTCATCGCCGGCTATGTCCTCGTGCTCGCCGTGCTCGGCCCGATCGTCGCGGGGCGGGCGCATGTGCTCGCCTCGGGCCTGCGGGCCGCCCGCGCGCTCGTCGCCGGCCGCTCCGGGCGGGACGGGGAGGAAGGCCGGAAGGGGAAGGAGGGCCGGACGGGGAAGGACGCCGTCGGCATCGACGACGACGCCCCGACGGAGCCGCCCGCCGCGCCGCTGCCCGCGGAGGCCGAGCGGTAGGCGGACCCGACGGCGACGGCTCCCGGGGGACCGGTCCGGTCGTGGCAGGGGCGTTGTTCGGCCGGGCCGCCGTACCGTCTCCGCGTCGGTGGGACAATCTGCCCGCGGGATGGGCGGCCGACGTCGTGGTCGACGCCGCCCGGGAGCGGAAGGAGCCGTCAGATGGTCGAGTGGGTGCCGTTGGGCCGCGGTGCGCGGCCCGTCCCCCAGCCGGTGGCGGCTCCGCTGGTGTGGACGGGAGCCTTCTGCGGCGCGCTGGCCCTGGTGGCCCTCCTCAACAGCGTCGTCGGCCCCGGCCGCCCGGGGCTCGCCCTGTCGGTACTGTCCCTGCTCGCCGCCGTACTGGGACTGTGCGCCCGGTTCACCGCCGCCCCCGGCACGGCCGTGCTGTGCTGGCTGTCCCTGAACGGCTTCGCCATACCGCCCGCCGGTACCCTCACCTGGGCCGGCGCCCGGGACGCGGGCTGGCTGGCCTGCCTGTTCGCCGCGGCCCTCGGTGGCACGGCCCTGGCCCGCATACGCCACGCCCGCGCCGCCTACCGCCGGCTGACGACGACGGGCGGCCACGAGGCGTGGGGGGCCGGCCGGCGCGCGGGGGACGACTGAACGGGTCCGCTGATCTCCGGGCTGTTCCCCGAGCCGACCTCCGGGGACGCGTGGCGCGGGCGAGTCCGTCGTACGCGGCGTCCCCGCCGTACCCGACGAGGTCCCCGTCGAAACCGTCGACGAGGTGTACGTGCCCCTGGTGCGGGGGCGCGGCACGGTGACCGGCTGAGCCCGGCGGGCGGCGACGGGCCGGGCTCGCTCCGGGCTGCGGCCGAAGGGGACGGCGCCGGTACTCGCCGTCCCCGCCCGGAAGGGGCCCGCCCGCCGGTGGCGGACCAGGTGGCGGGCCCCGGTGCGCCGCCGGGCCGGTCAGGCCGTGTGCAGGGTCAGCCCGTAGCGGTTGAGGATCTCGTTGACCGGCTGGAACCAGGTCTCGCCGCCGCTGGTGCAGTTGCCCCAGCCGCCGGAGGTGACCCCCTGGGCCTGGTCGCCGCTGATGAAGGAGCCGCCCGAGTCACCGCCCTCGGCGCAGACGCTGGTCTTCGTCATCTGGTGGACGGCGCCCTGGGCGTAGTTGACCGTCTCGTTCTTGGCCAGCACGGTGCCGCAGTGCCAGTGCGTGGTGGAGCCGGAACGGCAGATCGACGCGCCGATCGGGGCCTCCGCCGAACCACGCACCAACTGGTCGGAGACGGTGCCCCAGCCGAGCACGACCGGCACCGTCCACCAGCCGCTGCCCACGCTGACCCAGGCGTAGTCGTTGTCCGGGAACGACGAGCCCTGGAATGTACCGATGTACGAGCCGTCCCAGCCGCTCACCCCGGCTCCCGCCCCGCCGCAGTGACCGGCCGTCACGAACCCGCCGTGCACCGAGAAACCGATGGAGCAGCGGACGTTGCCCGTGTAGTACGGGTCGCCGCCGACCGTGCCGGCGGCGAAGGTGGACGGCGCGTCGGGCACCGTCCGCACGGTGACCGGACCGGCCGTACGGGCCCGGTCCAGGAAGCGCTGGACATCGTTGTCGGCACGCTCGTCCTCGACGACCTCGACGACCACCGAGTTGGCGGCCGGATCGACGTGCCAGCCGGCGACCCCCGACGGCGCGGAGAAGCCGTCGATCCGGGTCTTGGCGGCGTCGAGGGCGCGGGCGCTGTGCTCGACGGTGCGTACGCGGGCGCCGGTGGCCTCCACGGCCTCCGTCGTCGCGGGGGGAGCGTCGGAGGTGACGGCGACGGTCAGCCGTCCGGTGGCGGCGTCGAACCAGGACCCGCCGAAAGCGCCGCCGGCGGCGCGGCGGGCGACCGGCTCCAGGTCGGTGGCCCGTCCCTCGGCCGCCAGGCGGTCCTCGGCCTGCGCCCGGGTGAGGCCGAAGTCCTGCTGCATGGCCTGGAGAAGGCCGGCGGAGGCCGGTGCCTTGTCGTTCGCCGCGGCCGGCAGGGAACCGGCCGCGGTCCAACTGCCGAGCATGAGCAGGACGGCCAGCCCGGCGTGCTTGAGTCTGCTGCGTCTCACGGGAGTTGCCCTTCGTCGTTCCAGCAAGGTGGGGGTGGAACAACCGCTGTCTGAGAGCGCTCTCACAAGGGGTTGGGCAGAGCTTAGCCAGGCCGGTGCCGTCAGGTCCATGCCAATGCGGGACTCCGTGGGTGTGATGTGGTGCGGCACGCGCGGCGCGAGGAGCGTCACCAGCGTGGAAGCGCGGCGTAAGTCATCTCGCGGTCTGCTCGGGAGCCGGCCGACCCGGGGCCGGCCCGCAGGTCCGCCAGGAGCGCGGATCAGCTCGTCGCGCCGGCGGTGGACGGTGGACTCGGACACGTGGTCGCCGGCCGTGTCGGCCAGAAGCCGGCCGTGACGCGGCACCACCAGGACGATCACCACGATCCGTACGAGCGGCACGGCTCGCCGTCCGGAAGGGATCGCCTTCGGATTCGTCCAGTTGCGCGTGCCGCGCGATGAGCCGGCTGCCCTGGGTGAAGTACCGGACCAGCCGCAGATCCAGATCGGGAAGCATGCCCGTGCCGCACAGCCTGGCCGTTATGCGATTACTGCATGACGAGGTGCGAAACGGGTCTTGGACGGCCCGCTCCGGCCGCTGCTGTCATTCACCCATGACCATTGTCTTCGTCAACGGCGTTCCCGTGACCTCCGCGGTGTGGACGCCGCTGATCAACGAGTTGTCCACGTCCCAGCAGCAGGAGACGGTCCTGCTCTCACCTCCCGGCTTCGGCGCTCCGCTTCCCTCGGACTTCGGGGCCGCGTTCGTCGACTACCGGGACTGGCTCATCGACGAGCTGTCCCGGTTCGAGGCGCCCGTCGACCTCGTCGGCCACGACTTCGGCGGAGGGTACGCCCTGGAGGTGGCGATGGCCCGTCCCGACCTGCTCCGCAGCTGGGTCAGCGACACCATCGGCGGTTACGAACCGGACTTCACCTGGCACGAGATCGCGCAGCTCTGGCAGACGCCGGGCGACGGTGAGCGCCACGTCGAGGAGATGTTCTCCGGAAACGTCGAGGAGCGGGCAGCGCGCATGGTCGACTGGGGCATTCCCGAGCCGGCGGCCCGCGAGGTGGCGCTCGGTCAGGGACCGCAGATGGGCAAGGCCATTCTCGCTCTGTACCGGTCCGTGCCCCAGGCGGTGCTGATCGAACGCGGCCTCGATCTGCCCGGGGCCGCTGCCAGGCCGGGTCTGGTTCCCGTTGCCACCGAGGACCACACGGCCGGCAGTGTCGCCCTTCGCCACCGCGCCGCCCGGCGGGCCGGCGCTCGCGCCGTCGACCTCGACGGACTCGGTCATTGGTGGATGCTCCAGGACCCGGTGCGGACAGCCCGCGTGCTGTCCGAGTTCTGGAACAGCCTGTAGCGGACCACGGCGCTCGCCGCCCTCGCTGCCGGACAAGCGCCGCGCGGGCTGGCCCGGCTGCGGTGCCGCGTACTCTCAGGGGCGCCCGCCCCGGCGCAGATCGCGTTCCAGGAGAATCAGGGAGCGCTCGCGCACGCAGTCGCCGTGCACGACCACCTCGCAGGGGCCGAGGCCGTCGATGGCGGACTGCACGGCCGCCAGCGCCTCGTCGAACCGCCGCAGCCGGCGCAGCGCCGACGCCTTGCGGAGCAGGGCCTCGGCCCCCAGACCGTGCGCGAACGCCGGGGCGCGCAGCAACTCCAGCATCCTGCGCGGCTGTTCGGGGAGATCCTCGCCGAGCCAGAGACCGTGCAGCAGGGCGTGCACGACCTTCTCGTCGTGTGCCGCCCGGGCCAGTACGGTCTCCAGCAGCGGGAGACCGGACGCCTGGGACCGCCCGAGGAGGGCGAAGGCGCGCATGGCGGCGCTGTACGGGTCGAGGCCGGCTCCGTCGTCCGGCGCGCCGGCGAAGAACTCCTCGATGTCGCCGCACCGGAAGTCGTAGCGCAGGGTCGTCAGGAAGCAGTGCCACAGGGCCCTGCCGTACGGTGTGCCGGGATCGGTGCCCGCCACGTGAGGGCCGGTGAGGAAGACCAGGGCGCTGTGCCCCTCGGCGCGGGCCCGCCAGGCCAGGTCGCCCGTCAGCCGCGCCGACTCCTCCCAGCCGGCCCCGGCCAGCGCCAGCCAGGCCGCCGCCTCCCGCGTCCAGTCGCGCTCCGAGGCGATCTCCTCGGCCACCCGGGTCCGCACCATCACCCAGCCCCGGTCGCGCCCGGCCGGACCGCCCCCGGTCAGCGCGTGCGCCACGGCGTCGGCCGCGCGGGGCAGCCGCCACAGGCCGCGCGCGGTGTGCTCGGCGACCGGCGTCCACCGCGAGGGCAGGCCGTCGACCGCCTCGACCGCCCGCCGCAGGCCGGGGTCCCGCGCCACGTCCATCGCGTTCATCGAAGGAGACCTCCTGGTGACGGTGGTGGTCCATGTCTCCCGTGCCCGCGCCGCCGTGTAACGCCGGTGGGCGGTCGGTCCCGCGCCGGGCGGCCGATACGCGGCGGGAACGACGCCAGCCGTCCGCGGCGCCGCCGGTGCGAACCGGCGGCGCCGCGGAACCGGCTCCCCCGCGTCGCCCGCCGCGAGACAGCCGACGCGCCGGCCGCCCGGCCGCAGCCCGCCCGCGCCGCGACGGCTGCCGGGCGGCCCCGGGCGGCGGGTCCGCCCCTGAGAGCCGTTCTCCGCCCGCGAAGCCGGCAATCACCGTGAGCCTGGTTGACGGGGCGCGGAACGGGCACTCAGTGCGCGGTGCGAACGCGCCGTCGGTTGTGCACAGGATCGGACAGGGGAGAAGCGCGTGGCAGTGCGTCATCGACTGGTCCAGGCGAGCCCGCGGTCGGTGTGGGCGGTACTCGCCGATCCCGAGAGTTACGTGAAATGGGTGGTGGGCCCCTCCCAGGTCACCCCCGAACGGGGCCACTGGCCGGAGGTCGGCGCCGCCATCCACTACGAGGTGTGCCTGGGGCCCGTGCGGCTGACCAACGAGACGGTCGTCCGTCACCGCGAGGAAGGCACCCTGTTGGAACTGGAGGCCAAGGCGGGCCGGCTCGGCACGGCCCGCATCGCCGTGGAGCTGCGGCCCTGGGGCGAGGACTGCCTGGTCATCGTCGACGAGCACCCGCTGCGCGGACCGGGCGGGATGCTCCACAACGCCGGAGTGGAACTGATCATCCAGCTGCGCCACCGCGCCATGCTGGCCAGACTGGCGCAGCTGTGCGAGGCGCGGGACGGAGCGGACGACGGGCGCCACCGGGGCGCTCCGGTCCGGCACGGGGCCCACCGGACCGAGCCCGGAGCGGGCCGTGCCTGACGCGGTGGTGATCGGCGCCGGCCCCAACGGGCTGGTCGCGGCGAACCTGCTGGCCGACGCCGGCTGGAGCGTGGAGGTCCTGGAGGAGCAGCCGGAACCGGGCGGCGCGGTACGCCACGACAGCGGGGTCGCCCCCGGCTTCGTCAGCGACCTGTGCAGCTCCTTCTACCCGCTGGCCGCCGCGTCCCCGTTGCTGGCCGGCCTGCGGCTGGAGGACCACGGGCTGCGCTGGAGCCACGCGCCCCACGTCCTGGCCCACCCGCTGGGCGACGGCACCTGCGCGGTCCTCGACCGCGACCCCGGCACCACCGCGGCCTCCGTCGACGCCTTCGCGCCCGGCGACGGAGCGGCCTGGCACCGGCTGCACGAGGTCTGGGAACGGTACCGGCCGGACATCCTGGACGCCCTGTTCACCCCCTTCCCACCGGTACGGGCCACCGCCCGGCTCGCCCTGCGGCTGCGCGCCGGGGGCGCCCTGCGGCTGGCGCGCACCCTGGTGCTGCCGGTGCGCCGCCTGGGGGAGGAGGAGTTCCGGGGCGAGGGCGGCAAGCTGCTCCTGGCCGGCAACGCCCTGCACGCCGATCTGGCCCCGGAGGCCGCCGGCAGCGGGGGCTTCGGCTGGCTGATGTCCATGCTCGGACAGACGTACGGCTTCCCCGTCCCGGTCGGCGGCTCCGGCGCCCTGACCGAGGCGCTCGTCCGCCGGCTGCGCGCCCGGGGCGGCACCCTGCGCTGCGGGCGGCGCGTCGACCGGGTGCTCGTCCGCGACCGCCGTGCCGTCGGGGTGGTGACCGCCGACGGCGAGACGGTCGCCGCGCGGCGTGCCGTGCTCGCGGACGTGTCCGTGCCCGACCTGTACGGCACCCTCGTCGACCCGGCCGATCTGCCCGCCCAGGTCCTGGACGACCTGCGGCGCTTCCAGTGGGACTTCGCCACCTTCAAGGTCGACTGGGCACTGGACGGCCCCGTGCCCTGGCGGTCCGAGGCGGCGGCGCGGGCCGGGACCGTGCACCTGGCCGACGGCCTCGACGAACTGACCCGGTTCATGGCCCAGATCTCCCAGCGGCAGGTACCCGACCGGCCCTTCTGCCTGTTCGGGCAGATGACGACGTCCGACCCGTCCCGCTCGCCGCGCGGCACCGAGTCGGCCTGGGGCTACACGCACGTCCCGCACGACATCCGGGGTGACGCCGGTGACGAGGGGCTCACCGGCCGCTGGGACGCCAGGGAGCGGGAGGTCATGGCCGACCGGGTGGAACGCCAGGTGGAGCGGTTCGCCCCCGGCTTCCGCGCCCTGATCCGCGCCCGGCGCGTCCTGGCCCCGCCCACCCTCCAGGCGCTGGACCGCAACCTGTACGGCGGCGCCATCAACGGCGGCACCACCGCCCTTCACCAGCAGCTGTTTTTCCGCCCCCTGCCCGGCACCGGACGCCCGGAGACACCGGTGGCCGGCCTCTTCCTCGCCTCCGCCGGCGCCCACCCGGGCGGCGGCGTCCACGGAGCGCCCGGCGCCAACGCGGCCCGCGCGGCCCTGCGCCGGCACCGGGGCGTGGGGCTGGAGCGTCTGCAACGCACGTTGACCCGGCGCGACCGGATCGGCGACCGGCGCCCTGCCCGGTAGGGGGCTTCGGTACTCGGTCGGCCGCGGGTGGCCGGTGGTTGCTCGCGCAGTTCCCGCGCCCCTCCAGGCGCGTGCACCGCACGTACCTCAAGGGGCGCGGGGCCTGCGCGACCAGCCACGACGTACCCGCGGCCGAACGCGAACCCCTACACGTCAGCACCCCCGCGGCGGGCCAGCGCCCGCAGCACCGCGTTCCGCCCTCCGTCCGGCACCGTCCACAGCGTCTGCCCCCGCACCCCCCACCGCTCCAGCAACGCGGCCGCCGCGAGGAAACCGGAGGTGGCCGCACGTTCCATGAGGGCCACGGGCAGGCCCGTGCGCACCAGGTCCCCGGCGACGACGAGCGCCGGGTCCGGGGTGCGGACCGTGAGCCGGCCGGCGTACCCCCCGACGGGGAACAGCGGACAGTCCGCCCGCCACTCGTGCCGCTCGGCGACGACCCGCGCCGCCCGGGTCTCCGGCCAGACCCGGTGCAACTGGCCCGCCAGCCGCTTCTCCTCGACGTCCCGGACGGCGGTCCTCGGCAGCGCGTAGGCGTGGAGTTCGACGACCGAGCCTCCCGTGCGGGCCGCCCAGCGCGCCGCCTCGCCCTCCCAGTGGGAGAGCACACTGACGTTGTCCAGCGTCCCGTAGCCGCTGGTGCCGAGGAAACCGGGGCGGCCGGGCGCCACCGGCCGGTCCAGCCACAGGCGGCTGACCAGGAACGGCGGCGCGGTCCGCAGCCGCGCCACCCGGTCCCGCCAGGCCGGGTCGCCGAGTTCCGGCGAGCGGCCCACCACCGTCCGCAGCCCCCCGGTGTCGAGGGCGAGCACGACGGCGTCGTACCGCCGGGTGCCGCCGGCGGCGCTCACCTCGTGGCCGCCGCCCGGGTGCGGACGTACCGCCTCCACCGGCGTGCCGGTGCGCACCCGCACGCCGTGCGCGGTGAGGTGACGGGTCAGCGGGTCCCACAGGGCCTGCGGGTACGGTTCGCGCGGTACGTCGAACAGCAGTCCCTCGCTGGAGCCGAGGAAGTAGATGTGGAACATCAGCGCCATCTCGGCGGCCGACAGTTCCCGGGGGTCGGCGAAGAAACTCCGGGAGAACACCTCGAAGGCCAGGTGCCGGGCGGCGGCGGGGAAGCGCAGGGCGTCCAGGAAGTCATGGGCGCTGATCCGGTCCCACTGCCGGTGGACGCGCCCGGCGCGGATGTCGAGCAGGGGCAGCGCGGCGGCCGGGCGGAGCCCCAGCAGGTCCCGCAGACCGAAGCTGGGGCTGAGGGCGACGAAGCCGAGGGCACTGAACGGGGGCGTGCGCGGCACGCGGCGGAAGCCGTCCCGCAGGCCGTCGGCGTGGACGAGGGGGTAGTCGGGCAGCCCGGTCAGCATCCCCAGCGCCGGGTCGGCACGGCGCAGCAGGCTCCGCAGGTTGTAGTACTGGCGGAAGAAGGCGTGGAAGCCCCGGCTCATCGTGGCGGGCGTGCCGTCGGGCAGGGTGAGGGGCCATCCGGCGACCCGGCCGCCGAGCACCGGCTCACGTTCGTACAGGACCACGCGTACGCCCCGCTCGGCGAGGAGGGCCGCCGCCGCGAGTCCCGCGATGCCGCCG
The DNA here is from genome assembly GCF_055562815.1 of Streptomyces sp. NPDC016677. Lineage (NCBI taxonomy): Bacteria > Bacillati > Actinomycetota > Actinomycetes > Kitasatosporales > Streptomycetaceae > Streptomyces > Streptomyces sp. NPDC016677. The sequence goes on along the minus strand of NZ_JBVHEO010000015.1, from coordinate 92,100 downwards.
CCGACCACCGCCACGGAGGGCGGATCGCCGGTCACCCGTTCCCGTCCCGGCCGCGCGGGCAGTGCCCGGGCCCGCCGGTCGCGGCCCGGTACCGTGCCGCCACGCCGCCTCATCGGACGCCTTCCCGGTCCGCAGGTCCGGACGGCGGGCCGCCGGCGAGCCGCTTCCCGACCGGCCCGGACACCCGCGCCCGCCGCACGGGCCGCCTCATCGGACGTCCTCCCGGTTCCCGGCCGGCGGACGCCGGGCGAGGAAGGTGTGGGTGACGCCGGTCTGCCAGCCCGGCAGCGGCAGCACCCGGACCCGGTCGAAGCCCGCCCGGCGCAGCCGCGCGCCGAAGGCCGGCGCGGTGTCGAAGGACAGGACGCTGCGCCACAGATGGCGGTACAGGCCCCGGTTCCCGGTGGCCGTGCCGAGCGGCAGCACCACCCCCCGGCACACCGCCGACCACACCAGACGGTCGGCGCGCCGCCCGCCGAGGGCGTAGTCGTGCACCGCCAGCACACCGCCCGGCGCCAGCAGCCCGCGCACCGCGCGCAGCACGGTGTCCGGGTCGGACAGGTTGCGGAACAGGTACGCGGCGAAGACCGCGTCGAACGGGCCCCGCACCCCCGCGCGTTCCAGCCCCTCGGCCGGGGCGCGCAGGAACCGCACCCGCGCCGGCCAGGTCTTGGCCCGCGCCCGGCGCAGCATCCCCGCCGACGCGTCGACGCCGGTGATCCGCGCGGCGGGCAGGGCGGCGGCCAGCGCCGCCGTCGAGGCACCGGTGCCGCAGCCCAGGTCCAGCACCCGCCGCACCGGCGCGCCGCCGACGCCCAGCACGAGGCGGCGGGCGGAGCGGCGCAGGTGGGCGTGGTAGCCGGGGTTGACCGCGACCAGCCGGTCGTAGGTGTCGGCGCCGTGGTCGAAGGCGGCGGCCAGCGCGGTGTCGCGCAAGAGCGGCATCGTGGACTCCAAGGCTCCGGGAGGGCGAGAGGTCAGGGGGCGGGGCGGCGGCGCAGCCACGGCAGTTCCGCCGCGGTCCGCAGCATCGGCAGGACCGGCGTGCGCGCGCCGACCACCAGGTCCTCGTACAGCCGGGTCCCCCCGTCCAGGAAGCGCAGCAGCCGCCCCGCCGGTACCCGGTCGAACAGCCGGAAGAACAGGTCGGGGCCGTCCACCCGGCCGGTGTCCAGGGCACGCAGCAGCACCGCGTCCATCAGCCGGGCCCGCCCTGGGTACGGGGGCGGCGGCACCGGGCGGCGGCCCGCCCGGACCGCACCGGCGACGGCGTCCGACTGCCGCTGCACGGCGGCGAACGTGTACCCCGTGGAGGGCCGGGTCGCCCCGCCCGCCACGCCGATCGGGAAGACCGGGCCGGCGGTCCGCCGGGGGAAGACCGCGTCGGTCATCGGGATCACGCCCTGCTCCGTCGACAGGATGCGGGTGGCGCCGGTTCCCAGGACGCGGCGCGTGTAGTGGTCCAGCGCGCGGTCGTACGCGGCCCGGGTGAGCGGGGCCGGACCGAACTCCGTGTACTCGACCAGGGCGGTACGGCGGCCGGTGGGCAGGACGTAGCCGAAGGACAGGCCGCGTGCCGGTTGCGGGGTGCGGAAGTCCATCAGGTCGACCACCGCCGGGTCGAAGACCGGCCGTTCGGTACGGACGAACCAGCCGCGGAAGTGCTGGAGCAGACGGGTCCGGGCGGCCGGCGGGCGGGGCGTCGGACGGGAGTCGAACACCCAGCGGGCGCGCAGTTCCACGGGGCCGCCCGCGGCGTCCGTGCCCCGCACCCGGACGGTCCCGTCGGGCTGCGCGGCCACCGCGGTGACGGTCGCCTCGACGCGCCGCGTCAGCGGACACCCCGCCAGATCGCGGTCGACCAGGGCCTCGAAGTCGTCGGAGCGGATCATCTTGTAGCGCAGCGGGGCGATGTGCCGCCGGACCACCGCGCCCCGCGGGCCGCGCACCCGCAGCCACTCCCAGGACGCCGTCACCGCGGGGTCGAAGCGGCCCGGTCCCGCCTCCCAGAAACACCAGGTGCGCGCGGGCGCCCGCAGCGGGCCGGGCGGAGCGCCGACCAGGGCGACGGAGGGAGCGGTACGGCGGGCGCCCGCCGCCGGCAGCCGGTGCGCCAGCGACAGGCCCGCCGCGCCGGCTCCGACGATGACGATGTCCGTGTCCAGCACGACCGCCTCTCTCCGCACCGCCCGCCCGGTGCCCGCCCGGTGCCGGTCCCGCGTCGGGCCCGCGTCGGTCCGTGGCGGCTTCGGCGGGAGTATCGCGTCCCGCCGCCCGTCCCGGACGCAGCCGCGCCGACGGTACGGCGCCCGGCGCCGCCGAGCGGGTGAGCGGCGTAGGTGATCGGGCGAAGGCGGCGTGACGCGGCTCCCGCCGGGGGAACACATGAGCCCACCCCGCGGGGTCGCCACCGGGACGGGCGGCCGGCGGCCGGGGACCCGCGTCCGGAGCGCCCCACCGCACGAACGACCTCACGGAAGGCGCCTGGACCGCCACCGGCGACAAGACGACGAGACAGCGGCACGACAAGGCGACGAGACGACGAGACGACGAGACGACGAGACGACGGAAGGACACGGGATGCGCTCCAGCCGGGCCGGTCACACCCCGCACGACAGCCGCCCCCGCGCACGGAACGCCGCGGCGCCGCCCGCCCGCCCGCCCGGGTCGCCGGGTGCCGGTTCACCCGGGCCGCGCGCCACCGCCGCCGTCCGGGTCCCGTCCGCCACCCACCGGGAGCACACCCACCGGGAGCACACCCACCGAGGGCACACCGACCGGCAGCACACCGGCCGGGGCGCCCCGCGCACCGCCGGGGCCGCTCCCGCCCCCGCCACGCCCGCCTGTCCGGACCGGCCGCCCCCTGCGGAGCCGCCGTCGGACGCCGGCGCCGGCCCGGGCGCCGGCGCCGGGATCGGGCAGGGCACCCGGTGACCCGCACGGTCACCGGCCCTACCGACCACGTCGTGGTCGTCGGTGCCGGGCTGGCCGGGCTGTCGGCCGCCCTGCACCTGCTGGGCGCCGGGCGGCGGGTGACCGTCGTCGAGCGCGAGGCGGTGCCCGGCGGCCGGGCCGGGCAGCTGGAGCGCGGCGGCTACCGCTTCGACACCGGGCCCACCGTCCTGACCATGCCCGACCTCGCCGACGAGGCCTTCGCCGCGGTCGGCGAGCGGCTGCGCGACCGCGTCGACCTGCTGCCCCTGCACCCCGCCTACCGGGCCCGGTTCGCCGACGGCAGCACCCTCGACGTGCACACCGACCCGGACGCGATGGAGGCCGAGGTCGAGCGGTTCGCCGGCGCCCGGGAGGCGGCCGGCTACCGGCGGCTGAGGACCTGGCTGACCCGGCTGTACGCCGTACAGATGCGCCGGTTCATCGACGCCAACTTCGACTCCCCGCTCGGCCTGCTCACCCCCGACCTGGCCCGGCTGGCCGCACTCGGCGGCTTCGGCCGCCTGGACACCCGTATCGGACGGTTCCTCGACGACGAGCGGCTGCGGCGCGTCTTCTCCTTCCAGTCCCTGTACGCGGGGGTCGCCCCGGCCCGCGCGCTGGCCGCGTACGCCGTCATCGCCTACATGGACACTGTCGCCGGGGTCTGGTTCCCGCGCGGCGGCATGCACGCGCTGCCCCGGGCCATGGCCGACGCGGCCGTCGCCGCCGGGGCCGAGCTGCGCCTCGGACACGCCGTCACCCGCCTGGAGCGGTCCGGCGACCGGGTCACCGCCGTCGTCACCGGCCAGGGGCGCGTCCCCTGCGACGCCGTCGTCCTCACCCCCGACCTGCCCGTCGCCCACCGGCTGCTGGGCCGCCGGCCGCGCCGTCCGCTGCGGCTGCGGCACGCGCCCTCCGCCGTGGTGCTGCACGCCGGCACCACCCGCACCTGGCCCGGACTGGCCCACCACACCCTCTCCTTCGGCGCCGCCTGGCGCCGCACGTTCGACGAACTCACCCGGACCGGCACCCTCATGACCGACCCGTCCCTGCTCATCACCCGGCCCACGGCCGGCGACCCCTCACTCGCCCCCGAGGGCAGGCACACCCACTACGTCCTCGCCCCCTGCCCCAACACCGACATCGGACCGTCGGCCGCGCACTGGGCCGACCTCGCCCCCGGCTACCGCGCGCGGCTGCTCGCCACCCTGGAACGCCGCGGTCTGACCGGCCTCGCCGCCGCCATCGAGGAGGAGTGCCTGGTGACCCCCGCCGACTGGACCGCTCTCGGCCACGCCGCCGGAACCCCGTTCTCGGTGGCCCACACCTTCGCCCAGACCGGCCCGTTCCGGCCCCGCAACCTGGTGCGGGGCACCGCCAACGCGGTCCTCGCCGGCTGCGGCACGACCCCCGGCGTCGGGGTGCCGACCGTCCTGCTCTCCGGGAAACTGGCCGCCGCCCGCATCACCGGCGGCCGACGATGACCGCGCGCGAACTGGACGCCGCCGGCATCACCGACCCGCGGCTGCGCGCCGCCTACACCCGGTGCCGCCGCCTCAACGCCCGGCACGGACGCACCTACTTCCTCGCCACCCGCCTGCTGCCCGCCGACCGCAGACCGGCCGTGCACGCCCTGTACGGCTTCGCCCGCCGGGCCGACGACATCGTCGACGACCTGGCCGCCGCGCCCACCGAGGAACGCGCCGCCGCCCTCGACCGGCTCGACGCCCGGCTGCGCACCGCCCTGAGGGGCGGCCCGGCCGACGGAGACCCGGTGGTGCGTGCCGTGGCCCACACCGCCGCCCGGCACGCCATCGACCCGGCGCACTTCACCGACTTCATGGCGTCCATGCGCAGCGACCTGACCGTCACCGACTACGCCACCTACCAGGACCTGCGCGCCTACATGCACGGCTCGGCCGCCGTCATCGGCCTCCAGATGCTGCCCGTGCTGGGCACCGTGACCTCCCGTGACACCGCCGCCCCGCACGCCGCCGCGCTCGGCGTCGCCTTCCAGCTGACCAACTTCCTGCGGGACGTCGGCGAGGACCTGGACCGCGGCCGGATCTACCTCCCGGCGGACCTGCTCGCCGCGCACGGTGTCGACCGGGCGCTGCTGGAGTGGAGCCGCCGCACCGGCCGCCACGACCACCGGATCACCGCCGCCCTGCGCGCCGCCGAGGACCTCACCCGGTCCGTGTACCGCGAGGCCGTGCCCGGCCTGGCGATGCTGGACCCGGTGGCCAGGCCGTGTATCCGCACCGCCTGCGTGCTCTACCGGGGCATCCTCGACGCCATCGCGGCCGGCGGCCACGCCGTGCTGCACCGGCGGGCCGTGGTGCCGCGCCGCCGCCGCGCGCTCGTCGCGGCCGACGGGCTGGCCCGGGTGGCCGCGGCCCGGCTGCGGGCCCGTGGCCCGGCATGTCCGCCGTCCGAGAGCCGAGTGTGAGGAGGCCGGATGAGTCCCGACCCGGGCCGTTACCCCCTGCGGCTCAGGCGCCGCCCCGTCCCCTGGGAACGCCAGCCGCCGACCTGGCGCGCGGCCCGGCCCGCCGTCATCGCCGGGGCGCTGGAGCGGGCCCGGGCCCGCTCCTCCGGCAACTGGTACGTCATCGGTGCCCGGACGGACGTACGCCCTGGCCGTCCGCTGGCGGCCACGGTCGCCGGCGAGGAGGTCGTCGTCTGGCGGGACGCGCGCGGACGCCTGGTGGGCGGGCCCGGCGTCTGCCCGCACCTCGGCGCCCCGCTGGCCGACAGCCCGGTGCGGTGCGGCACGCTCGTCTGCCACTGGCACGGACTCGCCCTGGACGGCACGGCGCGGGCCGGCTGGGAGCCGCTGCCGGTCCACGACGACGGCGTCCTGGTGTGGGTACGGCTCGACGCGGCCGGCGGCGAACAGCCCACCGGGGCGCCCGTGGTGCCCACCCGGCCCGCGCTCCCGACGGCCGTCCGGTCGGTGTGGCGCGGAGCGGGGCGCTGCGACCCTCAGGACGTGGTGGCCAACCGTCTCGACCCCTGGCACGGAGCCTGGTTCCACCCCTACTCCTTCACCGACCTCACCGTGGTCCGGGAACCCGACGGGACCGACGACGGCGACCGCTTCGTCGTCGACGTCTCCTTCCGGCTCGGCGGGCGGCTCGTCGTCCCCGTGCGTGCGGAGTTCACCGCGCCCGGACCCCGTACCGTGGTCATGCGCATCACCGAGGGGGAGGGGACGGGCTCCGTCGTCGAGACCCACGCCACGCCCCTGGGCCCGGACGCCCTCGGCACACCCCGTACCGCCGTCGTGGAGGCCGCGCTGGCCACCTCCGACCGGCCCGGATTCGCGCTCGCCCGGCGGCTGTCGCCGCTGCTGCGCCCCGCGATGAGGGCCGCCGCCGGCCGGCTGTGGCGCGACGACCTCGCCTACGCCGAACGGCGCCGGCACCTCCGCGTCCGCGGACGCTTCCCCGGCTGACCGACGGATGACCGACGCTGACCGACGGCCGACCGACGGCCGACCGATGTCCGGTCCACGGCCGACCGATGTCCGGTCCACGGCCGACCGATGTCCGGTCCACGGCTGACCCACGAAGGACGAGGCCATGCAGACCTTCCTTCCGCACCCCGACTTCTGCGCGTCCGCCCTCGCCCTGGACCGTCGCCGGCTCGGCAAGCAGCGGGTCGAGGCGCTCCAGGTGCTGCGCGGTCTGACCGTGCCCGGTTACGGGTGGCGCCATCACCCCGCGGTGAAGATGTGGACGGGGTACGAGGAGGCCCTGGTCCGCTACGGCCTGGAGATCTGCCGTGTCTGGCGCGAGCGGGGACACCAGGACAGCTGTGCCGCCTCCCTCGTCGCCGGACTGGCCGGAGTGCGCCCCGGCGCCCCGGTGCGCGACCAGGCGGAACTGGCGGACGCCGGTGAACTGCCGCCCTGGCTCGGCGACGAGCCGTTCCACCGCAGCCACCGCTCGGCGCTGGTGCGCAAGGACCCGGAGACCTACGGCGCCCTGTTCCCGGGCGTGCCGGACGACCTGCCGTACGTCTGGCCGGACTCCGACCGGGAGAGCCTTCTATAGGCTGATCACGTGGCCAGTGCGGAAGACAAGAGCGGGGCGGCGGACGGCGGGACCGATCTGTGGAGCTTCGCCGTCCAGTTGCGCAGGGTGAACGGCGAGATCAACCGGCTGGCGCACGGGTTCGCCGCCGACCAGGGGCTGCACCCCACGGACGTCCAGGCGCTCGCGGCGATCCTCGACGCCGAGGAGCCGATGACCCCCGGGCGGCTGCGCGAGCACCTCGGCCTGACCTCCGGCGCCGTGACCGCCTGCGTCGACCGGCTGGAACGCGCGGGCCACATCCGCCGGGTCCGGGAGAGCGCCGACCGCAGGGTCGTCCACCTCCACTACGCCGCCGACGCGATGGCAGCGGCCCGCTCCTGGTTCCGGCCGCTCGCCCAGGCGACCGACGCCGCCCGTGACCGGTTCACCGAGGCGGAGCTGTCGGTGGTGGTGCGCTTCCTGGCCGCGCTGAACGAGGAGATGGCCACGCTGGAGACCGGCCGGCACTGATCCGCCGTCCGGGTGCCTCCGAGCGGCGGGGCGCGGGCAGAAGGAGCACGTGTCGGATACGCTCGACCCGAAACTATCTTGATGATTAAGATTGTTTTTGGTTGAGATACCTTGTCGCTCGGGAGAGTCATGCCTGTCACCACGCGCCGGGCCCGTCGGGTCCGGTTGCTGCTGCCCGCCCTGCTGCTGATCGCCTGGCTGGGCGTCGGCACGACCACCGGCCCGTTCGCCGGACGCCTCGGCGAGGTCGCCACCAACGACCAGGCCGCGTTCCTGCCGCGCAGCGCCGAGTCCACCGAGGTGATCGACGAACAGGAAGCCTTCCGGCAGGACGAGACGCTGCCCGCGATCGTCGTGTGGACCGCCGACGGCGGCGGCGAGGTGAGCGGCCGGCGGGCCGCGGCCACCGAGGCGCTCGCCTCGCTCGCGGACACCCCCGGGGTGACCGGGCGGGTGTCGCCCGCCGTCGTGTCCGAGGACGGCGAAGCCCTGGAGGGCGTCGTCCAGTTGCGGCCCGACCTCGGCGACGACCTCGCCGGCGTCCTCGACCGCGTCCGGGACGCCGCCGGGAAGGTCCCCGGCACCCAGGTCGGCATCGCCGGACCCGCCGCCGTCCAGGCCGACCTGTCCGACGCCTTCGCGGGCATCGACGGCCTGCTGCTGATCGTGGCGCTGGTGGCGGTCCTCGTCATCCTGCTGCTGGTCTATCGCAGCGTGCTGCTGCCCTTCCTCGTCATCCTCGGCGCGGTCTTCGCCCTCGGCGTGGCCTGCGCGGTCGTCTACGTCCTCGCCGACCTGGACGTGGTCCGGGTCGACGGCCAGGTCCAGGGCATCCTGTCCATCCTGGTGATCGGCGCCGCCACCGACTACGCCCTGCTGCTGACCGCCCGCTACCGCGAGGAACTCGCCCGTCACGAGGACCGCTTCGCGGCGATGCGCGCCGCCCTGCGCGAGTCCTGGGGCGCGATCGTCGCCAGCGCCGCCACCGTCGCGCTCGGCCTGCTCGCCCTGCTGCTGAGCGACCTGACCAACAACCGCGCGCTCGGCCCGGTCGGCGCCATCGGCATCGTCTGCGCCGTCCTGACCACCCTCACCTTCCTGCCCGCCGTCCTCGTCCTCCTGGGCCGCGCCGCCTACTGGCCCGTCAGGCCCCGTCCGGCCGAGGACAAGCGGGGCGTGTGGCACCGGGTCGCCGGCCTGGTGGACCGGGCGCCGCGCAAGGTCTGGGCCGTCTCCCTGGTGTGCCTGCTGGCCGCCGCCGCCTTCGCGCCGGCCCTCGACTCCGAGGGCGTACCGCTGGACGAGACCTTCGTCGGCGAGGCGCGGTCCGTCGAGGCCCAGCGCACCCTGGGCGAGCACTTCCCCGGCGGCTCCGGCAACCCCGCGGTCGTCATCGCGAACGCCGGCCGCGCGGACCGGGTGGTCGCGGTGGCCGAGGACACCGACGGCGTCGCCTCGGCCGCCCCCGTCACCGCGTCCGGCCGGCCCGGCGGGGGCGAGCCGCTGACCGTCGACGGCCGGGTCCGCGTCGACGTCACCCTGAGCGCCGCCGCCGACAGCGACGCGGCCAAGGAGACCGTGGCCCGGCTGCGCGACGCACTGCACGCGGTGCCCGGCGCGGACGCGAAGGTCGGCGGCTACACCGCCCAGCAGTACGACACCCTGCGCACCGCCGAACGGGACCGCACGCTCATCGTGCCCGTCGTCCTCGCCGTCATCTTCCTCATCCTCGTCGCGCTGCTGCGCTCACTGCTGCTGCCGGCCCTGCTGGTGCTCACCGTGGCGCTGAACTTCCTGGCCACCCTCGGCGTCTCGGCCCTCGTCTTCCCGCACGTCCTCGGCTTCACCGGCACGGACCCGTCCGTCCCGCTGTACGGCTTCGTGTTCCTGGTCGCCCTCGGCGTGGACTACAACATCTTCCTGATGTCGCGGGTCCGGGAGGAGTCCCTGCGGCACGGGGTGCGCCAGGGCGTCCTGCGCGGCCTGGTCACCACCGGCGGGGTGATCACCTCCGCCGGTGTGGTGCTCGCCGCGACCTTCGCGGCGCTCGGGGTGATCCCGCTGGGCTTCCTGGTGCAGATCGCCTTCATCGTCGCCTTCGGCGTGCTGCTCGACACCCTGGTCGTACGGTCCCTGCTGGTACCGGCGCTCGCCCGGGACATCGGCCGGCGGGTGTGGTGGCCGGGACGGCTGAGCCGGCGGTGAGGCTCAGCGGGACGCGGAGCGCTCCTTGGCGAAGTCGTACAGCTCCTCGGAGGTGGTGATCAGCTCCTGCCGCTCGGTGCGGGAGCCGACCATCGGCCGCGATCCGCGCAGCGGCACCTGCGCGCTCTCCGGCAGGAACCGGACGGTCAGCAGACCGATGGCGCCGGCCGTCATCAGGTAGTACGCGGGCACCAGGTCGTTGCCGGTGGCGTTCACCAGCGCCTCGGTGAACAGCGGGGTGGTGCCGCCGAACGCGGCGACGGCGAAGTTGAAGCCGATGCCCATGGCGGCGTAGCGCACGGCCGTCGGGAAGAGGGCGGGCAGGGTGGCGGCGCTCGGCGCGGCGAAGCAGGCGAGCAGGGTGGACAGCAGCAGCATCCCGAACACCGGCGCCACCGTGCCGTCCGACTTCAGCAGCAGGAACCCCGGCACGGCCAGCACGATCATCGCCGCCGCGCCGACCGCGTACAGCGGACGCCGGCCGACGTGGTCGCTCAGCCGCCCGAGGAAGGTGATCAGCAGCACGATCCACACCATGCCGATCAGGACCAGGACGTCCGCGAAACCGCTGGAGCGGTCCAGCGTCTCGGTCTGGTACGTCGGGAGGTACCCGGTGAGCATGTAGTTGGTGACGTTGTACAGCAGCACGATGCCCACGCAGATGAGCAGCGGACGCCAGTGGTTCTTGAGGATGGTCCTGAACTCACTGCCCGCCGACTTCTGGGCGAGGCTCTTCTCGTGCTCGTCCAGCTGCTGCTGGAAGGCCGGGGACTCCTCCAGCTTCAGCCGCATGTACAGACCGATGACGCCCAGCGGACCGGCGATCAGGAAGGGCAGGCGCCAGCCCCAGGAGAGCATCTGGTCGTCGGTGAGCAGGAGATGGAGCACGGTCACCAGCGCGGAACCCAGGGCATATCCGACAAAGGTGCCGAAATCCAGCCAGCTGGAGAGGAAACCGCGCCGGCGGTCCGGTGAGTACTCGGCGACGAAGGTGGTGGCGCCGCCGTACTCGCCGCCGGTGGAGAAGCCCTGGACCATCCTGGCGAGCAGCAGCAGGACCGGGGCGGCGATGCCGATGGTGGCGTAGCTCGGGATCAGGCCGATGGAGAAGGTGCCGAGCGCCATCATGATCATGGTGGTGGCGAGCACCTTCTGCCGTCCGACGCGGTCACCGAGCGGACCGAAGACCAGGCCGCCCAGCGGACGGACCACGAACGCGGCGGCGAAGGTGGCGAAGGAGGAGATCAGCTGGACGCCGGGGGAGGCGCCGGGGAAGAAGACCTTGCCGACGGTGGCGGCGAGGTAGCTGTAGACGCCGAAGTCGAACCACTCCATGCAGTTGCCCAGCGCGGAGGCGCCGACCGCCCGCTTCAGCAACGGCCGCTCGACGACCTGGACGTCCTCCTCGCGGAAGGCCCGCTTGTTGCGCCGCAGCCGGTGGGTCAGCTCCTCGCGGACCTGTCCCGGCAGGTTCGCGACCGCTTGCGGCATCTTCATCCGGCCCAGCGGCCCCGGCCGGGCGTCGGGCTTGGGATTCCTCACGCTGCCGCCTTTCTGTTCCGTCATGGCTTTTGCCTACGCGAATTCTGTGCCGCACTGATCGTCCGGCGCACGCCGTGGCTGCTGCCCGGGTCCGCGCCGGCTCACACCGGGGCACCGGGCCGGGCCCCGTCCCGCCGTGGTGCCGCGTCAGACGCGCCGCCGCGGCGGGGCGGTGGCCCGGTCCGGCGGCCGGGTCGCTCGCGTGGTGGTACGGCACTCGGCCGTCCGGTGGACCGCCGGCGTCCAGATCAGTGGAAAGACGTAGGCGTGTTCGAGGAAAGCCGGGGTACGCGACCTGTTGCCGGCTCAGTGGGCCGGTACCGGAACGACAACTCGGGAGGGCTCGTGATGACGTCGGCGATGACGACGCGGAAGACGGACGTCGATGGAGAAGCGGTCCGGCTGCCCCAGGTCGCCGACCCGTCGAAGGTGGCACCGAAGGACGCCCGCGAACTGTCGCGGCTCTTCTTCGACCAGCTCGCGGTGCTGGAGGAGGGGACTCCCGAATACCAGTACGCGCGCAACACCCTGATCGAGATGAACATGTCCCTGGTCCGCTACGCGGCGTCCCGCTTCCGCAGCCGGGGCCCGGAGGAGCGCGAGGACATCGTCCAGGTCGGCATGATCGGCCTGATCAAGGCGATCGACCGGTTCGAGCTGACCCGTGAGGTGGAGTTCACCTCCTTCGCCGTGCCGTACATCGTCGGCGAGATCAAGCGCTTCTTCCGCGACACGTCCTGGGCGGTGCACGTGCCGCGCCGCCTCCAGGAGGCCCGGGTGGAGCTGGCCAAGGCGACGGACGAGCTGCGCAGCCGGCTGGGCCGCACGCCGACCGTCAGGGAACTGGCCGAGCTGATGAGCCTGACGGAGGACGAGGTCGTGGAGGCCAGGCTGGCCGCCAACGGCTACAACTCCTCCTCGCTGGACGCCGCGCTCGGCGGCAGCGAGGACGGCGAGACCGTCCTCGCGGACTTCATCGGCACCGAGGACGCGGCGCTGGAACTCGTCGAGGACTTCCACGCGCTGGCCCCGCTCATCGCCGAACTCGGCGAACGCGACCGGCAGATCATCCATATGCGGTTCGTGGAGGAAATGACCCAGGCGCAGATCGGCGAACGCCTCGGCGTCTCCCAGATGCACGTCTCCCGGCTGCTGTCGCGGACCCTGGCCCGGCTGCGCGAGGGCATGCTCACCACCAAGTGACGGCAGGCGTGGAGGTGCCGGTGACCCCCGGGTCACCGGCACCTCCATGTCGGGTCAGGGCTGGAGCGGCAGACTCCGGCAGTCGGACGTGGCCGGTTCGCCCGCGAGGCGGTCGGTCAGCCAGGAGACGGCCTCGCCCTGGTCGGCGAGGAGCGCGCCGAAGTGGTTGACGAGCTTGTCACCGACGTCGGGCAGCAGCACCGGCTCGTAGTCCACCTTCGCGCCCAGCGCGCACCAGTCGGCGGCCATCTCGCGGGTCTGGCCGTGCGGGACCAGGTCGTCGCTGGTGCCGGTGGCCACCCGGACCGGGCCGGCCGGCTTCCTGGCGCCGATGCGCTGCTCGGCCAGGAACGCCTGGAGCGTGGGCTCGGCGCGGATGATGTCGCCGAGTGACTGTCCCGTCTTCGTCCAGGAACCGCTGCGGGCGAAGGCGTAGCCGAACAGCGCGTCGCCGACGCACATGGTCGACAGGTCCTCCAGCGCCTTTCTGCCCGCCTGGTTGACGTACTGGTCCGCGACGGGGCGCAGGGCCGGCTCGGTCTGCAGGAAGCCGTTGAGGGACCAGCCCAGCGCGCCCGCCAGATCGCTGCCGTCGATCGCCTCGGTGACCTCGGTCAGGTCGGCGGGCGCGGCCCCCGAGTAGGTGCCGGACAGTGCGACGTCGGGAGCGTAGGAGGGCTGGAGTTCGGCCGCGGCGGCCGTCGCACCGCCGCCCTGGCTGTAGCCGAACAGGCCCACCGGGGACCCGGCGGTGACGGAGGTGTCCGGCAGGGACCGGGCGGCCCGTACGGCGTCCAGGACCGCGTGCGCCTCGTCGACGCGGTTGACGTAGGTGTGCAGCCGGTCGGTGGCGCCCAGCCCGGCGTAGTCGGTGACGACGACCGCGATGCCCCGGGCCAGCAGCCGGTAGACGGCCAGGTCCTCGTAACCGACCGAGACGGTCCGGCCGTTGAAGCGCACGGGGTGTTCCAGGCCCATCGAGGCGGCGCACTGGTCGCCCTGGCCCATGGTGCCGGGGGCGACGACGACCAGCGGACGCGGCCCGTCGCCGCGCCACTTCGCGGTGGGCTCGACGTAGGCGCCGGTGACGGCCACCGGGCCGCCGCCCGCGTCCGTCGACTTGTACATCAGCCGGGTGGCCCGGCCGGGCAGCGGACCGCCGAGGCTCGGCAGGCTCAGCGCCAGCTTCAGCGGCTCGCTGCGGACCAGGGCGCCGTCGGCCTCGGGCAGGGCGGACGGCGGGGTGTAGAAGGCGGGTATCTCCACGCCGCGGGAGACCACGGCGGCCGAACCGCCGGCCGCGGCGGCGGGCACGGCCTGGGTGCCCAGGGCGAGCGCGGCGGCGATCGCGGTGGCGAGCAGGGCGGGGCGTGCGGGCATGGCGGACCTCCTGGTGGAGTGTGCTCGCGCTGCTTGTGCAGAGGTGTCGGGACCGTACCGGGCCAGGAGTTACCCGGGGTAGCACCAGACTCATTACGGTTCAGTAACTTGACGTGACGTCTCATAGCCGTCAGGGGGCAGGACGGTGTGTACCGCTCCCGCTGCGCCCAGGGCCCCGCCATGCCGGCTTCCGGGGCAGCCCGGTACCCCTCGGCGAAGACGGCCTCGGCGTCGGTGTGCTCCGCTCGGGCGCTTGGCCGCAGGGGCGGGGGACGGCAAGCCGACGCCGGTCTCCGCATCCGCCTGTCACCGCGCCCGGCGGCGGGGTTCCTCCCACGGCGGCACGGCAGCAGCCCCGCAGCCGGCCGTCCCCCCCCCGTCTACCGCCGGCTGCGGATCAGCAGATACAGGAAGTACGGCGTGCCGATGGCCGCCGTCATCAGGCCGGCGCCGAGCTGGGCCGGGGCGATCACGGTGCGGCCCAGCAGGTCGGCCGCGCAGACCAGCGTGGCGCCCAGCAGCATCGCGACCGGGACGACCCGAACGTGCCGCCGGCCCACCAGCGCGCGGGCCGCGTGCGGGGCCACCAGGCCGACGAAGCCGATGGTGCCCGCGCAGGCCACGGCGGTCGCGCTGAGCAGGACGCCCACGACCAGGAAGCCGAGGCGGCCCGGGGCCGGCCGCAGCCCGAGCAGCCGGGGCGTGTCCTCGTCCAGCGACACCAGGTCCAGCTCGGTGCGCCGGGCCACCGCGAAGACGACGCCGACGGCCAGGACCAGCGCGACCGGCAGCACGTCGGGCAGGGTCCGCCCGTAGGTGGAACCCGACAGCCAGGTCAGCGCCTTGGTCGCGTTGAACGGGTCGGTGAGCACGATGAGCAGGCTGATCAGCGCCGTGGTCCCGGAGGCCACGCCGATGCCGACCAGGACGAGGCGGTTGCGTCGGAAGCCGTCCCGCGCGGCGAGGCCGAAGACCAGGGCGGCGGTGACGCCGGCCCCCGCGAACGCCGCCCCGGCGACGCCCCATCCGCCGGCCGTGGGCACGGTCGTCACCAGCAGCACCGCGCCGAGCGCTGCCCCGCCGGAGACGCCGAGGACACTGGGGTCGGCGAGCGGGTTGCGGGTGACGGCCTGCACCAGCGTGCCGGACAGGGCGAGGGCCGCACCGGCGCCGAGCGCGGCCAGCACGCGGGGCACGCGGGTGTCCAGGACGAAGGAGACGGTCTGCCCGGCCCGTCCCTGCACCCAGTTGGCGACATCGCCCAGCAGCAGCTTGCTGTCGCCGATCAGCACCCCCGCGATCGTGACGCCGACGAGGGCGGCCACCAGGAGGACCACCGCGGTCAGGAACGCCGCCCGGCCGGGCACGCGCAGCCGGTCCGGTGCGCCCGACTCGCCGGTCTCCCGCAGCCGCGTCGCCATCACGACCAGGAACACGGCACCGACCAGGCTGGTGACCACACCCGTGGGCACGGCCACCGACAGGTCGTCCGGCGCCAGCGTCCGCAGCAGCACGTCCGAACCCAGGACCAGCGCCGCGCCGGTGAGCGCCGCCGCGGGCAGGCTGCCGCGCGAGCGCGCGAACCCCCGGAACCGGCGGGACAGCGGCCGGACGAGCGCGGGCGCGCACAGGCCGACGAAGCCGATCGGCCCGGCCAGTGTGACCGCCGCCGCGGACAGCAGGGCGGCCAGCGCGACCACCGTGACGCGGGTGGCACGCACCGGCACGCCCAGGCCGCGCGCCGCGTCGTCCCCGAGGGCGAGCGCGTCGATCCGGCGGGCCGTCAGCAGCAGTCCCGCGAGGCCGAGCACGGCGACCGGCAGCATCTGCAGGACGCCGTCGAAGCCGTTCTGGCCGATGCCGCCCTGGTTCCAGGCGTAGAGGCCCTCCGTCTGCTCGGGGAAGAGCAGGAGCAGCCCCTCGGTGACCGAGGTCAGGCCCAGCATCAGCGCGGTACCGGCCAGCACCAGCCGGACGGTGCCCGTGCCGAGGCCGGACAGGCCGAGCACGGTCGCCGCCGCGGCCAGGCCGCCGGCGAAGGCGACGCCGGAGGAGGCGAGCAGCGGCAGGGAGAGGCCGGTGGCGCCGGCCAGGCCGAGCGCCAGGTACGAACCGGCGTTCACCGCCAGGGTGTCGGGGGAGGCGAGGACGTTGCGGCTGACCGCCTGGAGGACGCCGCCGGCCACGCCGAGGACGGCGCCGACCAGCAGGCCGGCCGCCGCCCGGGGCAGCCGGGAGGCGATCACGACCGACGCGTCGGAGGCGTCGGCCCGCCCGGTGAGGGCCTTGAACACCTCGGCCGGTCCGACCGAGGCGGTGCCCTGGGCGATGTCCCAGACGGCGAGGACGGCGACCAGGAGGACGAGTCCGGCCGTCACCGCGCCCGCGCCCGGACGGGAGACGGGAGCCGCCGACGGGCGGGTGACGGGTTTCGTCGTGGTGACGGCCATGACCTCGCTACTTCGTCAGCGCGTCGACGAGGGAGTCGATGTACGCCGACATCGACCCGGGTCCGCCGAACATCCAGATGCCGTCGTCCAGCCGGTGCACGTCACCGGACTCGACGAACGGCAGCGACTTCCACACCGAGTTCTTGGCGAGGACGCCGGTGAACGGGGTGGCGTTGTCGTCCGCGTCGTTGCCGATGTACGCGAACTTCGTGTCGTCCGGCAGGTCGGTCAGGCCCTCGACGTCGGTGGAGCCGAGGCCGTACGCCGCGTCGCCCTTGACCGTCCAGGCGTTCTTCAGCCCGATCTCCTCGGCGACCTCACCGAGCAGCGAGTCCGCGGTGTACGGGCGGATCGACACCTGGTTGGCGGTGACGTAGCCGTCGGCGAAGGCGTAGTCGGCGCCGTCCAGACCGGCGTCGGCGATGGCCTTCTTGCCCTCGGCGACCTTGGCCTCGAAGTCCTTGCGGACCGTCTTGGCCTTCTCGGTGGTGCCGGTGGCCTCGGCGATGAGGTCGACGTTGCCGAGCATCCGGTCGATCTGGCCGGTGCCGTCGGCGGACTTGACCGACAGCACCGGGGCGACCTTCTTCAGCTGCTTGACGGCGGAGGCCGGCAGGTCGGTGGTGGTCACGATGAGGTCGGGCTTGAGCGAGGCGACGGTGTCCATGCTGGGCTCGCCGCGGGTGCCGATGTCCTTGGGCGAGTTGGTCAGCGGCACCGCGCTGTCCCAGGTGTCGTAGCCCTTGGGGTCGGCGACGCCCACCGGCTCCACACCGAGCGAGACGAGGCTCTCGATGACGTTCCACTCGGTGGCGACCACCCTGGTGGCGGGCCCGTCCAGCTCGACCTTCGCGCCGGTGCCGTCCGTGAGGGTGATGGCCTCGGAGGACTTCCCGGAGCTGTCCGCGGCCGGCTCGGTGGTGCCGCAGGAGGACAGGGCGAGCGCCGCGGTGGTGACGGTGACCGCGGTGAGGAGCGTACGTCTCATGAGGTGGTGCCGAGCCTTTCACGTCGGGTGTGGTGACGGCCGATCGGGCGGGTGCGCAGCCGGCCGGTGAGGGGGTCGGTGTCGACGTCGATCCGGATGCCGTAGACGGCGGTCAGCCGTTCCGGCGTCAGGACCTCCTCGGGCGGACCGTCGGCGACGATCCGGCCCGCTTCGAGCAGGGTGACGCGGTCGGCCACGGCCGCCGCCTGGTCGAGGTCGTGCAGGACGACACCGACGGCGATGCCGTGGTCGTCGGCCAGGTCACGGATGAGATCGAGGAGTTCGACCTGGTAGCGCAGGTCGAGGTAGGTGGTCGGTTCGTCGAGGAGCAGGACGCCGGTCTCCTGGGCGAGACAGCTGGCGAGCCAGACCCGCTGCAACTGCCCGCCGGAGAGGTGGTCCGCGCCGCGTCCGGCCAGCTCCGTCACGCCGGTCAGGGCCAGCGCCCGGTCGACCGCGGCCGGACCGTCCGGGTCCGACCGACCCCAGCGGCCCCGGTACGGGTAGCGGCCGAACTCGACCACGTCGCGCACCGTCAGCCCGCTCGGAGTGGGGCGGCCCTGGGTCAGCAGCGACACGTACCGCGAGAACTCACGGGACGTCAGCGCCGACGCGTCGGTGTCGCCGTCGATCCGTACCGTGGCGCTCCGGGCCCGTTGCAGCCGGGCGATCGTACGCAGCAGCGTGGACTTGCCGCTGCCGTTCGGGCCGATCAGGACGGTCACCTCGCCGGGCCGCAACTCGACCCCGGCGCCGTGCACGACGTCCACGCCGTCGTACGCCACGGTCACGTCCGTGGCCGACAGCTCATGGCCGCGCAACCGCACGGCGCCGTCCGCTTCTTCACCAGATCTCACGAGGCGAAGGTTAGCCTAACCTAATAACTGCTGGTAGTGCCGGGTCGTGACGACGGCGAGACGGCGGCTCGGCCCGCCTGGCCGGACTCCGGCTAACGCGCCTGCCAGGACTCCGGCTTCCACAGGCCCGAGCGGTTCAGGGAGGCCGGGCAGTGCAGGTATATCTCGTCGATGTCCAGCACGATCGCCAGCGCGGGGCGCCTGCCGTCGCCCGCCGCCATCGCGTCGAAGAACGGCGCGTCGGTGAGGATGCGGGCCCGGCCGTTGATCCGCAGCACCTGCTTGCCGCCCGGGACCAGGTACAGCAGACCGGCACGAGGGTTGTCGAGGATGTTGTGGAAGCTGTCCCCGCGCCGGTTCCCCGGGCGGTCCGGCAGGGCGATCCGGTCCGGCCCGAGGACATGGGTGAAGCCCGGGGCGTCCCCGCGCGGGGAGACGTCACAGTTCCCGGCGGCGTCGGAGGTGCCCAGCAGGCAGAAGGAGGAGCGGGCCAGGATCTCCAGGTCCTCCTCGGTCAGCCGGTCGTGGACCTTGTCGATGACCAGGGGCCAGGGCTCGCCCAGCAGTTCGCGCAGCTCGGCGCGGGAGCCGAGCTCGGCCCAGCCCTCGCCGGTGCCGGTGTCCGGCCGGTCCTCGGCGGTGTCGATCGTGTGCGGCAAGGCCGGCTCCAAGCTGTGCGGGGACGATGAGTGGTTGCGAACCGAACGATATCTGATGTTAGGTTCGCCTTACCTGATCATCCGGGCGGGTCCGCCCGGTGACTCGGGCCGTTCACCTGCCCCAAGGACTTTCCCATGCGCCCAGTCCCTTCCCCGCGGCCGGCCCCCCGGTGACCGCTCCCGCCCCGGCCCGTCCGCAGGACGCCGGGAACACCGGGACCGGTGCCGGCCGGCGGCACGGTGGCGCGGCCCTCACGGCGGGGCTCTGCCTGCTGGCCGTCCTGCTCGCCGCGTCGGTCGCGCTCAGCCTGGCCGTCGGCTCGGGCGACGTGCCCCTGCGCGACGTCGTGCGGGGCGTGCTGGACCCCGACCGCTCGGTCCGCGCCCAGCTCGTCGTCCAGGAGGTACGCCTCCCGCGCACCCTGGCCGGAGTGCTGGCCGGCGTCGCCCTCGGCCTCGCGGGCACCGTGATGCAGGGCGTCACCCGCAACCCGCTCGCCGACCCCGGCCTGCTCGGCATCAACGCGGGCGCGGCCGTCGCCGTCGTCTTCGCCATGAGCGTCCTGTCCCTCACCGAACCCGGCCAGTACATCTGGTTCGGCTTCCTGGGCGCCTGCCTGGCGGCGGGACTCGTCTACGGGGTGGCCGGCCTCGGGCGCGAGGGCGCCACGCCCGTCAAGCTCGCCCTCGCCGGAGCCGCCGCCACCGGGCTGCTGGTCTCCCTCACCGACACCATGCTCCTCACCGACAGCCAGACCTACGACCAGTACCGCTTCTGGCAGGTCGGCGCGCTCGACGGCCGCGACCTCGACGTCCTCCTCCAGGCAGCGCCCTTCGTCGTCGCCGGAGGCGTCCTGGCGCTGGGCATGGGACCGCGCCTCAACGGCCTCGCGCTCGGCGACGACATCGCCCGCGCCCTCGGCCAACGGGTCGCCGTCGCCCGCCTGGTGGGGGCCGTCAGCGTGGTCCTGCTGTGCGGCGCGGCGACCGCGATCGCCGGACCCATCGGCTTCGTCGGCCTGGCGGTGCCGCACGCGGTCCGCGTGCTCACCGGCCCCGACCACCGCTGGGTGCTGCCCTACAGCGCCCTGCTGGCCCCGGTCCTGCTGCTGGCCGCCGACGTCATCGGCCGGGTCGTCGCCCCGCCCGGCGAGGTCCAGGTCGGCGTCGTCACCGCCGCCGTGGGCTGCGTGCCGTTCATCCTGCTCGTCCGCAGACGTGGGAAGGCGGACCTGTGAACGCCCGCACCGCCACCCTGGAGGCCGCCGCGCACATCGGCCGCCTCCGCCGCGCCCGCAGAACCCGGTTCACCGCCGTGTGCGCGGCCCTGGCACTCGTCGCGTCGGCCGCGCTGGTGCTGTCCCTCGCCGTCGGCGACATCGACGTCCCGTTCACCGACGTACTGGCGGTCCTCACCGGACGTGCGGACGCGGGCACCTGGTTCATCGTGGGCGAACTGCGGCTGCCCCGCGCCCTGCTCGCCCTCCTCGTCGGCTGCTGCTTCGGCCTGTCCGGCGCCGTCTTCCAGGCACTGCTGCGCAACCCGCTGGCCAGCCCCGACGTCATCGGCGTGAGCGCGGGCGCCAGTGCCGGCGCCGTCCTGGCCTCCATGGCGTTCGGCCTCAGCGGCCTCGCCATGTCGGGCAGCGCCCTGGTGGGCGCGCTCGTCGCCGGCACCGCCATCTACCTGCTCGCCTGGCGCGACGGGGTCAGCGGCGGACGGTTCGTGCTCATCGGCATCGGCGTCGGCACCGGGCTGATCAGCCTGCGCTCCTACCTGATGACCCGCGCGGAGGTCACCGAGGCGTCGAATGCCTTCGTCTGGCTGACCGGCAGTCTCAACGGCCGCTCCTGGGACCAGTTCTGGCCCCTGCTCGGCTGCGCCGTCGTCCTGCTGCCGCTCACCCTGGCCGCCGCCCGCGGCCTCGGCGCGCTCCAGCTCGGCGACGAGACGGCCGGCGGACTCGGCGCCCGGGTGCAGCGCGACCGGCTCGCGCTGCTGGCGAGCGCCACCGCCCTGGTCGGCGTGGCCACCGCGGCGGCCGGACCCATCGGGTTCGTCGCCTTCGTCTCCCCGCCCATCGCCCGGCGCCTGGTGCCCGGCCAGGGCGCCGCCCTGGTGCCGTCCGCGCTGACCGGCGCCGCGCTGGTGTGCCTCGCCGACTTCGCCGCCCAGCACGCGCTGCCCGGCACCCAGGTGCCGGTGGGTGTGGTCACCAGCGTGATCGGCGCCCCCTACCTGCTGTGGCTGCTGGCCCGGGCGGGCCGGGTCGGCCGCGCCGGCTGACCGCACCGCACCCCGTCCGTCACCCCCGTACCCGTCCGACGTAGGAGAACCCCGGTGTCGTCCCAGCACACCCTTAAGACCCGTGACCTCGGTCTCGGCTACGGGGAGCGCGAGATCATCTCCGGTCTCGACGTCGACCTGCCGCCGGGCCGCCTCACCGTGGTGGTCGGCCCGAACGCCTGCGGCAAGTCGACGCTGCTGCGCGCCATGGCCCGGCTGCTGACCCCCACCGCCGGCACCGTGCTCCTGGACGGCGAGGACATCCACCGCACCTCCACCCGCGAGGTGGCCGCCTGCCTCGGCATGCTGCCGCAGAGCCCCGTGGCCCCCGACGCCATCACCGTGGCCGACCTCGTCGGCCGGGGCCGCTACCCGCACCAGGGCTGGTTCCGCCGCTGGACCACGGCGGACAGCGAGGCCGTCGCCGCGGCCATGCTCGCCACCGACGTCCTGGAGCTGGCGGACCGGTCCGTGGACGAACTCTCCGGCGGCCAGCGCCAGCGCGTGTGGATCGCCATGGCGCTCGCCCAGGAGACCGACATCCTCCTGCTCGACGAACCCACCACCTACCTCGACATCAGCCACCAGCTGGACGTCCTGGACCTGCTCACCGACCTCAACCGGGACCGCGGCGTCACCCTCGCCGTCGTCCTGCACGACCTCAACCTGGCCTGCCGCTATGCCGATCACCTGATCGCCATGAAGGCCGGCCGGGTCGTCGCCGAGGGCGCCCCGTCCGACGTCGTCACCGAGTCCCTCGTGCGCGAGGTGTTCGGACTGCGCTCGACGGTGATCCCGGACCCGGCCTCCGGCACCCCGATGGTGGTCCCGCTCGGCCGGCACCACGTCCCCGCCCCGTGAACCGCGTGAACCGCACAGAAAGAGCCCCCTCATGTCTCCTGCGTCCGCCTCCCGCCGCCCCTGGCGCCTGTTCGCCCCGGCCCTCGCCCTGTCCCTGATGGGCGCCCTCGCGGCCTGCGGCGGCTCGTCCTCGGACGACTCCGCCGCCGCCGGCTCCTCGGCGAAGGCGGCCTCCGGCGCCTTCCCGGCCGAGGTCGCCACCAAGTTCGGCACCGTCACCATCGACGAACAGCCCAAGAGAGTGGTCGCCCTCGGCTGGGGCGACGCCGAGACCGCCCTCGCCCTGGGCGTGCAGCCGGTCGGCCAGAGCGACTGGCTGGCCTTCGGCGGCGACGGCGTCGGCCCGTGGGCGAAGGACCTGTACGACAAGAGCCCCGAGAAGATCGGCACCCTGGAGCCCGAGTACGAGAAGATCGCCGCCCTCAAGCCGGACCTGATCCTGGACACCAAGTCCAGCGGCGACCAGACCCGCTACGACACCCTCAGCAAGATCGCCCCGACCATCGGGGTGCCCAAGGGCGGTGAGCAGTACAAGATCGGCTGGGAGAAGCAGACCACGATGATCTCCCAGGCGCTCGGCGTCGCCGACAAGGGCAAGGAGCTGATCGCCGACACCCAGGACGAGTTCGCCGCCGCCGCGAAGGCGCACCCCGAGTTCAAGGGCAGGACGATCACGGTCGGCTCCCGCACCTCGGCCGGCTGGGGCGCCTACGTGCGCGGCACCGACCGGATCGGCTTCGTCGAGGAGCTGGGCTTCGAGAACAACCCGGAGGTCGAGGCGGAGGCCGGTGAGGGCTTCTCGGTGGCGGTCTCCGAGGAGAACCTCCAGATGCTCGACGCCGACCTGGTGGTCATGGCGCCCATCGGCATCGAGGCGTCCAAGATCTCCGGTGACGCGCTGTACAAGTCGCTGCCGGCGGTGAAGAAGGGCCACGACGTCGTCTTCGACGACACTGACATCAGCACCGCTTTCGCCACCAACTCCGTGCTGTCGGTGGGTTACGCGCTCGACAAGGTCGTCCCGCTGTTCGCCGACGCCCTGAAGTGACGGCTCAGAACGCGTAGCGCACCCGCAGCCAGGGCGCGCGGGCGGCGATCAGACCGCGCAGGGCCTCCACCGCCTCCGCCTTGGCCCGGCTGCGGTAACGGACGTTGAGTGCCCCGTTCTCGGAGCGCTTGGCCTGCTGGAGCTCCGGCCGCCACAGCACCTCCTCGGCCCGGGGGTGCCAGCCGAGGTTGACCTCGTGCAGGTCCCGGTTGTGCGTCAGCATGATCACCTCGGCGGCGGCCTGCCGCTTGACCCGTTCCGGCAGGACGTCGTCGAGGTGATCCAGCAGCTCGGCCCAGGCGTCCCGCCAGCCGGGCCGGAGCACCACGGGGGAGAGGTTGAAGTGCACCTCGTACCCGGCGTCCAGGAAGTCGGCCGCGGCGGCGATCCGCTCGGGCACCGGTGAGGTGCGCAGGTCCAGCAGCCGGGCGTCCTGCGGGGGCATCACCGAGAAACGGATCCGGGTCCGGCCGCGCGGGTCGAGGGCCAGCAGGTCGGGGTTGACGAACTTGGTCGCGAACGACGCCTTCGCGGTCGGCCACCGCCGGAACGCGTGGACCAGGTCCGCGGTGTTGTCGCTGATCAGCGCGTCCACCGAGCAGTCGCCGTTCTCGCCGATGTCGTACACCCACGCCGTCGCGTCGCACTGGTTCGGCTCGGGCTTCGGCCCCTGCCGGGCCACGTGCCGGCCGATGTGTCCGATGATCCGGTCGATGTTGGTGAAGACCGTGACCGGATTGGCGTAGCCCTTGCGCCGGGGCACGTAGCAGTAGGCGCAGGACATGGCGCAGCCGTTGGAGGCGCCGGGCGCGATCCAGTCGGCGGAGCGTCCGTTCGGGCGGGTGGTGAGCGTCTTGCGCTCGCCGAGCACCAGCGTCTCGCCCTTGACCCGGACCCAGCGCTCGACGTTCCCCTCGTTGCCGTGCAGCCCCGGGATGCCCCAGTGGGAGGCGACCTCGGTCAGCCGGGCGCCGGGGAAGCGGGCGAGGATCTGCCGGCCGCGCGGTGAGGCGGCCGCCGCGGGCTCGGCGTGGATCTCCCGGACGGGCAGCAGCCGGCGGGCCGTGGCCGAGTCACGGAAGGACGGACCCGTCCCGGCCGGCTCCGTCAGGGCGTCGAGCCCGAACAGCGTGCCGGGATCGTCGTCCGGGGCGGGGGACGGGGGGTGCATCGGTGCTCCGCGGTGTGGGGTATGTCCGTAAAGGACCGTTGTTCCACTGTACGGGCATCAGCGAGGGAGTAGTCCGCCACCGTGTTCCGGGCCCGGACGGGGGCATACGGGTGGCACGGCGCCGATCGGCGCCGTCCGACCAGAGGAGGCCCCCGTGCTCGCCATCGTCGCAGCGGTTCTGTTCCTCATCGCCTTTCTGATCAACGCGGCGGACATCTCGACCAACGACGTCTTCACGTCGGTCAACTTCATGCTCGTCGGGCTCGCCCTGCTGGCGCTGCACGTCGCGGGGATCGGCAGCGGCTGGGCGGCCCGGAGCCGCCGGCGCTGACGGTCAGGGCACGCGCGCGACCGCCGCGTAGATACCGCTCTCCTCCGGCTCGGGACGCTCCTGGTCCGGGCCGTACCACTCGGGCGCGGTGACCAGCCCCGGCTCGATCAGCTCCAGTCCGTCGAAGAACCGGGCGACCTCCGCCCGGGTGCGGAAGCCGAGGCGGATGCCGCCCTTCGCGTACTGCGCGATGACCTGTTCCGCCAGCTCGGGGAAGAGGTCGATCGCGGCGTGCGAGAGCACCAGGTGGCTGCCGGAGGGCAGGGTGTCGACCAGCCGCCGGACGATGCCGTGGGCGTCCTGGTCGTCGGGGATGAAGTGCATCAATGCGATCAGGGACAGGGTGATCGGCCGGTCGAAGTCGAGGACGGCCCGGGCGTGCTTCACGATCTCGTCCGGGTCGCGCACATCGGCCTGGATGTAGTCCGTGGCACCCTCGGGACGGCTCACCAGCAGCGCCTCGGCGTGCCGCAGCACGATCGGGTCGTTGTCGGCGTAGACCACCCGCGCCGTCGGCACCGTGCGCTGCACGATCTGGTGCAGGTTGGGCTCGGTGGGGATGCCCGTGCCGATGTCGAGGAACTGGTCGATCCCCTGGGCGGCGAGGTGGGCGACGGCGCGGTTCATGAACGCCCGGTTCTGCCGGGCCGCGTCGTGCGCCTCCGCCGGCAGGGTCCGGCCGACCGCCTCGTCGACGGGGTAGTTGTCCTTGCCGCCCAGCAGCCAGTCGTAGACACGCGCGGGATGGGCCTTGCTGGTGTCGATCTCCAGGGGCCGGGAACTGTCCGTCGTCATGGCACGCTCCGTCGTCCGTCGTCCGGGTGCGTCGGGACCGCACCTGGTGATCATCCTACTGTTGGGGGAAGGGGAGTCGGGACGCGCACGGGGCGGTCGAGCGGCAGGGTGCGCGGCGGGCGGTACGTCCATTCCCGGTCCGCGTCGGTGATCTCGCGCAGGACCCGCGCCGGGGTGCCGGCGACCACCGTCATGGGCGGTACGTGGGCCGTCACCACGCTGCCCGCGCCGACCACCGACCCCCGGCCGATGATGATGCCCGGCATGATCAGCGCCCCCGCGCCGATCCACACGTCGTCCTCGATGCGCACCGGCGCCGAGAACTGGGTGCCGTCCCGGCGCAGCTCCGGGTGGACCGGGTGACCGGTGGTGCTCACGGTGACGTGCGGGGCGAACATCACCCGGTCGCCGACGACCACCTCGACGTCGTCGACCAGGGTGAGGCCGAAGTTGGCGTACACGCCGTCGCCCAGGCGGACGTTGCCTCCGTAGGCCACGTGCAGCGGCGGCTCGATCCACACGCCCGTGCCGAGCGCGCCGAACAGCTCCGTCAGGAGCGCCGTACGGCCCGCCTCGTCGCGGGGAGCGGTCCGGTTGTAGGCGTCGGCCAGCTCCTTGCCGCGCAGCCGCTCCTCCGTCAGGCCCGGTACGCCGTCGGAGTACAGCTCCCGGGCCGCCATGCGCCGGCGTACGTCCTGTTCGCGCGGGTCGGGTGTCACAGGTCCTCCTGGGTCGGGTGCGGGTCCGCGCGCCCCCTGAGGGGAGCGCGCGGACGGCGGGTGCGGCTAGGCGTCGGGCTGCCGCAGTACGGCGACCTCGCGGGGGCCGAGGACGAGGGTGCCGTCGGCGCCGGTGGTGCCGGTGAGGATCTCGCCGGGCAGCTCCGGCACCGGCACCGTGTCGTCGGTGCGGTTGACCAGGAACAGGAACCGGGCGTCCGGGCCGCGCCGCACGGTCGCCTCGACGCGTCCGCGCAGCCCGGCGGGGAGGTCGCTCGCCACCCCGGCCGCCTCCAGCAGCCGGGGGAGCAGCTCGGTGAGCCCCGCGACGCCGAGCCGGGTGGAGACATAGGCGGCCGAACCGTCGCCGGCGGGCCGCCGGGTCACGGCCGGGCGCCCGGCGTGGTCACCCGTGCCGTAGCGGGCGAGCACCTCGGTCTCCTCGGCGGTGACGGTGATCCGGTCGGTCCACAGCGAACCGGTCAGTGTGCCGTCGTCGAGCCGCACCGTGTCGCCGTCGAGCAGCGGCCCGAACTCCTCGATGCGGATGCCGAGCAGTTCCCGCAGGGCGCCGGGGTAGCCGCCCAGCCAGACGTGGTCGTTCTCGTCGACGACACCGGAGAAGTACGTGGTGACCAGGTGGCCGCCCCGCTCGGTGTACCGGGTCAGCTCCTTGGCCAGGTCGGCGGGGACCAGGTGCAGTACCGGCGCGACGAGCACCTTGTGGCGGTTCAGCTCGGCGCCGGTGGTGACCAGGTCGGCCCGGACGCCGAGGGCCAGCAGCGCCGAGTACCAGTCCAGGGCCTCCTGGCGGTAGTCGAGCAGCGAGGTGGGGTGCGAGTCCTGCTCGCTCGCCCACCACGACTCCCAGTCGAAGAGGATGCCGACCTCGGCCGCCTCCCGCTCGCTGCCGGCGACCGGCGCCAGGGCCTTCAGGGTCTGCCCCAGGGACACCACCGCGCGGAACAGGTCGCTGTCCGGGCCGGCGTGCGGGACCATCGCCGAGTGGTACTTCTCGGCGCCCGCCGCCGACTGCCGCCACTGGAAGTAGCAGACGGCGTCTGCGCCGTGCGCCACGTGCAGCAGCGCGTCCCGGGCCAGCTCGCCCGGCCGCTTGGCCACGTTCACCGGCTGCCAGTTCACCGCGCTGGTGGAGTGCTCCATCAGGAACCACGGCCGCCCGCCGGCGATGCCGCTGGTGAGGTTGGCGGAGAAGGACAGCTCGTCGCGGTCCTGGGGACCGGGGTGCACGTAGTGGTCGTTGGAGACGAAGTCGATCTCCGGCGCCCAGTCGGCGTAGTTCATGCCCTTGGTGCCGCCCATCACCATGAAGTTGGTGGTGACCGGGATGTCCGGGGTGATCTCCCGCAGGATGTCGCGCTCGGCCCGCAGGTGGTCCTTGAGCGCGTCGGACGAGAACCGCTTGAAGTCCAGCTGCTGCGTCGGGTTGGGGTGGGAGCCGGCCAGCCGGGGCGGCAGGATCTGGTCCCAGTCGGTGTAGCGCTGGGACCAGAACGCGGTGCCCCAGGCGTGGTTGAGGGCGTCGAGGGAGGTGTACCGGGCGCGCAGCCAGGTGCGGAAGGCACGGGCCGCGTCGTCGGAGTAGTCGTACACGTTGTGGCAGCCCAGCTCGTTGGAGACGTGCCAGGCGACCAGCGCCGGGTGGGCGGCGTAACGCGTCGCCAGCTCGCGCACCAGGCGCAGCGCGTGCTCGCGGAACACCGGTGAGGTGGGCCGCCAGTGCTGCCGGGCCCCGGGCCACACCGTCTCGCCCCGGTCGGTGACCGGCAGGATCTCCGGCTGGGCGGTGGTCAGCCACGGCGGCGGGGAGGCGGTCGCGGTGGCCAGGTCGGCCCCGACGCCGTGCGCGTGCAGCAGATCCATGACCTCGTCGAGCCAGCCGAAGTCCCACTGGTCCGGGCCGGGTTGCAGCCGGGCCCAGGAGAAGATCCCCACCGAGACGACGTTGACGCCGGCCTCGCGCATCAGCCGGACGTCCTCGTCCCACACCTCGCGGGGCCACTGCTCGGGGTTGTAGTCGGCACCGAAGAGGAGGCGGGGGGTCCGGTCGTCGTCGTCCGGGCCGCCGGGGCGCGACAGGAGAGTGGAGATCATGGCGGTCCTTCCAGAGGTGCAGATGTGCGAAGGGGCGGCGCGGACTCGCCGCGCCGCCCCGGGAGTCGAGCTGTCGGGTCACTCGACGGTGAAGCCCTGCTCCTTGCCGTACTTGACCGAGGCGTCCTGCCAGGACTTCAGGGCGTCGCTCAGCTTGGTGTCGGAGACGTAGGCCTTGCCCACGGTGTCGTTGAAGATCGAGTTCGCGTACACCTGGAAGGGCAGGTACGACCAGTCGTCCGCGACGTCGGCCGCCGACTCGGCGAAGATCTTGTTGGCCTGCTGGCCGCCGAAGTACTCGAACTTGGTCTCCTGGAACGTCGAGGACTGCAGGTCCTCGGTGGTCGCCGGGAAGGCGCCCTCCTCCAGCCGGGACTGCACACCCTTGCCCGAGTTGGCGTACTCGACGAACGCGTAGGCCAGTTCCTCGTTCTTGCCCAGCTCCGGCAGGGCCAGCGAGCTGCCGCCGTTCTCCGCGCTCGACTTGCCGCCCTCCTTCCACTGCGGCAGCGGGGCGACCCGCCAGTCACCGGAGGCGTCCTTGGCGCCCGACTCCAGGTTGGCGGGCATCCAGGCGCCGGTGGCCAGGGAGGCGATGGTGCCGTCGGCCAGACCCTTGAACCACTCGTCGCTCCAGGCGGCGATGGGGGCGACCAGGTCGTCGTCGAGGAGCTTCTGCCAGGTGTCGCTGTAGGTGGTGGCGCCCTGGTCGGAGAAGTCGACCTTCACGTTGGTGCCGCCGGTCACCGAGTACGGGCGCGAACCGGCCTGCCACAGCAGGCTGGTGGTGGTGCCCGCGTCACCGGCGTCGGCGGTGATGTACGCCTTGGGGTCGGCGTCGTGCAGCTTCTTGGCGGCCTCGACGTACTCGTCCCAGGTGCTGGGCACCTCGATGCCGTACTTGTCGAAGACCTTCTTGTTGTAGAAGAGCGCCATCGGACCGGAGTCCATGGGCAGCGCGTACACCCCGTCGGTGCCCGACTGGACCGCGGACCACGGGCCGGGGGAGTAGTGCGCGGCGAGCTTGCCCGCGCCGAACTCGCTGAGGTCGGTCAGCCCCTTGGACAGCGCGTACTGGCCGATGGCGTAGTACTCGATCTGCGCGACGTCCGGGACGCCCTTCTTCGCCGATATGGCGTTCGACAGGGCGGTGTACTGGTCGGCGTTGGTGCCGGCGTTGACCAGGTTGACCTTGACCTTCGGGTGCGCCTTCTCGAAGTCCGCGGCCACCTTCTTCAGCGTGGGCTCCCACGCCCACACGGTGATCTCGCCGCCCTTCTCCAGAGCCGCCTTGATGTCGGACTCGGAGACCGACTTCCCGCTCGATTCTCCGTCGGAGTCACCGCAGGCGGTGGCTCCCAGCGCGAGAGCGCAGACGAGTCCGATGCTGCGCAGCAGTCGGCGCGAGTGCTTGTGCATGGTCGAGCTTCCACTTCCTTGTGGCCGGGTTCGGCCCTGTCGGGGGTGTGCAGAACGAGGAACATGCGTGGGGGGAGTTCGTGCTGGGGGGAGCTGCCGTCACTCCTTGACACTCCCGGCGGCGAGCCCGGACTGCCAGTACCTCTGGAGCAGCAGGAACGCGGCGACCAGGGGCACGATGGTGATCAGAGATCCGGTGATGACCAGGTTGAACACCACTTCGCCGCCGGCCGTTTGGGCTTGAGCGTTCCAGGCGTTCAGTCCCAAGGTCAGGGGGTACCAGTCCGGATCCTTGATCATGATCAGCGGCAGGAAGTAGTTGTTCCATGTCGCGACCATGGTGAACAGCAGGACCGTCACAATACCGGGAGCCAGCAGCGGCAGTGCAACCCGGAAGAAAGTTCGAGCCTCGCTCGCGCCGTCGATACGGGCGGCTTCCATCAGTTCGGTCGGTATGGCATCGGTGGCGAACACCCACATCAGGTACAGACCGAACGGCGAAATAAGTGACGGGATGATGACTGCCCAAGGGGTGTTGGTGAGCCCCATCTTGCTGAACATCAGGAAGGTGGGCACCGCCAGCGCCGTGGTCGGCACCGCGACCGCGCCGATCACTACGGCGAACACGGCCTTTTTTCCCGGGAACTGGTACTTGGCGAGGGCGTAGCCGCCGAGCACGGCGAGGAAGGTGGCGCCGCCCGCGCCCAGGACGACGTACATCAGGGTGTTCAGCAGCCAGCGGGTGAACACACCGTCGTCGTAGGTGAACGTGTCGGCGATGTTGCTCCACAGGGCGAAGTCGTCGTCGAACCACAGGCCGAACGAACCGCCCAGCCCCTCCTGGGTCTTGGTGGCGCTGATGAGCAGCCAGAGCAGGGGCACCAGGGCGTAGAGCAGCACCAGGCCGGTGAGGACGGTCAGCAGGACACTGCGCTTCGGCTTGCCGGGCGACGGCCGGCGGCGGTGGGAGCGCAGCCGCGGCGGCGCGGCGTGCGAACGGCCGGACGGGGCGGCGTGGTGACGGCCCGAGGCGGTGGTGACAGGACTGGTCATCGCTGCTTCACACTCCCTTGCGCGTGCCGCGCAGCTGGACGATGTAGGCGATGACCATGGTGATCAGCCCCATGATGATGGCGACCGCCGCGGAATAGTTCTGCTGCTGTCCGTTGAAGGACAGCGAGTACGTGTAGAAGTTCGGCGTGTAGTCGGTGGTGATGGCGTTCCTCGCCAGCGGCCGGATGATGCTCGGCTCGTTGAACAGCTGGAAGCTGCCGATGATGGAGAAGATCGTGGCGATCACCAGGGCGCCGCGGATCGCGGGGAGCTTGATGGCGGTGATGACCCGGAACTGCCCCGCGCCGTCGATCTGCGCCGCCTCGTACAGCGAGTTCGGGATCACCCGCAGCGCCGAGTAGAAGATCAGCATGTTGTAGCCGATGAACTCCCAGGTGACGATGTTGCCGATGGAGGCCAGCATCAGGTCGGCGCCGAGCGGGTCGGGCAGCGAGATGCCCAGGGCGTCGTTGATGTCACCGACCAGGCCGTAGCGGGTGCCGTACATGAACGACCACATCAGGGTGGCGACCACGGCGGGCACGGCGTACGGCAGGAAGATCGAGATCCGGAAGAAGTCCCGGCCGTACAGGCGCCCGCTGTCCAGGGCCAGGGCCACCAGCAGCGCGAGACCCAGCATGATCGGCACCTGCACGACCAGGAAGAGCGTGACGCGGCCGAGGGCGGACCAGAACCGGTCGTCGTCGAGGGCCTGTTGGTAGTTGTCCAGGCCGACGAAGGTGGTGCCGCCGATCAACTGCTCGCGGAACAGGCTCAGGTAGATCGAGTACGCGATCGGCGCGAGGAAGACCAGGGCGAACACGGCCACGAACGGGCCGATGAAGCCCCAGCCGGTCCAGGACCGGCGGTCCCGGCGCGCCTTGGGCGGTGCGGGACGCGGTCCGGAGGCCGCTGGGGGGTGCAGCGTCGTCATCTCGTTCCTTGCTGGGGTTCATATGCTGAACTCGCGATGTTTACGTAAACATCGACAGCGCGGAGACGGGCTGGGGTTGTTAGGTTTACGTGAACATCCGGTAGGCGGCATGTCTACCGTGCTCCGGTCAAGACGGTCAAGGGCCTCTCGGGCAGCGGCCCGTGCGAGCCCCGCACGAACAAGGAAAGGCGGCGGACGGCGAGTGGACATGGCTGAGCGAGCCACGACGAGCACGCCCGCACCGGCGGGATTCGCCGGAGCTTCCGGAACAGGCCCCCGGCGCAGGCGCGGCGGCCGGGCGCAGAACGCCTCCATGGCGGATGTGGCCAGGCTGGCGGGGGTTTCCTCGCAGACCGTCTCCCGGGTCTCCAACGGGTACGCAGGGGTGACCGAGGAGACCCGGCGGGCGGTGCGGGCGGCCATGAAGGAGCTCGGTTACCGGCCAAACAGCGCGGCCAGGGCGCTCAAGAGCGGTGAGTTCCGCACCATCGGAGTGATCACCTTCACACTGTCCACGACCGGCAACGTGCGCACCCTGGAGGCCATCGCCCAGTCCGCCGCGCACGAGGGGTACGCGGTGACCCTGCTGCCGGTCGCCGTGCCCACCCAGGACGAGGTGCGCGGGGCCTTCACCCGCCTGGAGGAACTCGCCGTCGACGCGGTGATCGTCATCATGGAGGTGCACCTGCTGGACGCGGCCACCGTCACCCTGCCGCCGCAGGTGCAGGTGGTGGTCGTGGACTCCGACGCCGGCGACCACTACACGGTCGTCGACACCGACCAGGCGGGCGGCACCCGCGCCGCCGTACGGCACCTGCTCGGCCTCGGCCACGAGACGGTGTGGCACCTGGCCGGGCCCGAGGACTCCTACGCCGCCCAGCGCCGCGCCGACGCCTGGCGCGCGACCCTCACCGAGGCGGGCCGCACCCCGCCGCCCCCGGTCCGCGGCGACTGGTCGGCCCAGTCCGGCTACCGGGCCGGGCTGGAGCTGGCGGCACGCGAGGAGTGCACCGCCGTCTTCGTCGCCAACGACCAGATGGCACTGGGGCTGCTGCGCGCCCTGCACGAGAGCGGGCGGCGGGTGCCCGAGGACGTGAGCGTCATCGGCTTCGACGACATCCCCGAGGCCGGTGTGTTCCTGCCGCCGCTGACCACCGTGCACCAGGACTTCGCCGAGGTGGGCCGGCTGTGCGTGGAGGCGGCGCTGCGCCAGATGCGCGAGGGCGCCCCCGAGCGGGGCACGACCCTGGTGCCGACCCGGCTGGTGGAACGGGCGAGCACGGCACCGCCGCGGGGCCGCTGACCGCCCGGTCCACGGGGGTGTGCTCGTGCCGTCCGGGACCGGGAGGCGCCGTGGTGTGCCCGGTTCACGGGCCGGTCATGGCCTCCGGATACGCGCCGTCGTGCCCGTGAGTCGCGGTCCGGGGAGCCCCCGGTTTACGGCCAACCGGTCACGGCAACCCGGGCACTCGCCGTCTCCGTCCGTGACCGGGAGGTTCCCATGGCCCACACCGCCGACCGAACGGCCCGCCGCGCCGCCCCCGTGGTGGTCGTGACCGGGGCCAGTGCGGGGGTCGGCCGGGCAACCGCCCGGGCCTTCGGGGCACGCGGCGCCTCCGTCGCCCTGCTGGCCCGCGGCCGCGAGGGCCTTCAGCGGGCGGCCGAGGAGGTGCGGGCGGCGGGCGGCCGGGCACTGCCGCTCGTCGTGGACGTCGCCGACGCGGCGGCCGTGGACGCCGCGTCGGGCCGGGTCGAGGACGAGCTGGGGCCGGTCGACGTGTGGGTGAACGCCGCCTTCACCACCGTGTTCGCGCCCGCCGACGAGGTACGGCCCGAGGAGCTGGCACGGGCCACCGAGGTGACGTACTTCGGCTTCGTGTACGGCACGCAGGCCGCGCTGCGCCGGATGCGGCCCCGCGACCGGGGCACGATCGTGCAGGTCGGCTCGGCGCTGGCGCAGCGCAGCGTGCCCCTCCAGTCGGTGTACTGCGGGGCCAAGCACGCCATCCAGGGCTTCACCGACTCCCTGCGGTGCGAGCTGCTGCACGACCGCAGCGGGGTGCGGGTCACCATGGTCCAGCTGCCCGGCCTGAACACCCCGCAGTTCAGCTGGGTCCTCACCAGGCTGCCCCGGCATCCCCGCCCGGTTGCCCCGGTGTACCAGCCCGAGGTGGCCGCCGAGGGCGTCCTGCACGCCGTGGACCACCCCGGGCGCCGGGAGCACTGGATCGGCGGCTCGACCGTCGCCACGCTGATCGGGCAGCGGATCGCCCCGGCGCTCCTCGACCGCTACCTGGCCCGCACCGGGTACGACTCCCAGCAGACCGGCGAACCGGTCGATCCGGCCCGCCGGCCGGTCAACCTGTTCGACCCCCCGGACGACACCGCGGGCACCGACTTCGGGGCGCGCGGCGCCTTCGACGACGAGGCCCACCCGCGCAGCCTGCAACTGTGGCTCTCCCGCCACCGGGGCGCCCTCGCCGTGGGCGCGGGCCTCGCCACGACGGCCGCGGCGGCGGTGACGGGCGGGGTGCGGCGGCGGTCTTGAGGACGGCACGGCGGGACATCGGCCCCCGCTCACGTCACTCACCGCCGAGAGGGTCCGTGTCCGTGTCGGCGGCGTCGCGTTCGCGGCGGGGCAGCCAGTGGTGTTCGTGGAACCAGCGGCCGGCGAGCGCGCCGCCGAAGACCACGAACCCCACCCCGATGAGCCAGGACTCCACCACGAGCACGGTGCCCACCGTGCCGTAGCTGATCGCGTTGTCCAGGATGAGCGGGGTGAACACCAGGTAGGAGAAGCCCCGCAGGCCGATCAGCCCCACCATCGTGGCGAGCGCCCCCGGGAACAGGTCCCGCCAGCGGACGGAACTGCCCAGCAGGAAGTGCTGGCCCCACCAGAAGAACAGCGTGCCGGTCACCGTGGACAGCACGATCCGCGCGGTGCCGTGCAGCCCGGTCCGGGTCTGCACCTCCTGGTAGAGGTACACGGTCAGCATCGCCACCCACGCCAGCTGGCGCCAGACCCGGTGCCAGGGGCCGGACGGCAGGCCCCAGATCCGTTCGTAGCCGTTCTGCACGCTCGCCGCGAAGGACACCCCGAACACAGCGAGCAGCAGACCACCCCAGATGCTGGTGGTGCCGATGATCTCGCGCGGCGGGCTGATGATCTCGGTCAGCACCCGCGCCGACCGCCCCGACAGCCCCATGCCGTCGGCCAGCCACGCCGCGAACCCGCCGCGCCCCAGCGGATCGGCGGCGGCCACCACGATCAGCAGCGGAGCCAGGGTGACCAGCGCGATCGTGGCGAAACCCATGGCCCGGTGCATCAGCTCCAGCTCCCGGGCCTGCCGGACGAGGGCGGTGGCGGCCAGCCTGTCCCACAGGGAGTGGAAAGGGCTCAGGAACCGGTTCACGGAAAGGCGCTCCTCCAAGCGGTCCTGAATCCTCGGTCCTCGGTCCTCGGCCGTCGGTCGTCGGCCTCGGTCGTCGGTCCGGTTCCCGGGACGGCTCGTGGGCGCGGCCGTCCGGACCGGGCCGATTGCACCAACCTAGCCCGGCGCCGGGCACCCCGCTCGCCGCGCGGGTGCGCCGGTGCGCCGCACGCCGTACCGGGGGCCGGACTCAGTCCAGGCGGCCCAGTTCGCACACGCGCCGGGCCACGTCCCGCAGCTTCACATTGTGGTCCTGGGAGTAGCGGCGCAGCACGCCGAACGCCTGCTCCTCGGTGAGCCGGTGACTGCCCATCAGGATGCCCATCGCCTCACCGATGGTGTGCCGGGTGTCGATCGCCTGCTGCATCTGGGCGTGGCTGCGGGCGCTGGAGAACGCCACCGCGGCGTGCGAGGCCAGCAGCCAGCCCGCCGTCTCGCTGGCCTCGGTGAAGGCGCCGGGCCGGCGGGAGTAGAAGTCCAGCGCTCCCAGCTCCTCGTCGTCCGTGTACAGCAGGATGCCCATCATGCTGCCCAGGCCCAGCTCGCGCGCGGCGGGCACGTAGGCGGGCCAGCGCTCCGGCTCGTCGTTGAAGTCGGTGATCCGGAAGCCCCGCTCGTCGGCGACGGAGCGGGCGATGTCGAAGCAGGGGCCCTCGGCGAGGCGCTCCTGGAGCCGGTCGCTGTCGACCACGACCTGGTCGGTCGGCGCGACCGACCGCACCCGGCCCGCCTGCACGATGAGGATGCCGGCGGCTTCGCAGCCCTCGACCAGCTCGGTGGCCGCGTGGGTGATCCGTCCCAGGGTGTCGTCCACCGTTTCCTGGGCCAGCAGATCCCGCGCCAGCAGCGCCATCCGCTCCCCGAACTCACGCCAGTCCACCGTGCCCGCCTTCCGCCGTACCGGTCCTCCCGGCACCCAGCATGCCGGGACCCGACCGGGTACGCCTGCCCGGAAACGGGACGGGCAACGGGACGGGCAGGCTCAGACCTCGCCGTCCACCGAGGCGCGCAGCCGGGCGCTGGCCATGCGCATGTGTTCCGCCATGGCCCGGTCGGCGGCCTCCGGGTCGCGGGCGCGGATCGCCTCCAGTACCGCGTCGTGCTCGCACAGCGTGCCGCTGACCGTGCCCTCGATGTCGCTGACCCGCTCCATCCAGACCTGGAGCAGGGCCCGGATGCTGTGCAGGATGTCGCTCAGGACGCTGTTGCGGGCGATGCGGGCGCACTCCAGGTGGAAGGCGATGTCCGCGTCGATGAACGCCGTGACGTCGCCGCGCGCCTCCCGCATGCGCTGGAGGTGCTCCTCCAGCAGGGCGATGTCGTCGTCGGTGGCCCGCTCGGCGGCCAGCCGGGCGGAGACGCCTTCCATGTAGGTGCGTACCTCGACCAGGTCCTGGGTGCGCCGCTGGCCCAGCATCAGCCCCCAGTTGATCGCCCGGGGCAGGAACTCGGAGGTGCCCTCGCGCACGTACGAGCCGGAACCGGGCCGGATCTCGATGATGCCGAGCACGTCCAGCGCGGACAGTGCCCCGCGCACGCTGGAGCGCGCGACCCCGAGCGCCTCGGCCAGCTGCCGCTCGGCGGGCAGCCGGGTACCGGGCTTGATGTGTCCGGCCGAGAGGTGGTCGAGGAGCCGCTTGGCGACCTCGCTGACAGAGGACTCGCGCACCACGGGGCGCAGCAGCCGCGCCAGGTCGGGAGCGGCGTCCGGAGACTGCTGATCAGGCTGACTGGTCACGGTCACCAGTCAACCAGATGCCGCCGCACCCGCTTTGACCAGCCGGTTCATCGGCCGGATGGGTGAGGTTTGTCAAGAGTTGGGCCGTTCGGAAATCTATGACGGTCACCACACTGGTAAATTGGTGACCAATTTAGATCGGCGGCATAGCGTGAGAGCGATCCGGTCGGCCGCCTCGACGGCGCCACCGGCGTGAGCCATCCCGGACGGAGCTGTCCGGGCGAGCCGAGGAGTCGCCATGGGTGCCGACGCGCCAGCCGCGGCAGTCGAGAGAACTGCCATCAAGAAGGTCTCGGTACGCCTCGTGCCGTTCGTGGCCCTGATGTTCTTCGTGAACTATCTGGACCGCACGGCCGTCTCGTTCGCCGAACCGAACGGAATGGGCCAGGACCTGGCCCTGACCGCCGCCCAGTTCGGATTCGCCTCAGGGATCTTCTTCCTCGGCTACATCGTCCTGGAAGTCCCCAGCAACATGGCCCTGCACCGCTTCGGAGCCCGTCGCTGGCTGGCCCGGATCATGGTGACCTGGGGCATCGTCTCCCTGCTGTTCACCTGGGTGAGCAGCAGCGGTCAGCTCTACACGCTGCGCTTCCTGCTCGGTGTCGCCGAGGCCGGGTTCTTCCCCGGCGCGATCCTGTTCCTCAGCCAGTGGGTGCCCTCCCGCCACCGCACCAAGATCCTCGGCCTGTTCTACCTCGCGCAGCCGCTGACCACGGTCTTCGGTGCCCCGCTGGCGGGCTGGCTCATCGGCCACCACGGCCTGTTCGGCCTTGAGGGCTGGCGCGTGATGTTCCTCTTCGTGTCGGTCCCCGCCATCCTGCTGGGCGTCATCGCCTGGTTCTACCTGATCGACAAGCCCGCCGACGCCAAGTGGCTGACGCCGGCCGAGAAGGACTGGCTGACCCGGGAACTCGCCGCGGAGAACGCCCAGAAGACCGGCCACGAGGGCAGCCACGCCAAGGGCGATCTCAAGCGCGCCTTCACCAGCGGCCGCGTCTGGACCCTGGCCGTCGTCTACTTCGGCTTCGTCTACGGCCTGTACGCCCTCGCCTTCTTCCTGCCGACGATCATCAATGGCTTCCAGGAGCAGTACGACACCACGTTCAGCGTGATGGACAAGGCATGGATCACCGCGATCCCCTATCTGCCGGCCGCGATCGTGCTGTTCTTCTGGACCCGGCACGCCACCAAGCACGGCACCCGCACCTGGCACGTGGCCGGCCCCGCGGTCGTCGGCGGTCTCTCCATCCCCGTCGCCCTCTACATGGGCTCACCCACCGCCACGGTCGCCGTGATCACCGTGACCGCGTGCGCCATCTTCGCCGCCCTGCCCGTCTTCTGGTCGGTGCCCTCCCGGTTCCTCACCGGGGCCGCCGCCGCGGCCGGCATCGCCCTGATCAACACGGCCGGCAACATCGCCGGGTTCGCCTCCAGCTACATCACCGGCTGGCTCAAGGACTGGACCGGCGCCTACTACGTACCGCTCTACCTGGTCGGCTTCTTCATGCTGCTGTCCGCCGCCTTGATGATCTGGCTCTCCAGCCGCCACCGCACCGACGAACCGGCCCCCGACCCCGAGCACCAGAGCATGGAGGCCCTTCGATGACCCGCCTGTTCAACGACCCCGCCGCCTTCGCCGACGAGGCCCTGGAGGGCTTCGCCGCCGCCCACCGGCGCTGGGTACGGCCCGTCACCGGCGGCGTCGTCCGCGCCGGGGGCACCCCCGAGGGCCAGGTCGCCGTGGTCATCGGCGGCGGCTCGGGCCACTACCCCGCCTTCTCCGGCCTGGTCGGCCGGGGCCTGGCGCACGGCGCCGCGGTCGGCAACGTCTTCGCCTCGCCCTCCGCCGCCCAGATCCGCTCGGTCGCCCGCGCCGCGCACGGCGGCGCCGGTGTGCTGCTGATGTACGGCAACTACGCCGGAGACGTCCTGCACTTCGGCCAGGCCGCCGAACGGCTGACCGCCGACGGCATCGAGACGTACACCTTCGCCGTCACCGACGACGTGGCCAGCGCCGGCCCCGGCGAGGCGGACAAGCGCCGCGGCATCGCCGGTGACCTGCCCGTCTTCAAGGCGGCGGCGGTCGCGGCCGAGCGGGGCCTGCCGCTGAAGGAGGTGCTCGACGTCGCCGCACACGCCGGTGCCCGCACCCGCTCCTTCGGCATCGCCTTCTCCGGCTGCACCCTCCCCGGCGCCGACCACCCCCTGTTCACCGTTGCCGAGGCCAGGATGGCCGTCGGCCTCGGCATCCACGGCGAGCCCGGCATCGGCGAGGAGAAGCTGCCCACCGCCGACGAGGCGGCCCAGCTCCTGGTCTCCACCCTGCTCAAGGAACTCCCCGAGGACGTCGCCGGGCCCTCCGGACAGCGCGCCGCGGTGATCCTCAACGGCCTCGGCTCCGTCAAGTACGAGGAACTGTTCGTCGTCTACCGCAAGGCCGCCGCCCTCCTGGCGGAAGCCGGCGTCGAGACGATCGACCCCGAGGTCGGTGAACTCGTCACCAGCTTCGACATGGCCGGTGTCTCCCTCACCCTCACCTGGCTGGACGACCTCCTCGAAGACCTGTGGCGGGCCCCCGCCGACACCCCCGCCTACCGCAAGGGCGCCCTCGACGCGCCCGAGGCGCCCGCCGCCCGGGCCGTGACCGCCGCCGAGACCGACGACCAGAGCATCCCCGCCGCCTCCGACGCCTCCCGCGACGCCGCCGCCACCGTCCTGGCCGCCCTGGAGGCGGTGGCCGCCACCGTCGACACCCACGTCGACGAACTCGGCCGGATCGACGCGGTGGCCGGCGACGGCGACCACGGCATCGGCATGCGGCGCGGCTCCACCGCCGCCCGCGAGGCCGCCCGCGCCGCCCACGAGCTGGGCGCCGGCGCCGCCACCGTCCTCACCCACGCCGCCGACGCCTGGGCCGACAAGGCGGGCGGCACCTCCGGCGCCCTGTGGGGCACCATCCTGCGCTCCGTCGCCACCGCTCTCGGCGACCAGGAGGCCCCGACCGCCGCCCGGGTCGCCGAAGGCGTCGCGGAAGCCTCCGCCGCCGTACAGCGGCTCGGCGGCGCCGAGGTCGGGGACAAGACCATGGTCGACGTGCTCGTGCCCTTCGCCGGCACCCTCACCGAGGCCGTGGCCGCGGGCGGCGCGCTCACCGCGTCCTGGGACCGGGCCGCCACCGCCGCCGCCCGGGCCGCCGCCGCCACCGCGGACCTGCTGCCCCGCAAGGGCCGGGCCCGCCCGCACGCCGAGAAGTCCCTCGGCACCCCGGACGCCGGGGCCCACTCCCTCGCCCTCATCACCCGCGCCGTGCACGGCGTGCTGATCGACCACCACTGAGGAAGACGGTCATGACTGACAAGCTCCGTATCGTCGTCGGCTGCGACGACGCCGGTTACCAGTACAAGGAAGCCCTCAAGCGGGACCTGGCCAACAGCGACCTGGTCGCCTCCGTCACCGACGTCGGTGTCGACGCCGACGGGCACACCGCCTACCCCAAGGTCGCCATAGCCGCCGCCGAGCTGGTCGCCCGCGGCGAGGCGGACCGCGCGCTGCTGGTGTGCGGCACCGGCCTGGGCGTCGCCATCGCCGCCAACAAGGTCAAGGGCATCCGCGCCGTCACCGCCCACGACTCCTTCTCCGTGGAGCGCGCGATCCTCTCCAACAACGCCCAGGTGCTGACCTTCGGCCAGCGCGTCGTCGGCCTGGAACTGGCCCGCCGCCTGGCCAAGGAGTGGCTCACCTACCGCTTCGACGAGACCTCGGCCTCCGCGGCGAAGGTCCAGCTGATGTGCGACTACGAAGACGGCGCCGAGGCGGCCGCCTGATGTCCGGCCCCGCACAGCCCCCCGTCCTGCTGGGGGTGAGCCTGAAGATGTACTTCGGCCACCACCAGACCCTCAACTGGGCGCGCAAGGTCGCCGATCTGGCCCAGCGGCACCCCGCGGTCACCTCCGGCGCCGCCCGCCTGTTCGTCCTCCCGGCCTTCCCGGCCATCGTCCCGGCCGCCGGCATCCTCACGCCCTACGGCATCGAGGTGGGCGCCCAGGACCTGGCCACCGAGGACTCGGGCCCGTACACCGGCGAGGTCGGC
This sequence comes from Streptomyces sp. NPDC016677, assembly GCF_055562815.1. Lineage (NCBI taxonomy): Bacteria > Bacillati > Actinomycetota > Actinomycetes > Kitasatosporales > Streptomycetaceae > Streptomyces > Streptomyces sp. NPDC016677. The sequence continues at coordinate 51,340 of NZ_JBVHEO010000015.1, read as the reverse complement.
GGCCCCTTCCTGAAGGAGATCGGCTGCCGCTACGCCGAGGTCGGCCACGCCGAGCGCCGCCGCCTGTACGGCGAGGGCGACACGGTCGTCGCCGCCAAGACGGCCGCCGCCCTGCGCAACGGCCTCACCCCGGTGCTGTGCGTCGGCGAACGCGACCAGGTCTCCCCGGCCGAGGCCGCGCGGCGCACGGTCGCCGAGGCCGAGCGCCTGCTGCACGGCCTCGACGGCGCCGTGGTCCTCGCCTACGAGCCCCAGTGGGCCATCGGCGCCCCCGAGCCCGCCGCCACGGAGCACATCGCCGTCGTCTGCACCGCACTGCGTCAGTGGCTCGACAGCCACCCCCAGCACGCCGGTTCGACGGTCGTCTACGGCGGCAGCGCCGGCCCCGGCCTGCTCACCCGCCTGTCCGGCACCGCCGAGGGCCTCTTCCTCGGCCGCTTCGCGCACGACCCGGCAGGCGTCGAGGCGGTCCTAGACGAGATCCGCACCCCGGTGGGGGTGGCCTGATGGCCCACGGCATCAGCACCTACGCCTACTTCTGGCGGATCTCCGCCCGCGCGCCGCGGCCGATGACCCTCACCGAGCTGCTCACCGACACCGCGCGCCTCGGCGGCCGGGTCTTCCAGATCTGCGACTACGCGCCGATCGAGTCCTACGACGCCGCCCAGCTCGCCGACGTCCGCGCCACCGCCCGTGACCTGGGCCTGGAACTGGAACTCGGCACCCGCGGCGTCGGCCCGGACCAGCTGCGCAGGTACCTCGACATGGCCGCCGAACTGGATGTCACGTTCGTCCGCTCCATGCTCAACACCGTCGACCACCGGCCCACGCCGGACGAGGCCGTCGCCCTCCTGAAGGAGACCGTGCCCGCCTACGCCGACGCCGGGGTGACCCTGGGCCTGGAGACCTACGAGCAGGTCTCCACCGGCGACCTGGTGTCCGTCGTCCGCGGCGTCGGCAGCGACCACCTCGGTGTCGTCCTCGACCCGGGCAACAGCGTCGCCCGGCTGGAACGCCCCGTCGACGTGGTGGCCGCCGCCGCGCCGTACACGGTCAACATCCACGTCAAGGACTTCGCCTTCACCCGCCGCGACGGCTGGGTCGGCTTCACCTACGCCGGCTGCCCGCTCGGCGAGGGCCTCCTCGACTACGACGGCATGATCGCCGCCGTCCGGGAAGCCCGCGGCGAGCGCCCCGTCAACCAGATCGTGGAGCACTGGCTCCCGTGGCAGGACGAGGGCTTCGACGCCACCGCCCGGCTCGAACACCAGTGGACGCAGCACAGCATCGACACCCTTCTGAGGAGCGAGTAATGGCCACCGAGATCCAGACCGATGTGACGACCGTCGCCGTCATCGGGGCCGCCGGCAAGATGGGCCAGCGTGTCTCCGACAACCTGGTCGAGAGCGACTTCCGGGTGCTCTTCAGCGAGGCGTCCCCCAAGGGCCAGGAGCTGATCCGCGGCCTCGGCCGCGAGCTGACCGAGTCCGCCGACGCCGCGGCCCAGGCCGACGTCGTCATCCTCGCCGTGCCGGACGTCGTCCTCGGCAAGGTCTCCGAGGAACTGGTGCCGCTGATGAAGCCCGGCACCGTCGTCCTCACCCTCGACCCGGCCGCCGCCTACGCGGGCCTGCTCTTCGAGCGCGACGGCATCCACTACGCCTGCGCCCACCCCTGCCACCCGTCGGTGTTCCTGGAGCGCACCACCAAGGAGGAGTGGCAGGACACCTTCGGCGGCATCGCCGCCCCGCAGGAGGTCGTCGCCGCGTACGAGGGCGGCGACGAGGCCAAGCAGAAGCTGGCCGACTCCGTCATCCGCGTGATGTACGCGCCCGTGGTCGACGTCCACTGGGTCACCGTCAAGCAGCTCGCGGTGCTGGAGCCGACCCTGGTGGAGACCATCGCCTGCATGATCGGCGCCCTGCTGACCGAGGCCCTGCACGAGACCGTGCACACCGTCGGCGTCCCGGAGAAGGCCGCCCGCGCGATGCTCCTCGGCCACACCCAGGTCGCCCTCGCCAACACCCTCAAGGGCTCCAACCCGTTCTCCGACGCCTGCCTGATCGCCATGGACTACGGCCGTGAGTCCATCGTGCGCGAGGACTGGAAGAAGGTCTTCGACGACGAGGAGCTGGACAAGGTGATCACGCGCATGCTGAAGATCAAGGAGATCAAGCGCTGACCCCTCGCCGGGCGTGGACACGGCCCGGCCCCGCCGCCCACGGGGGACGGCGGGGCCGGGCCGTTGCCGTACCGGACACCGGGACCGGGGTCAGGCCGTGCGCCGCTCGCGGAACGCCCAGTCCATCCCCGGTTCCATCACACACCGGAAGACCCGCCGCACCGGCGCGGTGCACAGCAGGGTGACGACCACCGCGGCCACCACCGTGACGACGATCTCCCCGACGGGCTCACCCGTCCAGGAGACGTGGCTCCAGTGCCAGTGGTTGGCGGCCTGGATGACGAAACCGTGCAGCAGATAGCCGTACAGTGTGCCCGAACCCAGCGCCGTGAACCAGGTCCGGCGGCCCGGCACCCAGGCCAGGAAGCAGGCGACCAGGGTCAGCGAGCAGCCGAAGATCGCCAGCGTCATCAGCGGCCCGTACCAGGCCGGTACGTCCATCTGCTCGGCACTGGCCCGGTGGAAGAACCACCCGTAGTCGAACCGGGGCACCAGCCAGTACGCCAGCGCGACGGCACAGGCGAAGACCGGCACGGCCGCGACGCGCGCCGCCCGGCGGCGGACCATCCGGAAGTGCTCCGGCTTCAGACACAGGCCCAGCACGAAGTACGGCAGGAACTGCAGCGCCCGTTGCAGATCGAGGTCGTCCCCGATGTCCGGCGAGAGGCTCGCGAGCATCGCGACGGCCAGCGCGATCGGCAGCGGCCACCGCACGCCGCGCCAGAACGGCGTGGTCAGCCGCCAGATGAACAGTGCCGCCAGGAACCAGGTCAGGTAGAGCGGGTCCAGCAGACTGACCGCCCGGTCCGGTTCGCCGTCGCTCCACCGGGTGAAGAAGGTGTACGCCGTCTCGAAGACGACGTACGGCACGACGACCCCGGTGAACAGCCGCTTGATCCGCCCGGGGCTCGCGTCGAAGTTCCGGGAGAAGTACCCGGAGATGACGATGAACGCCGGCATGTGGAAGGCGTAGACGACTGTGTACAGGGCGGTGACGGCGCGGCTGCCGTCGCGCAGCGGCTCCCACGCGTGCCCCACCGCCACCAGCACGATCGCCAGGTACTTGGCGTTGTCGAAGAACGCGTCCCGCTGTCCGGCGGGCCCGGCCGGCGTGCTCGCGGCGGGGCGCGGTGCGGCTTCGGCGACCTGCGCGGTCGATATGGCCTCCGTCACACCGCCCCCACCGCGTCACACGAGCAACGCGAACCGGCGGCGACGCGTCTTACCAGGGTTACGGGAGGGGCGAAGGCGATAGACATTCCGCGCGCCTTTCCACTTCCCGCGAACCCAAACCCCCTGGGCGGCGTACTTTTTTCGCCTCGGGTTCAGCCTCCGTAGGTACGGACGTAATCGAAGTGTGCGACGGCGCCGGCGGTGTTCAGGGAGACCAGGCCGATGTGCAGCGCCTGTCCGGCGGGGAGCGTCCAGACCCCGGTCCCCGTCCAGTGCGCACCGTCGGTGCTGGTCGCCGCACGGACCTCGGGTTCGTCCCCGGCGGTGTCGGCGTGACAAGCCAGCCGCCTCCACGGCGTCCCGGCCGCGGGGCCGCCGAAGCCGCCTGTCGGGGGCGGGGCGGTGGCCACCCCGACGGTGTCCTCGTCGGGCACGGAGGAAGAGAGGCCGTAGTGCCCGTCCGTGGAGCGGATGCCGGGCGCCCACAGCCGCGAACCATCGTGCCAGGACGGCTGGTCGGCGGGGGTGAACACCTCTCCGGCGTACTCCCAGTGCGCCATGTCGGCGGACTTCAGGAACGGCAGCATCCGCTCACCGGTCTCGCCCCGGGTCTGGAAGACGGGGTTCTGGGTGCCGTAGGCGTACCAGTGAACCGGTCGACGGCGGGGCGGCGGGGAGCAGGGCCGTGAGGACCGCGGCCGTACGGCCGGTTCTTCGGCTCGTGATGTCCACCGGGGCCTTCCTACTCGAAGGAACTCAGCGTGGGGTCGTAGTCCGGGGCACCGATGTCGTACATCGGCGTCATCCAGTGGTAGAAGTTGTCGCCGCGCTCGCGCAGCAGGTCGTACAGGCGGCGCATCATGCGGCGCCGGACACCGGCCAGCTCGGGGTGCTCGTAGCGGTTGGACAGTTCGTGCGGATCGGCGTGCAAGTCGTACAGCTCGTTGACCGACTCGGGGTTGACGACCAGCTTGTAGCGGTCCTCGCGCAGCATCCGCTGCGGGTAGGGGAAGTGATGGCCGTGGAACTCGGCCAGCAACTCGCCCGGCCAGTCAGGGTGTTCACCGCGCACCAGCGGCAGCAGGCTGCGGCTGTCGGTGGCGGGGGCGGGGTCGGCGCCGGCCAGCTCCAGGATGGTGGCGGTGCAGTCGGTGAGCGACACGAACTCCTCCCGGACCTGCGGCTGCTGACCGGGGACGCGGATGATCCCGGGGATGCGGTAGATGTCCTCGTACATCGCCGGGCCCTTGTCGTGCAGCCGGTGGGCGCCGGTGAACTCGCCGTGGTCGGCGGTGAAGAACACGGAGGTGTCGTCGGTGAGGCCGAGTTCGTCGAGGCGGGTGAGGACGCGGCCGATCTGTTCGTCGATGAGGGTGACGTAACCCCAGTAGACGGCGATGAGTTCGCGGGTGACCTCGATCGGCATGGTGTCGAAGGTCCAGTGCGCGCTGTAGTTGCGCTGCACGGGGGGTTTGCCCTCGAAGGTCTCGGCGATGGACGGCGGCAGTTCCACCAGCTCCGGGTCGTACATGTCGTAGTACGCGTCGGGAAGGAGGTAGGGCAGGTGCGGGCCGAAGAAGTGGGTGGCCAGGTAGAAGGGGCGGCCGTCGGCGGCGTACTTGTCGAGTTGCTCGATGGCGCGGGTGGCGAGGTAGTGCTCGAAGGTGGCTTCGACCGGTTGCCGGAGGCGGGCGGCGAGCAGGTTGCCCGGGTTGCCGTTGGGTGTGGTGCCGCGGACGAGATCGGTGATGCGGTACGGCGGCAGCCCCCGCTCCTCCAGGTAGGCGAGGTAGTCCGGGTGGTCGACGGGGTTGTGCCAGCCCGGCAGGTCGGGTCCGTCGAAGCCGTAGGAGGCGGCGTTGCGATGGGTGCCGCCGTGCCATTTCCCGACCAGGCCCAGCTGGTAGTCGCGTGCGGCGAGCGCGGCCGGGAAGGTGAAGGCGTCCTCGCGCAGGTCCTCCAGGTAACCGACGTTGCGTTCGTAGTTGGCGAGGAGGCGGTGGCGGAACGGGGCCTGGCCGGTGAGGAGGCTGGCGCGGGCCGGGGTGCAGATGGCGGTGGGGGTGTAGAAGCGGTCGAAACGGGTGCCGGTGGCCGCCAGCCGGTCCAGGTTCGGGGTGGCGACGTGCGGATTGCCGTAGCAGCCCAGGGTGTCGACCCGGTGCTGGTCGGTCATCAGGAACAGGAGGTTCACGCGCCCGCCTTCGTGTAGAGGCCGGCGGTGTAGAAGGAGTCGGCGGCCGGGGCCTTCTTCAACTGGCCGGTGCTGACGAAGAAGTCACTCATGCCGTCGAGCCACTCGCCGACAGTGCCGTCCTTCGTCTTGGCGACCAGGTCGGCGGTGGTCATGGTCCGCACGTTGGCGGCGTCCTCCTCGACCTTGTCCTCGGAGACCTTGAGCAGCTTCGCGGCCAGCTTGATCGACTCCTCCTTGTGCGCGGCCCGCCAGTCGTTGGCCTCCTGGAGGACCTTGACGACCTTCTCGTTGGTGGCGTCCTCCACCTTGTCGCCCGCGACGAACGCGGTCGGGAAGCTGCCGCCGGTCCTCTCGGTACTGGCCACCTCCCCCAGGTCCGGCACCTTCTCCTTGATGGTCGGGATGAGCGGGTACCAGATGCCGGCCCCGTCGATCTGCCCGGACGCGAACGCGGTGACGATGGTCGTCGCGTCCATCACCACCTTGTCGATGTCGTCCATGGACATACCTGCCTGCCGCAACGCCAGGTTGAGCACCATCTCGCCGGAGGTCCCCTCGGGCACCCCGACCTTCTTGCCCTTGAGGCCGGTGATCGAGGTGATGCCGGGCTGGGCGATGACCCGGTCGGCGTAGGTGAGCGTGTTGATGGCGACGATCTTCGACTTGCCGGACGCGGGCAGCCACATGGCGCCGGGGCCGATGTAGCCGTAGTCGAGGTTGCCGGTGCCGAGGGCCTGGATCTGGATCGGGCCGTTGACGAAGACCTTGTACGAGGCGGAGACGCCGTGCTTCTTCCAGAGGCCCTGGTCGTCGGCGATGGCCAGCAGGCTCGCCCCGTTGTAGTCGGCGATGTAGCCGAACCGTACGGAGGAGCCGTCGCCGCCGGCACCGTCGGAGGAGCCGCACGAGGACACGGAGAGGGACAGCCCCGTTGCGGAGAGTGCTGATATGAAGCCACGTCGAGACATGCTCATGACAGGAGATTCCTCAAGGGTGCGGGTCTTGTTTCCGGGGTGGGGGAAGGTCAGGCGGCCGGGGCCTGGTGGGAGACCGAGTGCCAGACGTCGTTGCGGACGCGGGCGAACTCCGGTGACAGCCGCAGTTCCTCGGTGCGCGGGTACGGCAGGCCGACGTCGATGATCCGGTGGATACGGCCCGGCCGGGCCGCCATGACGATCACCCGGCGGGCCAGGTAGACGGCTTCGTCGACATCGTGCGTGACGAACATGACGGTGCGCTTGTCCCGGGTCCAGGTCTCCAGCAGCTGGTCCTGGAGCTGCACCCGGGCCAGCGCGTCGAGCGCGCCGAACGGCTCGTCCATCAGCAGCACCTCGGGGTCGACGGCGTAGGCCCGGGCGATCGCGCAGCGCTGCTTCATGCCGCCGGACAGCGTCTTGGGCAGCGCGTCCGCGAAGTCGGAGAGCCCGACCAGTTCGATCGCCCGCTCGGCCCGCCGCCGGCGCTCGTCCGCGGGCAGTGAGGCGAGCTTCAGCCCGAACTCGACGTTGCCGCGCACGGTGAGCCAGGGGAAGAGCGCGTACTGCTGGAAGATCACGCCGCGTTCCGGACCGGGCCCGGTGACGTGCGCGCCGTCGACCAGCACCTCGCCCGCCGACGGTTCCACCAGCCCCGCGGCCAGGTTGAGCAGCGTCGACTTGCCGCAGCCCGAGGGGCCGACGACGGTGACGAACTCCTGGTCGCCGATGTCCAGCGACACCCCGTCCAGGGCGGTGAAGTCGCCGCCCTTCATCGGGAACCTGCTCACCACGTCCCGGAAGGAGATCTTCGCGGCGGTCTTCGCCGAAGAGGTGTCCAGGGAGGCGTTCATCGTCGCTCCTGCCATCCGGTCAGTCGTCGTTCGGCGAGCAGCAGCAGCCGGTCCATGAGGAGTCCGATCCCCCCGATGGTGATCAGCCCCACGAAGATGGTCGGGATGTCGTAGTAGGTCTGGGCGTGCATCATCTCGTAGCCCAGACCCTTGTCGGCGGCGATGAGTTCGGCGGCCACCACGGTCCCCCAGGCGGCGCCGAGCCCGATCCGCATGCCGACCAGCAGGAAGGGCGTGGCGGCCGGGATCACCACCTTGAGGAACACCACCCGGTCCGGGGCGCCGAGCACCCGCGCCGCGTTGATGAGCGTCCGGTCCACGCCGATCACACCCTGGAAGGCGGCCACCACACTGGACAGGAAGGCCGCCAGGAAGATGACGAAGACCTTCGGGGTCTCGCCGATGCCCATCAGCACGATGGCCAGCGGGATGATCGCGAGCGGCGGCACGGTCCGGAAGAACTGGACGTACGGCTCCAGCAGGCCGCGCGCCAGCGGGTACCAGCCCATCACGAACCCGACCGGCACGGCGAGCAGGGTGCCGAGGGCGAATCCCAGGAACACGCGGCGCAGACTGGCCAGCGCGTCCGTCGGCAGGGTGCCGTCCTGGACGAGTTCCACGGCCCGGGAGCCCACCGAGAGCGGGCCCGGTACGTCCACCAGCCGGGCCGCGGCGACGACCGCCCACACGGCGACGCCGGCCAGCAGCGCGACGAGGTTGAGCAGCAGCGGGGGCGGGGTGCGCCGGCCCCGGCGGGTGGCGGGTGCGGCGGGTTTCTTGTCGGGTGCGGTGATCACGGCCATGACGGCCTCTGCGGGTACGGCCTCGGCGGGTACGGAGGGTTCACGGTCACTCCAGGGAGTCCGGCGCGGGATAGTGGGTGAGCAGGGGCGATTCGTGCAGGACGAGGGCGATGGCGCCGAGCGCGCCGCCCGCCTCGCCGAGGGTCGCGGCCCGCAGGTCGGCTCTGGGCCGCGAGATCGGCATGAGGTGGGCGAGCAGGGCGCGTTCGACGGAACGGAAGAGGACGGGACCGGCCTCGGCCAGTTCACCGCCGAGCACCGTCACATCGGGGCCGACCGCGTTGCACACCGCGGCGAGCACGGTGCCGACCCGGGTGCCGGCCGTCTCCAGTACGCGGACGGCCGCCGGGTCGTCGGGCAGCGCGGCCAGGAAGGCGGGCAGGTCCGGTGCCGCGCCGTGGGCTTCGAGCACGGCGCCGATGGACGCGACCGTCTCCAGACACCCGTCCTTGCCGCACGAACACCGGCGCCCGTCCGGCTCGGCCGTGATGTGCCCGAACTCGCCGGACAGCCCGTGCGCCCCGCGGTGCAGGGTCCCGCCGGTCACCAGCCCGCCGCCGACCCCGTGCGACAGCCGCAGGTACAGCACGTCCCGCACCCCGGCCGCCGCTCCCCAGGTCGCCTCGGCCAGCGCGGCCAGGCGGGTGTTGTTGTCGACGAGCACGGGAACGCCGAAGCGTTCGCGCAGGAGCACGGGGAGGTCGGCACGGGTGGGGGCGGACGGCCGCTTCCCCTTTCCGGGGGGCGCCGACGGGGCCGCTGACGGGTCGTCCGCGGAGCCTTCTGACAGGTCGTCCACCGGGCCGACCACCCCGACGCCCACGCCGCTGAGCACGCCGAGCCGCAGTGACCCGCCGGCCAGCCGGGCGACCAGGCGCTCGGCCAGGTCGGCCCGCGCCTCCCAGTCCAGGTCGGCGGAGTGCGCCTCGCTCGCCGAACCGATCACTTCGTGCGCCACGTTGACCGCGGCCACGTGCACCGCGCGCCGGGCGAAGTCGACCCCGATCACCTGACCGGCCTCGGGATGCAGGCTCAGCGTCTCGACCGGGCGGCCCCGGCGCCGCTCGGCGGGCGCGGGTGCCGTGGCCACCACGGCACCTCCGTCCATCAGCGCGACGACGATGTCGTACAGCGTCGTACGGGACAGGCCGCTGAGCTTGCCCAACTCGGCGCGGCTGAGCGGGCCGTGCGTGCGCAACAGCCTGAGGACGAGTTCCTCGTGCCCGCGCCGCAGCCGTGCGAGGGGGCCCTGGTGGTCGGATGCCATGCCGTCAGGATGGGGACGCCCCGCTTTAACGTCAACAGCCCGGAAAAAATCCGTGGGGATACTTCACGCGGTCGCAACGGGCCGCAATGTGCCGCAATGATCGGGGGTGCCCCCAAGGTCGGTCCTTGGCCGTTCCCGGGTCGGTGTGCTGGGCCGGTTCAGGCCTCCCGTACGCAGCGGAAGCCGAGGTTGCCGGTGGTGCTGTCGGGGGTGTTGGCGGTGCGGGCCGCGACACGGTAGCGGTTGCAGTACGAGCGGTGGCACAGGTACGAACCGCCGCGCATGACCCGTGAGGTGCCCCGGGCCGGGCCCTTGGGGTTGGTGCGCGGGCGGCTGCCGTGATCGGTGGCCCAGTGGTCCGCGCACCACTCCCAGACATTGCCGGCCACGTTGTACAGCCCGAAGCCGTTGGGCGGATAGGCGTCCACGGGCGCGGTGCCGCGGAAGCCGTCCTCCGCCGTGTTCTTGGTGGGGAAGCGGCCCTGCCAGATGTTGCAGCGGTGTTCCCCGTCCGGCGTCAGTTCGTCGCCCCACGGGTAGCGGGCCTGTTCCAGCCCGCCCCGGGCGGCGTACTCCCATTCGGCCTCGGTGGGCAGCCGGAGGCCGGACCACCGGGCGAAGGCGACCGCGTCGTTCCAGGAGACGTGCACCACGGGATGGGCGGCCCGGTCGTCGGCCGAACTCCCCGGTCCTTCGGGCGCGCGCCAGTGGGCGCCCTCGACACCGCACCACCAAGGGGTCTGCGGCGGCCGGGCCGCGCCGCGGCGCAGGGCCGCGGGGAGGAACCCGGCGAACACGTAGGACCAGCCGAACCGTTCGGCCTCGGTGACATGGCCGGTCGCGTCGACGAAACGGGCGAAGCGCTCGTTGGTCACCGCGTGCGCGTCGATCCAGAACGGCGACACGGTCACCTCGCGGACGGGCCCCTCCCCGTCCGCCGGGAACCCGTCCTTGTCGTCGGTCCCCATGAGGAAGGAACCACCGTCGAGGCGGACCATGCCCTCGGGCGTGGTGCCGGCGTCGACGGCGGGACCGGGGGACGAGTCTGCGGCGTGCGGGGCGGACACCTCGGTGTGCGGGGTGGAGGTCGCGGTGTGCGGGGTGGAGTCCGCGGTGCGCGGGGTGGAGGTCGCGGTGCCCGGCGCCGGCAGCGCGGTGCGCGGACCTCCCGACGGTGGTGCGCAGCAGTTGCCCGGCTCGGCCTCGGACCCCGTCACATGACCTCCCGCCTCGGACCGGTGCATGTGCCGAGGCTACGCCACGGGGGGAGGCGCTCCAGTGGTCCGGGGCGTGGGCCGCAGCCGCTCCGCCTCGTCCGCGGACTGGATCCGCATGCCCGGTCGGCGACGGTGCGCGGTCAGGTACGTCATCCCCTGCGCGCCCGCCTCGACGCCGCGCGTCGCACCGTGCGGCAGCCAGGTCAGGGCACCCGCGCGCAACGGGCGCGGGCCGTCCGCGCACACCAGGGTGCCGTCGCCGCCCAGCACCAGGAGCAGCACGTCGAGATCCGGCTCGGTGTGCGGGGCGACGCGGGCGGCCGGAGGCAGGCGGACCACATTGGCGTCGAGCTGCCGGCCGCTCTCCGTGAGCTTCCACAACGCGCCGGCCGGTGCGTCGTCCAGGGCCGCGAGCGCGGCGGTGTCGCACAGGAACCGGGGGAGGGGCGCGCCCTCACCGTCCTCCGGGGTCGTCATCCGCAGGTCACCGCCTCTCGTCTCCCGGGTCTCGCCCACCGCACATGACTGAAGGCGACCCCTGAAAGCAGAACCTAACATGCGTATTTGATAGCCTCCGCAACGTGCGGCTGACCAAGTTCACCGACCTTGCCCTGCGCTCCGTGATGCGCCTGGCGGTGGTGAGAGACGGAGACGATCCGCTGACCACGCGCGAGGTGGCGGACGTCATGGGCGTGCCCTACACGCACGCGGCCAAAGCCGTCACCCGGCTCCAGCACCTCGGCGTGGTGGAGGCCCGGCGTGGCCGCGGCGGCGGGTTGGCGCTGACCGGCCTCGGGCGCCGGTCCTCCGTGGGGTGGCTGGTCAGGGAGCTGGAAGGGAAGGGCGAGGTCGTCGAGTGCGAGGGTGACGTGCCGTGCCCGCTGCGGGCCGCCTGCCGGCTGCGCGGGGCGCTGCGTGCCGCGCAGGAAGCCTTCTACGCCACCCTCGACCCGCTGACCGTCGCCGACCTGGTGGCCTCGCCGACCGGTCCGGCCCTGATCGCGCTGACGGACCGCCCCTCCGCTTGAGCCGTTCCCGGCAGCGCTGACCGTCACGCTCCACATAATAAAACACGAAGATCATTTACCAATTAAAGGAGTCGCTGTGCTCTCCGAACAGTCCGTCCCCGTGATCCGGGCCACCCTCCCGGCGGTCGGCGCAGCCATCGACGACATCACCCGGCTCTTCTACCGCAAGCTGTTCGCCGCCCATCCGGAACTGCTGAAGGACCTCTTCAACCGGGGCAACCAGGCCAACGGCGACCAGCAGCGGGCCCTCGCCGGATCCATCGCCGCGTTCGCCGGGATGCTCCTGGAACGCCCCGACGACCGCCCGGACGCGCTGCTCTCCAGGATCGCGCACAAACACGCCTCCCTCGGCATCACCCCCGATCAGTACAAGATCGTCCACCGCCATCTGTTCGAGGCGATCGTGGAGGTGCTCGGCGACGCCGTCAGCCCCGAGGCCGGCGCGGCGTGGGACGAGGTCTACTGGCTGATGGCCAACGCGCTGATCGCCGTCGAGGCGCGGCTCTACCAGGAGGCCGAGGTGCCCGAGGGCGATGTCCGGCGGCCCATGGAGATCGTGGCGCGCCGTGAGGAGACCCCCGACGCCGTCTCCTTCCTGCTGCGCCCCGCCGACGGCGGTCCGCTGCGTCCGTTCCGTCCGGGGCAGTACGTCAGCGTTCAGGCCGAACTCCCGGACGGCGCCCGGCAGATACGCCAGTACAGCCTCTCCTCGGCGCCCGGCCGGCCCGAGTGGCGCATCACCGTCAAGCGGGTCCGGGGCGGCGCGGGGCCGGACGGTGAGGTCTCCTCCTGGCTCCACGCCCACGCCCGTGCGGGCGACGTCCTGTCGGTGTCCGCGCCCTTCGGCGACCTGGCGCTGGAGCAGGGCGACGGCCCGCTGCTGCTGGCCTCCGCGGGCATCGGCGTCACGCCCATGGTGGGCATGCTGGACCACCTCGTCACCACCGGCTCGACCCGCCCGCTGACCGTCCTGCACGCCGACCGCACCCCGGCCGACCACGCCCACCGCGACGAACAGCTCTCCCTCGTCCGCGCCCTCCCGGACGCCCGGCTCCACCTTTTCTACGAGGAGCTCGGCGCCCCGGCGCCACAGTCCGCGACGGCCGGCCGGGCCGACCTCGCCGCCGTCGAACTGCCCCCGGGCCTCACCGCCTACCTGTGCGGACCGGTCCCCTTCATGCGGGCCGTCCGCGGTGACCTGCTGCGCCGCGGGGTGCCCGCCGAGGCGATCCACTACGAGGTCTTCGGCCCCGACCTGTGGCTGGGGCGGCAGGAGGAGCCGGCGGTGGCGTAGCGGCCGGGCGGCGGTGTGCCTGACCGGCGGTCAGCGCGGGCCGGTCGGTGGTCGGTATGGGCCGGTCGGTAGGGGCCGGCCGGTGACGTTGTGGTCGGTGACGTTGTGGTCGGTGGCGCGGTCAGGTCGACTCCGGACGGGCGTTTCCGGACCGGCCGGACCAGGCCGCCCAGCGGCCGTCGCGCCGGGCCACCGTGATGGGCCGGCCGAAGCAGGCGGTGAGCCGGTCGTCGGTCAGCACCTCCGCCACCGGCCCCCGGGCCAGGATCCGGCCCTCTCGCAGCAGAAGGGCGTGGCCGACGACCGGGGACAGCTCCTCCAGGTGATGCGTCACCGTCACGGTGGCCAGCCGCGGGCGCCCCTCCGCCAACTGGTGCAGGGCCTCGATGAGGTCCTCCCGGGAGGGCAGGTCCAGGGCGTTGAACGGCTCGTCCAGGAGCAGCAGGGCGGGGTCGGCCATCAGCGCGCGGGCGATCAGGATCCGGGCCCGCTGGCCGCCGGAACACACCCCGTACGGACGGTCCGCCAGTTCCTTGATGCCCATCTCGGCCAGCAGTTCGTGGGCCCGCTGCCGTACCTCGTCGTCGTACATCCGCCACAGCGGCTGCACGGTGCCGGTGTGGCCGGTCAGGACGACCGCGTGCGCCCCGAGATTCTCCGGCACGCGCTGCGCGGAGGAGACGTGGCCGATACGGGCGCGCAGTTCACGGACGTCCACCCGGCCCAGCCGGGCACCCAGGACCTCGACGCTCCCGGTCGTGGGGTGCATCAGCGCGCCCAGCAGCCGCAGCAGGGTCGTCTTGCCGGCGCCGTTGGCGCCCAGCAGCGCCCAGTGCTCCCCAGGTCGCACGGACCAGTCGATGCCGTCCAGGATCACCTGGGCGGTCGTGAAACGGCGGACACTGACGTCCTGGAGGAGGACGACGGCCCTGCCCCGGCCGTCCACCGTGTGCTCCGCTGTCTCCCCGGTCATGCGCGAACTCCTCTCGGCTGCGGACTGCGCCGTCCGTCGGACCACGGTAGGTGTAAACGGCATGTTGTCGCCGGGGTGTCCGAGTCCTGGACGGTCCTGACACGGCCGGTCACGGGGTACCGATCGTGGCCGACGGCGTGCGCCGTCGCGTGGTCCGGTGGAGCCTGGGGAACGTGCAACGCAGGAACGCGCGCCGCGCCGACGGCGCGGACCATGACTCGGGTGCGGGTGCGGGTGCGGGTGCGGGTGCGGGCCCGCGCTCGGGCTCGGGCTCGGATAAGGAGACGGCGCTCGACGCGCTGTACACCACACCGCCGCCCGACTTCGTGGCCCGCCGCGAGGAACTGGCCGCCGAGGCCAGGAAGGCCGGCCGCGCCGAGGACGCCCGTCTGATCAAGGCCGCCCGCCGCCCCACGCTGGCGGCCTGGGCGGCCAACCTCCTGCTGCGCTCCCGACCCCAGGAGTGCGAGCGGCTGCTGGAACTGGGACGCGCCCTGCGCGAGGCCTACCGCACCCTGGACGCCGCCGAGCTGAAGTCGCTGACCGCGCAGCGACGCGTGGTCTCCGCGCTCACCCGGCAGGCCGCCGACCTGGCCGATGCCGCCGGTCACCGGCTGTCCGTCGCGGTCCGACAGGAGGTCGAGTCGACCCTCGGTGCGGTACTGGCCGACCAGGGGGCCGCCGACCGATGGGCCACCGGCCGCCTGCACACCGCCCTCACCCCACCGTCGGTGTTCCCCGCCGACGGACCCGCCGCGCTGGCCCCGGAACGACCGCCGAGGCCACCGGCGACCGAGCGGAAGCGGCGTACGAACACCAAGGACCAACCGGCCGCACGGCGTCGGAGGGAGGCCGCGAGCGAGGTCGTGGACGAACTGGCCGAACGGCGAAGGGTTCGGCGGGAGCGGCTCGCTCGCGCCCGGGAGACGGCCGAGGCGGCGGCCCGGCTCCTGTCCTCCGCGCGCACCGAGGAGGCGGAGGCGGACACCGGCCTCGGACAGGCCCGTGAGCGGCGGGAGGAGGCCCGGCAGCGGGTGTCCGAGGCGGAACAGCGGCTGACCGAGGCCCGCGCCGAGGCCCGGCGGGCCGACCGGGAGCAACGGCAGGCCGAGGAACGGCACCGCACGGCGGCACACGCGCTGACCACGGCCGAACGAGAGGCACGCGAGGCCGAGCGGGCCTTGCGCCGACTGGACCCGAGCGGCGGTTAGGCCACCGTCGCGGTCGATGGTCGCAGGACAGGCCCCGTACTCCACCTGCCCGTGCCCGGCGCGCGTTCCGGCCGCCGGGGTGCCAGCGTGGTCGGCGACGGCGACGGCGACGGCGGCGGCGGCGACGGCGGCGACGGCGGCGGCGGTCCGCCGGGCGGCCGGGCGGCACGGCGGCGCGCGGGGCAGGACGGACACAGGTTCGGAGGAGCGGACGGCCATGGCACGCGCGATCTGGACCGGCGTGATCAGCTTCGGACTGGTCAGCGTGCCGGTCGGCCTGTTCACCGCGACCGAGGACCACACGGTCCACTTCCACCAGCTGCAACGGGGCACCGCCGACCGCATCCGCAACCGGCGCGTCAACGAACGCACCGGCGAGGAGGTGACCTCCAAGGACATCGTCAAGGCCTACGAACTGGCCGAGGGCGAGTACGTCGTCGTCGAGCCCGACGAACTCGACTCGATCGCACCGGGCCGCTCCCAGAGCGTCGACATCACCGACTTCGTCGACCTGGCCGGCATCGAGCCGGTCTACTTCGACCGCACCTATTACGTCGCTCCCCGGGGCAAGGAGTACGAGAAGGTGTACGAACTGCTCCGCGCGGCGCTCGCGGACACGGGCAAGGCCGGCATCGCCACCGTCGTGATGCGAGGCAAGCAGTACCTCACCGCGCTGCGGGCCGAGGCGGAACTGCTGGTCCTGCAGACGCTGCACTGGGCGGACGAGGTGCGCGACCCCCGCAGCGAACTGCCCGGCCTGCCCGAGCGGCGGGCCGGGCGCGGCAAGGAACTGGACATGGCGGTGCGGCTGATCGACGCCATGAGCGGACCGTGGGAGCCGGAGCGGTACCACGACACCTACCAGGACCGGGTCCGCGAGCTGGTACGGGACAAGGCGGCCGGCCGGGAGATCACGGCGGCGGAGGAACCGCCGCAGGCCACCGACGTCGTCGACCTGATGGCAGTCCTGGAGGGAAGCCTCGACCGGGCCCGCGGCGCCGGCCGGAAGCCGAAGGGCGGCTCCGCCGACTCCTCCGGACCCGAGTCCGCCGCGCCCGCCAAGTCCGCCAAGCGCGCCGCGCCCGCCCAGCGCGGTTCAGGCAAGCCGCGTCAGGAGGCGGGCCGGAGCGGGAGCACGGGCAAGCACGAACTGCGTCGGTTGAGCAAGGCGGAGCTGTACCGGAGGGCCACCGAGCAGAACGTCTCCGGCCGCTCCCGCATGAGCCGCGAAGAGCTGATCGACGCGCTGGCCGGCCCTGGACGCCACCGCCGGTCGAAGAGCGCCGCCTGAGCCCTCTGGGCGAGCCAGGGTGTCCGCGGGCCCGGCCGGCGGGCCGCGTACGATCGTTCGGTCCGTCCGGCCCCTCTGTCGTCCTACTTGCCCTCTCCCGGGGCCCCGCCCCCCTCCCGCCCACCCCTCCCCCTGGCCCCCATGCCCGCCCCTTCCGCGCCTCCCCTGCCCGTATCCACCCCTTGACCTCCCAAGGAGCCACCCCGGTGCCCGCCGTCCTGCCGTCGCCTCGAACCGGCCCCCGCCTGCTGGAGTGGGAGCGCCTGGTCCGCATGGAGGACGGCGAACGCCTGCACGCGCTGCTCTGGCGGGCCGGTCCGGGCTGGCGGATGGTCGCCAGCGCCGTGCTGGGCGGCGGGATCGCCGAGCGGACGTGGGTGCTCAACGCCCAGGTGGCCCACGGCTACCGTCGCACCGACCCCGCGCGGCACCTGACCGGCCTGGCCCGTGAGGCCGGCGTCGTGGGACCGGGCGTCGGCCTGATGACCGCCGCCGAGGTGGCCGACCCGGGGTACGCGCGCGACGGCGGAGTGGAAGCCGTGGCGACCGCGGGCGTCTCGGTGCGCGGCTGGGCGGCGTCCCCGGTGGAGGGGGCCGACGGGGCCGGCCCACCGGGAACGATCAACGTCGTCGTCGCCGTCCCGGTCCCGTTGACCGACGCGGCCCTGGTCAACGCGGTGATGACGGCCACCGAGGCCAAGGTGCAGGCGCTGCTGGACGCCGGGTACGACTGTTCCGGCACTCCGACCGACGCCGTGTGCGTAGCGGCCCGCGCGCCGCACGCCGACGTCCCGGCCCATGCCTTCGCGGGGCCCCGCTCCGAGTGGGGCGCCCGGCTGGCCCGGGCCGTCCACCACGCGGTCCTGGCCGCTCTGCGAGAGCGCCCCGAGCCGTCACCCACTACGGTCTCGCGTCTGCCCTGAGACCTGAGGACCCGAGTCTCACGTCTCCCGCACGGGCGCGTACACCTCCGGCCGCAGTCCGAACGTCCATGCCACCCCCTCCCTGGCCGTCCGGGTCGTCGGCGGAACCCGCAGCCAGTACGTGCGCCGGGTGCCGTCCGGTTCCGGTGTGGAGTTGAGGACCTCCACCATCACCACCGGCTCGTCGTCGTCCAGGTCGATCCGCCACAGGACGCCGGTCTCGTCCCGGTCCAACGGGCGCGCACCGGAGTCGGCCAGGTAACGGTCGTAGCCGTAGTGCTCCAGCATGACCCGGCGCAGTTCCGCGTTCTCCTCGGTGCGGATGCGTTCCGGTGTCAACGTCGGCAGTTCGGCCAGGAAATCGGCCGGTACGGGCATGCCCCGCCAGGCGTACAGGGCGAAGCCGTCGGGGAAGGCCAGCGCGGGCCCGTCCCCGCGGTCGAGGCGCCCGGCCTCGTCACGGTGCAGTGCGACGGGGCGCTCACAGACCACCGCCACCTTCGCGAACGGCCACCACCAGCCGGCGTTGCGGGCGACCAGGGCCAGCCCGTCGAGGGGGGCACGGTCCGTGCGGAACGCGGCGAGCCAGGGCGCGTCGTGCTGGCCCAGCACGGCGTCCAGCAGGATCAGACGGATCTCCGCCGCGGCTTCGGTGTCCTCGCCGGCGAGGTCCTCCAGCACGCCGCGGTGTATCCGGTCGACGAGCGACCGTACCGGGTCCCACAGCCGTGCACCCGTCGCGGACCACTGTTCCGACCAGCCGATGGCGCCCAACTCGGCGTGGACCCGGTCGCGTTCCTGCGCCCAGGGCGCGGTGCGCACCGCCTCGCGGACGCTCGGACCGGCGTCCGTCAGGTCCCGCACCAGCCGCACCGCCTCACGGGGCGAGCGCGCCCACAACACGCGCTCGGGGCCGGTCAGTCCGGCCCGCAGGTAGGCCAGCCGTACGCCCTCCTCGGCCGCCGCGCGGTCGGCGGGCACCGTCGCCAGGGCCCGCAGGCGCCAGCGTTCCACATCGTCATCGTCGGCCCGGACGACCGGCTCGACCGGCTCCTCCCCGCCACCGGTCTCCCTCCTCATGACTGCCGGCGTAGTCGTCCCCGGCGCCACGGTCGTCCGCGTCACGCTTCCCCCCGTCCTCATGCCCTGCCCCTCGATCGCTCCGGTCGTCACGGTCGCTCCGGTCGCCTCGGTCGCCCCGGTCGTCACGGTTCCCTCCTCCGCCGTCCCCACCGGTCAGTCCGCGACGATCCGCACCGACCCGGGCACGTACTCCCGTTGCCGAATCACCCGGTACCACCCCTTGGGCAGGGCGATCGTGGCATGCTCCTCGTGGACCACCCGGCCGCCCTCGGGCAGCCGCAGCAGGAACGGGCCGAACGGGCCGGGCTCCCGCACCAGTTCCCCCGGACCGACCACGGCGTGAGCGTGTCCGGTGACCTCGCCGAGGGCCAGGACGAGCCGGCCCTTCGCGTCCCGCGGCTCCTTCGGCGCCCGCCGCACGTGCGGTGGCACCTCCTCGTCCGCGACGGGCACGATCAGCACATCTCCCTGCCGGTACACAGGTGTCCCCTCTCCAGCCGGCGCACGGCGCACCGGCCATGGGAAAAACCGTACGGGCGACCACTGACAACGGGCCGCGGCCGAGACCGCACCCGGCCGATGTCAGTGCCAGTTGGTAGAACTGCTGGCACATCGCCGTACCGCGTCCGATCTCACGTCAGGATCCGTCCGCATGGTCTTCAGTGACACGCTGAACGAGCTGTACCACCTGCCCGTCGTCGACTTCCCCGGTGTGGGAGAGGAGGCCGGACCGCCGGCCACCGAGGCAGTGGCCTGGCGGGTCTCCGCCGGAGGGCCGTACGAAGAGGTGAAGTGGCCGGACGCCTTCGCGCGGTTCTGCTCCGCGGTGGACGCCGACCGCGTTCGCGCCCTGGTCGTCGGCCCCTGGGACTCCCCGACACGCTGCGGGCCCGACGAGGTCATCGACGCGCTGCTGGCCGCCCGGGACCGGCTGCCCGCCCTGCGCGCGCTCTTCCTCGGTGACATGGACCTCATGACCAGCGAGCTGTCCTGGATCAAGCAGACCGACGTCACCCCGTTGCTGAACGGCTTCCCCGAACTGGAGGAGTTCGGGGTCCGCGGCTCGGACGGCTTGGAGTGGCACGTGGCACGGCACGACCGGCTGCGCCGCCTGGTCGTGGAGTCCGGAGGACTGCCGGCCACCGTGGTCCGGGGCATCGCAGCGAGCGAACTGCCCGCCCTGGAACACCTCGACGTGTGGCTGGGCACCTCCTGGTACGGCGCCGACTCCCAACCGGCGGACGTCGCGCCGATCCTGGAGGGCAGCCGCCTGCCCCGGCTGCGGCACCTGGCGCTGCGCGACAGCGAGATCCAGGACGCCATCGCGGTGGCCGCCGCCTCCGCGCCCGTCGTCGCCCAGTTGGAGGTGCTCGACCTGAGCATGGGCACCCTGGGCGACGAGGGCGCCGCCGCCCTGCTCGCCGGCCGGCCGCTCACCCACCTGAAGAAGCTCGACCTGCACCACCATTACATCGGTGAGGAACTGCAAGAACGCATACGCCGCACCATCGCCGCCGAGGGTGTCGACGTCGACCTGAGCGAGGACCGCACCGAGGACGACAAGAACGAGGACGGCACGGTCGCCCGTTTCGTCGCAGCCGGGGAGTGACCAGGAATGTCGTACTACTACCCCTCCCACCTCACCGTCTTCCACGGCCTGCCCGTCCATGACTTCCCGACCGAGCCGGACAAGGCCGCTCGCAAGCCACCGCCCGCACCCGGCTCGGTGGCCTGGCGGATCGACTGCGCCTTCGGAGAGGACCTCTTCCACACGGTGTGGGGCCGGTTCCGCGACGAGGTGCGCACCGAGGAGGTCACCGCGCTCGTCATCGGCCCCTGGTGGATCGACTACGACGAGGAGGGCATCGGCCCGGTCCTGGACCTGATCACCGCCGACGCCCACCGGTTCCCCGCGTTGCGGGCCGTGTTCCTCGCGGACGTGGAGTCAGAGGAGTCCGAGATCTCCTGGATCAAGCAGAGCGAGGTGACCCGGCTGCTGCGCGCCTTCCCGCGACTGACCGAGCTGGGGCTGCGCGGCGCGGAGGACCTGGTGGTGGAGCCGCTGCTCCACGACGGCCTGCGCACCCTGCGCGTCGAGTCCGGCGGCCTGTCCCGGGAGTGCGTGCGGGGACTGAGCGCCTGCGCGTTCCCGAACCTGGAACGGATGGACCTCTGGCTGGGCACCAGCTGGTACGGCGGTGACTGCCGCCGCGAGGACATCGACGCGCTCCTGGCCGGACTGGCCCACTCTCCCGGACTGCGCCACCTGGGTCTGCAGAACAGTGACATCCAGAACGACGTCGCGGCGGCGGTGGCCGCCGCACCCGTCGTCGCACGCCTGGACTCGCTCGACCTGAGCATGGGTGCCCTGGACGACGAAGGGGGCGAAGCCCTGCTCTCCGGCCAGCCCCTCACTCACCTGGGCGCGCTGAACCTCAACCACCACTTCTTGAGCGAGCCAGTGGTCCGGCGGCTGCGTCAGTCCCTGGAGCCGCACGACGTGTGCCTCACCCTCAAACCCGCCTCCCACCAGGACGGACGGGAACGCTATGTCGCGGTCTCGGAGTGACACCCGCCCCCGCCTCGCGGTCGTGGGCAACCCCGAGAACCGGCGGGTGACGCTGTTCGCCGCGGCGGCGACCGCGGCCGGCCTGCCCGCACCGCGCGTCGTGCCCTGGACGGAGGTACTGCGCACGGGCGGAGCGGTCTTCGCCCCGGACGAGACCGTCCGGATCGACTCGCCCGGCGAGCACCCGGGCGTCGACCGCGAACTGCGCGGCGTCCACGACCCCACCCGGGTCGAGGGCTCGGCCCGCTGGTACACGCGCTTCCTGACGGCCGTGCGCGGCCTGGAGGGCGGGCTGCGCCTCGACGATCAGGACGAACTGGCCGTCCTGTTCGACAAACGCCGCTGCCACGCGGTCCTCGACGCGGCGGGTGTCCCGGTGCCGTTCTCACCGACCTCAGCGGCGCCCACCTCGCCGACTCCAGCGGTCCACGGCTGGGACGACGTACGACGGCTGATGGGTGAACACCGGATGCCGCGGCTGTTCGTGAAGCTCGCGCACGGCTCGTCGGCGTCCGGCGTGCTCGCCGTGGAGGCCTCGCCGAGAGGCCGCGTCCGGGCCACCACCTCGGTCGAACTCTCCCCGGACGGCAAGCTGTTCAACTCCCTCGCCGTGCGGCGTTACGAGCGCGAGTCCGACGTGGCCGCCATCGTCGACACCCTGGCTCCCGACGGGCTGCACCTGGAACGGTGGGTGCCGAAGGCGTCGCAGGGCGGCCGGGCGGCCGATCTGCGGGTCGTCGTGGTCGCCGGGCGAGCCACGCACGCGGTGGTCCGCACCAGTACCTCGCCGATGACCAACCTGCACCTCGGCGGCGCCCGTGGCGATCTCGACGCGGCCCGGGACGCGGTGGAGACGGCGGGCGCGTCCTGGGCCGAGGCGCTCGCGGTGTGCGAACGGGCCGCGGCCTGTTTCCCCCGTACTCTCTGCGTCGGCGTCGACCTGCTGCCGGTCACCGGATGGCGGCGGTTCGTGGTCTGCGAGGTCAACGCCTTCGGTGACCTGCTGCCCGGTCTGACGGGCCTGCCCGGAAGCGGCGCCGAGGGCCTCGACACCTACGCCGCCCAGGTCGCCGCAGTCCTGCGGACGGCCGCCCCAGGCCACCAGTACCCGTACCCGTACAGAACGGAACAGCACCATGTCAGGCCCTGACCGGCGTCGAGTCCACCCCGAGCCGACCGTCGAACCCGGCGGTACGACCGGCCCCGGTACGACCAGACCCGGTACGACCGGAACCGGTACGGCCGAGCCCAGTACGACCGCACCCGACATGAACGAGATCGTCGGCAGTCACGACCTGCTCCTCGTCACCCTCGACACCCTGCGCCACGATGTCGCCGCCGAGCTCGCCGCGGCGGGCCGTATCCCGCACCTCGCCCGGCATCTGCCCGGCGGACGCTGGGAGAAGCGGCATGCCCCAGGGAGCTTCACCTACGCCTCCCACCAGGCGATCTTCGCCGGGTTCCTGCCCACTCCGGCGGCCCCCGGACCCCATCCACGCCTGTTCGCGGCGAGCTTCGCCGGCAGTGAGACCACCGCCGACCGCACCTGGGTCTACGACACCCCTGACCTCGTCTCCGGCCTCGCCGGGGCCGGGTACCACACGGTGTGCGTCGGGGGAGTGGGCTTCTTCAACAAGCGGGGCCCGCTGGGCTCGGTGCTGCCGGGCATGTTCCACGAGTCCCACTGGGAGCCGGAGTTCGGTGTCACCTCACCCACCTCCTTCGAGCACCAGATCACGCGCGCCGAGCAGGTGGTGCGCGAACTCCCGCCCGACAAGAGGCTGTTCCTCTTCGTCAACGTCTCCGCCCTGCACCAGCCCAACTGGTTCCACCTGCCCGGCGCCACCCGTGACGCCGGAGACACCCGCGAGACACACGCCGCCGCCCTGGAGTACGTGGACCGGCACATGGGCCGCCTGTTCGCCGCCGCGAGCAGCAGGCGCCCGTGTTTCGCGATCGTCTGCTCCGACCACGGCACGGCCTACGGCGACGACGGCTACACCGGCCACCGCCTCGGCCACGAGTCGGTGTGGACCGTGCCCTACGCCCACTTCGTCCTGGAACCCGATACGCAAGAGACTCCCGAATCCCCGGGAAACCCCGAACCCCCCGAGCACGCCCCCGCCGGAGCCCTCCGATGACCACCGCCCCCGTCCCCGCCGCCACCGCAACCACCCCTGCCCCTGCCCCTGCCTCAGCCCCTGCCCCTGCCCCTGCCCCAGCCCCTGCCCCAGCCCTCCGGCCCGCCGACCAGGACTCGAGCCCTTACCAGCACTACGTCTACGCCTACCCCCACAAGACCGCCTACCGGCGCCTGGCCGGCCGCCCGGCGCTGCGTTCCCTGTGGGCGGCCGAACCCAAGGACGCCCTCTCCCTCTACCTGCACATCCCGTTCTGCGAGATCCGCTGCGGCTTCTGTAACCTCTTCACCCGTATCGGTGCCCCGGACGGCCTGACGACCGCCTACCTGGACGCCCTGGAACGGCAGGCCACCGCGGTACGGGACGCGCTCGGCGACACCGCCCCGGTCCGGTTCGCCACCGCTGCCTTCGGCGGCGGCACCCCCACCTTCCTCACCGCCGCCGAACTCCAGCGCCTGTGCGACATAGCCGAACACCGCATGGGCGCCGACCTCACCGCCGTACCCCTGTCGGTCGAGGCGTCGCCCGCCACCGCCACCGCCGACCGGCTCGAAGTCCTCGCCCAACGCGGCACCACCCGGCTGAGCCTGGGTGTGCAGAGCTTCGACGACACCGAGGCCCGGGCCGCCGTACGCCCCCAGCGCCGCGCGGACGTCGAGGCGGCCCTCGGCCGCGTCCGCGACGCCCGCATACCGGTCCTCAACATCGACCTCATCTACGGCATCGACGGCCAGACCGAGACGACCTGGCTGCGCTCGCTGGACGCGGCCCTGGCCTGGCGGCCCGAGGAGCTGTACCTCTACCCCCTCTACGTCCGCCCCCTGACCGGCCTCGGCCGGCGTGCCGGCGACCCCGACCCCGCCTGGGACGCCCAGCGCCTGCGCCTGTACCGCGCCGGACGCGACCATCTCCTCGCGCACGGCTACGAGCAGCGGTCCATGCGCATGTTCCGCCGCGCGGACGCCGCACCGCAGGGCGCCGACGACTACGCCTGCCAGACCGACGGCATGATCGGCCTGGGCTGCGGAGCCCGCTCGTACACCGCCGGGCTGCACTACTCCTTCGACTACGCCGTCGGCATG
This sequence comes from Streptomyces sp. NPDC016677, assembly GCF_055562815.1. Lineage (NCBI taxonomy): Bacteria > Bacillati > Actinomycetota > Actinomycetes > Kitasatosporales > Streptomycetaceae > Streptomyces > Streptomyces sp. NPDC016677. The sequence goes on along the minus strand of NZ_JBVHEO010000015.1, from coordinate 27,078 downwards.
CACGAGATCCGCGCGATCATCGACGACTACGTCTCCCGTCCCGCCGCGGACTTCGCGCACGCCGAGTACGGCCGCCGCATCGACGCGGGTGAAGCCCGCCGCCGGCATCTGCTCCAGTCGCTGCTCCAGGCCGACGGCCTCGACACCGCCGACTACCGAGCCCGCTTCGGCCGTACGCCGCGGGACGACTTCGCCGCCGAACTCGACCGGTTCGCCGACCGCGGCTGGCTGGCCGGCGACAGCACCCCGGGCACGGTCCTGCGGCTGACCCCGGAGGGCCTGGCCCACTCCGACGCGATCGGACCCGAGCTGTTCTCCCCGGCGGTACGGGCCGCCATGGCCGCCTACGAACGGAAGTGACCGACGCGCCATGGACCTGACCGTGCTCTACCGCGGCCCCCTCGCCTCCTGCGACTACGACTGCCCGTACTGCCCCTTCGCCAAGCGGCGCGACAGCCGCGAGCAGCTCCGCGCCGACCGGGCGGCCCTGGAGCGGTTCGCCGGGTGGGCGGCGGACAGCACCGACGACCGGCTGTCGGTGCTGTTCACCCCCTGGGGCGAGGGCCTGACGCGCTCCTGGTACCGGCGTACCCTGACCGAGCTGTCGCACCTGCCGCACATCCGCCGGGTGGCGATCCAGACCAACCTCAGCTGCCGCACCGACTGGCTCGCCGACGCCGACCCCGGCACCCTCGCCCTGTGGTGCACGTACCACCCCGGGCAGACCCCGTACGACCGCTTCCTGGCCAAGTGCCGGGACCTGGCCGCCCGCGAGGTGCGGTTCAGCGTCGGTGTCGTCGGACTCCCCGAGCACCTCGACGCGGCCCGCCGGCTCCGCGCCGACCTGCCCGGCCACGTCTACCTGTGGATCAACGCCGCCGAGGGCCACACCTACGACGACGCCCAGGCGGCGACCTGGACCGCCCTGGACCCGCTCTTCCCCTACAGCCGCCACCCCCACACCAGCGCGGGCCTGCCCTGCCGCACGGGCGAGTCGGTCATCTCGGTCGACGGCGACGGCACGGTGCGCCGCTGCCACTTCGTCCGCGCCGAACTGGGCAACCTGTACGACGGTTCCTACCGGGCGGCCCTGCGCCCGCGCCCCTGCCCGCTCGCCGTCTGCGACTGCCACATCGGCTACGTGCACCTGGAGACGCTGCCCCTGTACGACGTCTTCGCCGGCGGCGTCCTGGAACGGGTGCCCGCCGCGCCCCGCCCCCGGGCCCTGTCGCCCCAGGCCCTCGATGTCACGTCAGGTGTCACGTCAGGTCGATCAGCCGGTCCAGGGACGTGCCGTCCGCCCAGCGACGCAGCAGCGCACCGTCCATGAGGCGGATGCCGGTCCGGTGCCGGGCCCAGCGCGCGTCCCGGGCGCTGAAGGTGCCGCGGTGCACGATCAGCAGGACCGGCGGTCCGGCGTCCGCGCGGCGGGACAGGGAGACGGGCGGGTCCTCGTCGGGCAGCGGCTCGGCGACGGGACGGAACGCCACCTCCAGCCGGTGGCCCCGGGGATGGCGCGCCCGCACCCGGGGCCGCACCCGCTCACCGGAAGGCGGCCGGACCGACCAGCCGTCCCGGCGCAGCATGCGGGTGACGGCGAGCGCGAGGCCCTCCGTGTCCAGGCCGGCGATCTCCTCCGCCGTGTAGCGGCCGCGGCGGCGCCGGGCCGGCGGACGCAGCCGCCCGGCGACGACCGGTACGACGACCGCCACGAGTGCCAGGAACGCGAGCGGCACCACGACGCCCAGGGAGCGGTAGCCCGCAGCGAGCCCCGCGACCCCGGCGCACAGCACCAGGACCAGCCCGGTCAGCGCTGGGAGCACTTCCCGGAACTCCGGCCCGTGCCGCCCCTGTGCCCGCAACAGCCGTACCGTTTCCCGGTGTCGGTCCCGGCGGGACCCGCGTCGACCGGTCGTGCCGCGCCACATTGCCACCGGAGCCGCCCCCCGCCCCTGCCCCCGCCCGCGCTCCCTGCCCGTGCGGGCACACGAGCCAGGCATACCCTTCCGGGGCCGACGGTCCCCGGTGCGGCGCGGTTTCGGTCAGGTTTCGGCCGAAACAGTCGTGGGGGCGGGCGTTTGCGCGCGGAGCGAGGGGCAAACCGGAGTCCATGACTGAACCGAACAACGACACGAACCAGAAGCCGGACGCCCAGCCCGGCGGCCAGTCCGACACCAAGCCCGACACCCAGCCCGGAACCAAGTCCGACGCCACGAAGGCGAAGGCGACCGCAGCGGCCAAGGCCCGGCAGGGCGCCGACAAGGCGACGGCTCCCGCCGCACGGACCGCCAAGGACGCCGCGAGCAAGGCCGGTGATGTCGCGTCAGCGGCCGGCTCCGGCGCGGAACGCGCGGCCAGTGTGGCGACGGGCGCCGCCCAGAGCGCGGCCAAGAGCGTCGAGGCGGGCCGCCAGGCCGTCATCGCGACCACGGGTCAGGTCGCCGGCGCCGCCCGGACGGCCTGGACGGTCATCGCCCACCGCAAGTTCGTCGCCGCCGGTGTGGGCGCGGGCCTGACCGCGCTGACCGCCGCCTCCTACGCGGTCGGCCGCCGCTCGGCCCAGCACACCCACGGCCCCGTCACCCGCCTCACGGGCGGACGGATCTGACCTGACCTGACCTCCGGACCGGTACGGCCACGCACGACGGCGGACGACGGCGGACGACTGCACACGACGGCGGACGAACTGCGACGAAGCGACGCCCGTGCGCCCGTCACACCGCTCGCCGCAGGCACGCAGGCACGCAGGCACGCAGGCACGCAGGTTCGGGGTGATGTCCCTGGGCAGGCGTCCCGCGGCATGATCGTCACCGAGGCGTCGCGATCGGCGGGACGCCCGGCCGGCCGGCGCGCGGGCGACACCAGCAACTGCCGCACCTCCACCTCGACAGAGACCACGGGCTCACCGCGAAGCCGTCCCGGTCCGGAGCCCGGACGCGGCTCGAAGGGCAGGTCCCGGCCGCTTCGGAGGAAGGAGGGAAGATGGGTCCGCGAGCGAATGTCCGATTCGATCGCCCGATTCGATGCGGAGGAGTGGGCGCATGCAGCATGATCGAGCCGGTCAGCCGGCCGGACCCGAGGACCTGATCGACGTAGCCCGGCTGGTGACGGCGTACTACGCGCTGCACCCCGACCCGGCCGAGCCGGGACAGCGCGTGGCGTTCGGTACGTCCGGACACCGAGGATCGTCCCTCAACGCGGCGTTCAACGAGGACCACATCGCCGCGACCAGCCAGGCCATCTGCGAATACCGCGCGGAACAGGGCACCACCGGCCCGCTCTTCCTCGGCGCCGACACTCACGCCCTGTCCGAGCCGGCCCGGGTGACCGCCCTGGAGGTGTTCGCCGCCAACGACGTCACCGTGCTGATCGACGAGGCGGACGGTTACACCCCCACCCCGGCGGTCTCGCACGCGATCCTCACCCACAACCGGGGCCGCACCTCCCACCTGGCCGACGGCGTGGTGGTGACCCCGTCGCACAACCCGCCCGCCGACGGCGGCTTCAAGTACAACCCGCCCAGCGGCGGCCCCGCCGGCTCGGACGCGACCTCCTGGATCCAGGACCGCGCCAACGAGATCATCGCGGCAGGCCTGAAGGACGTACGCCGTCTGCCGTACGCCAAGGCGCTCGCCGCGCCCGGCACGGGCCGCTACGACTTCCTGGGCACCTACGTCGCCGACCTGCCGGCCGTCCTTGACCTGGACGCCGTCCGGTCCGCCGGTGTGCGTGTCGGCGCCGACCCGCTGGGCGGGGCGTCGGTCGCCTACTGGGGCCGGATCGCCGAGCAGCACCGCCTGGACCTGACCGTGGTCAATCCGCTGACGGACCCGACCTGGCGGTTCATGACACTGGACTGGGACGGGAAGATCCGCATGGACTGCTCGTCGCCGCACGCGATGGCCTCGCTGATCGCGGGGCGCGACCGGTTCGACATCGCCACCGGCAACGACGCCGACGCGGACCGGCACGGCATCGTCACCCCGGACGCCGGCCTGATGAACCCCAACCACTACCTCGCCACCGCCATCTCCTATCTCTACGCGCACCGCGCCCAGTGGCCCGCCGCCGCGGGCGTCGGCAAGACGCTGGTCTCCTCCGGCATGATCGACCGGGTCGCCGCCGACCTCGGCCGGCGCCTGGTCGAGGTCCCGGTCGGCTTCAAGTGGTTCGTGGACGGACTGGTCGACGGCTCGCTCGGCTTCGGCGGCGAGGAGTCGGCGGGGGCGTCGTTCCTGCGGCGCGACGGCTCGGTGTGGACCACCGACAAGGACGGGATCATCCTGGCGCTGCTCGCCTCCGAGATCACCGCGGTCACCGGGAAGACGCCGTCCCAGCACTACGCGGCGCTCACCGAGCGGTTCGGCGAGCCCGCCTACGCTCGGATCGACGCCCCGGCGAGCCGTGAGGAGAAGGCCCGGCTGGCGAAGCTGTCCCCGGCGCAGGTCACGGCGGACACCCTGGCCGGGGAGCCGGTGACGTCCGTGCTCACGGAGGCGCCCGGCAACGGCGCGTCCATCGGCGGCATCAAGGTGACCACCGAGAACGCCTGGTTCGCGGCCCGTCCGTCCGGCACCGAGGACGTCTACAAGATCTACGCGGAGTCCTTCCGCGGTCCGGACCACCTGAAGCAGGTCCAGGACGAGGCCAAGGACGTCGTCCTCGCCGCCCTGGGCGGCTGACGCCGCGCCGGCAGCGCCGCCGACCCCGTGACGGTCGGCGGCGCTTTTTCAATCCCGTTCATTGAACGATTCAATCGGCCTCGGCGATCTTCTTTTGTGTGAAGTATTGACCTCTCCTGTGCCTCAGCTCAGCGTCTCCGGCGACGAACTTAAACGTTTCAAACGTTGCGCTGTCCGTCCGAAGGAGGACGGCACGTTGTCCGCACGCCGCGCGTTCCCGAGACCGTCCCGCCGCGGCGTCATCGCCGCGTCCGCCGCCCCCCGCGCTCGCCCCCGCCCCCGCGCTCGCGCCCGCGTGCGGCTCCTCGGCCCAGGCCCCCGACACCCCCGCCGAACCCGCGGAAAAGAGCCCGGCCCTCGCCCCCCTTCGCCCTCTCCGAGGTCCGCCTCCCCGGCAGCCCGTTCCTCGCCAACGTGCGACGCAACCCGGCCGTGGAGGGCGACCTGACCTCGGCCTCCGGCTCCTACCGGACGCCGTACGGCACCGCCCGCACCTCCTGGGAGCGGCAGGACGGGCACTTCCGGCTGAGCGTCGACGTCCCGGCGGGCAGCACGGCCGAGGTACACGTCCCGACGGACGGCACCCGGCCCGTCGCCCCGAAGGGGGCACGGCTGCTGCGGGCCCAGGGCGCGGAGGCGGTGTACGAGGTCGGCTCCGGGCACTGGACGTTCCGCTCCGCCATCTGACGGAGTCGTCCGGGAAGAGGGGTGTGCCCGGGCGCGCGGTGGGCACCCGCATCCCGCGGGAAGGTGCAGGGGTGTGGCGGCGCGGCAAGGGACGGCCGCGCCGCCACCTGCGCGCCGCGCCCCTCAGGTGGCGTAGGCGACGACCTTGCCGGGGTTGAACAGGTGGTGCGGGTCCAGCGCGTCCTTGACGGCCCGGTTCAGGGCCAGCACCTCCGGTCCCAGTTCGGCACTCAGCCCGTCCCGCTTGAGCAGCCCCACACCGTGTTCGCCGGTGACCGTGCCGCCCAGTTCCAGGGCCTGCGCGATGATCTCGTGGAAGGCGGCCTGGGCACGCGCCCGGGCCGCCTCGTCGCCGGGCGGGGTGATCAGCAGGGGGTGCAGATTGCCGTCGCCGGCGTGGGCGATGTTGGCGATCAGCGTGTCGTGCCGCTCACCGATGGCGTGGATGCGGCCCAGCATCTCGGGCACCGCGGCCTTGGGCACGCAGATGTCCTCGGTGAGCACCGGCCCGAGCCGCTCCAGCGCCGGGTAGGCCAGCCGCCGGGCGTCGAACAGGGCGTCCGCCTCGGTCTGGTCGGTGGAGCGGACCGCGTAGGTCGCCCCGCCCTGCTCGAAGCAGCGCCGCATCTCCTCGGCCTCCCGCTCACCGGCGGGGCCCGGGGCGTCGGTACGGCCCAGCAGCACGACCTCGGCCTCCGTGGACAGCCCCATGTGCTTCCAGGCGTCGACCGCCGCCAGGCAGTGCCGGTCGACCAGTTCCAGGGCGGACGGGGTCAGTCCCGCGGCGGCCACGGCGGCGACGGCCCGCCCGGCGTCCACGATCGAGGAGAAGTAACCGGCGACGGTGTGCTCGGGCTCCCGTCGCGGACGCAGCCGCACGGTCACCTCGGTGATCACCCCGAGGGTGCCCTCGGAGCCCACCATCAGGCTCGTCAGGTCGTACCCGGCGACGCCCTTGGCGGTGCGGCGGCCGACCCGGACCAGGTCGCCGCCGGCCGTGACGAACTGCAGCCCGAGCACGTAGTCACGGGTCACCCCGTACTTCACACAGCACAGGCCGCCCGCGTTGGTGGCGACGTTGCCGCCGATGGTCGACCAGGGGGCGCTGGCCGGGTCCGGCGGGTACCACAGGCCCTGCTCGGCGCAGGTCGCGCGCAGGGTCTCGTTGACGACGCCGGGCTCGACCACGGCGAGCCGCTCGACGGGGTCGAGTTCCTTGATGGCGGTCATCGCCTCGGTGGTCAGCACCACACACCCGTCCACCGCGTTGGCGCCGCCCGACAGGCCGGTGCCCGCGCCGCGGGTCACCACCGGCACCCCGTGGTCCCGGCAGATCCGGACCGCCTGCCGCACCTCCTCGGCGGTGTGCGGGCGGACCACCGCCAGCGGCTTGCCGTGCGGCGCCCATTCGGCCTCGTCGTGGGCGTACCGGGCGGTGGCGTCCGGGTCGGTCAGGACGCGGCCGGCCGGCAGCTCGCGCAGCAGTCGGCCGGCCGCCGGGTCCTCGGGGATCGTTTCGTTGTGCATGGGTTCACGCTAGAGAGGCGCCGGTGGCCGCGGAAGTGCGGGACCTCGTGAGCCGGGTTAGTGTCGTTTCCGGACAGGACGCCGCACCACCGGGTGTCCGCTCCGCGCGTTGGTGGTCCAAGGCCAAGACGCCCCGCTCCCCGCGGGGAGATGCAGGTGCGAGCCCTGCCCGACGCTCCGAGGACGGTCATCGGTCCACCGCGACCGTCAGCCCGCGGATCTCGTACCCGCCGATCGCTTCCCGGAGGACGACCCGCGGCGGCGTGGCCATCCGGATGCCGTCGACCGCGGTCAGACGGCTGAGGAAGACGTCCGTCTCCAGCACCGCGATGTGCGCGCCCGGACAGCGGTGCGGTCCGTCGCCGAAGGACAGCCCCGCCCGCCCCGGGCCGAAGTCCCCCGCCCGGTCCAGCCGCACGAGCAGCGGGTCGGCGCCCACCGCGCACGGGTCGGTGTTGGTGTCGTCCAGGAACAGTTCCACGTACTCCCCGGCCTGTACGGTGGCGGCCGGTCCGTGCGGTGTGCGCAGGTCGAGGGCGCGGGTGGCCCGGCGGCGCAGCCGTGCCACCACCGGTTCCAGCCGCAGCAGTTCCTCCAGGATGGCCAGGCGCCCGGCCTCGTCCGCCGCGCGGTAGCGGTCCATCAGCGCGTCGTCGGTGAACAGGTGCCAGGCGGCCAGGCAGATGAATTCCCGGGTGGTGACCATCCCGGCCGCCGCGAAGGTCAGGCACTCGCCGAGGATCTCCGCGTCCGAGCAGCCCTCGTCGATCAGATGGGAGATCAGGTCGTCGTGCCGGCGGCGCCGGTGGGCGCGGATGGCGGGGCGGACGTCGGCGAGGTGGACGCGCAGCCAGTTGACGTTCTGCCGTACCAGCCAGTAGAGGCCGTGCGGGCTGGTCAGGCCGGGCTGCCCGAACTCCGCGGGGAAGAACCGCTCCAGCCTCCGGCGCGTCCCGGGCCGCCCGTACCGCAGCCCGATCACCTCGCTGACCACCCCGATGGACAGCTCGAACGCGAGGTCGCCCAGCGGGGCCTCGCCGTCCGCGCGGACCTTGGCCACCTGCTCCTCGGCGATCCGCGCCATCAGGTCCCGGTAGTGCTCGTCCACCCGGCGCGGGGTGAAGAACCGCGCGGTCTGCCGGCGGTGCTCGCGGTGCTCGGGACCGTCCCGGTAGAGCACGGGCCGGCGCACGCGGGGCGGCAGCTTCTCCACCGTCTCGATACCGAGACCGGCCTGCACGGTGCCCGGACCGCGCAGCAGCGCCCGCGCCACCTCGTAGTCGTGCACCTGCCACGTGCCGTCGGCCGCCCTGCTGACCGGGCACCCCGGCCGCTCCCGTCCCCGGTCGACCTTCCGCGCGGACCGTTTCGCGGTCTCCTCGCCGTCGCCCACCGGCACCTCCCCGTGCCTCGTCGCGTGTCCCCAGCATCCGGCACGGCCGGGCGGGACCACCAGACCCTGTCACGACCGTTGACCCCGGCCACGACCGGAACTACGTTGCCGGACTAGTAGCAAGTTAATGAACAAGAAGTTCGGAAACTCGCCGTGGAGTCGCCGTGGTCGTCCGCCCAGTTCCCTCCCGCACGTCCGCCGGCCCGGGGCCGGCGGACGATCCCCCCTTCGACCGCCGCCGCTCCTGGCTGGTCCTCGGCATGGTCGTCGTCTTCATGATGATCAACTACGCCGACAAGTCCGTCCTGGGCCTGGCCGCCGTGCCGCTCATGGACGAACTCGGCATCGGCAAGAGCACCTACGGGCTGGTCTCCAGCGCGTTCTACGTCCTGTTCAGCGTGACCGGCCTGGTCGTCGGACTGTTGTCGGCCAGGTGGTCGACGCGAACCCTGCTGCTCGTCATGGCGGCCCTGTGGGCGGTGGCCCAACTGCCCGCGCTGCTGGCCTCGGTACCGGCGCTGATCGCGGGCCGGCTGCTGCTCGGCGCCGCCGAGGGGCCCGCCGCCTCCATGTCGATGCACGCCCTGTACGCGTGGTTCCCGCCGGGCCGGCGCGGGATGCCCTCGGCCCTTCAGATCGGCGGCGCGGCCCTCGGCACGGCCGTCTCGGCACCCATCCTGACCTGGCTCATCGTGGACTTCGGCTGGCGCTCGGCGTTCGTCGCCCTGACGGTCACCAGTGCCGCGTGGTGCGCCCTGTGGTACCTGGTGGGCCGGGACGGACCCTACGGCGGCCTGGACGCGCGGGCGCCCGTGGCGGCCGGAAAACCCGGTGCCTCCGTGCCGCCGCCGTCGCTGTCACGCCTGCTGCGCGGCCGTACGGTCGTCGGCGGCGTCCTGAGCGCCTTCGGCTCGCACTGGGCGCTCGCCCTCTCCAGCGCCTGGCTGCCCGTCTATCTCCACACCGAACTGGACATGACCGCGCAACGGGCGTCCGCCATGGTCAGCGCCGTCTCCGCGCTCAGCCTGGTGCTGTTGCTGACCGTTCCCGCGCTGATGGACCGGCGCAGGCGGCGGGGCCGCTCCGGACCGGCCGCCGACGGACTGGCCCAGGGCGGGGCGGTCCTGGTGTCGGCCGCGGCGCTCGCCCTGCTGCCGTTCGCGCCCGCCGGGCCGCTCCGACTGGTCCTGGTGGCGCTGGCGTTCGCCTGCCACTCGGTCGCCCTGCCGCTGCACTACGTCACCACGGCCGCCGTCGTCCCCGCCGTGCGGCGCGGGGCCGTCTTCGGTGTCGTCGCGGCGACCGGCACCCTGCCGGGCATGTTCGTGCCCTATCTCACCGGACGGCTGGTGGACGGCGCCTCCTCCGAGGCCGCCGGGTACTCGGCGGCCTTCCTGGTCTCCGCGCTGGTGCTCGCCGTGTGCGGTACGGTCGCGGCGGTCACCGTCCGGCCCGGCCGCGACGCGCGGGCGCTGGGCGGGGAGGGCTGAGACGCCGTCAGGCCGGCCGGTCGAAGCCGGTGGCCCAGTAACGGCCGCGCAGCGCGAGGTCGAGCAGCATCCGCACGACCTCCTCGGCGGGCATGGGCGCCACCTCGTGCTCGACCCACCACTGGAGCACCGCCACCTGCTCACCGACCCAGGCCCGGGCCAGCAGCCCGGCGTCGATCCGCGGCTCCACCGCGTTGCGTTCGGAGCGCTCCCGGAACTCCTCGGCGGCGACCCGGGCGCACGCCTCGGTGAACATCCGCAGCGGCTTGCCGTCCCCCTCGCCGCGCAGCACGATCCGGTACAGGTCCCGCTCCTCACGGGCGTGCTCCAGCATCCGCAGCACCGGCTCGCCGGTGAAGCCGACGGCGCTCCTGGCCACCGCGGGACGCAGTCGCTCGTCGAGTTCGTCCAGCAGGTCGCGGGTGACCCGGGCGAACAGTTCGTCCTTGTCGCGGAAGTGGCTGTAGAAGGTCGCGCGCGCCACGTCCGCGCGCTGGGTGATGTCCTCGACGCTCAGCGCCGTGAACCCCCGCTCCCGTACCAGTTCCACCAGGGCGCCGCGCAGTGCCCGACGGGTCTTGCGGATGCGTCTGTCCTCGGCCATCCGGTCAGTGTACGAAAGCCTTGACAGTCCATGCGTTACCGAACAGTCTGTCTGGAAACAATCAACCTATTCAGGAGCGGCTCGGTGAACCTCGGTATCTACCTCACGCGCAGCGCCCGCCACTGGCCCGACCGCCCCGCCCTGGTGTGCGGCGACCGGACGTGGAGCTACGCCCGGCTGGAGGAGCGTGCCAACCGGCTCGCCTCCGCGCTGGTCCGCCGCGGCATCGGCCCCGACGACGCCGTCGCGTCCCTCGCCTGGAACCGGGGCGAGCTGGTCGAGGCCGAGTTCGCGCTCTACAAGGCCGGCGTGGTCCGCGTCCCGGTCAACGCCCGGCTCGGCCGCGGCGAGATCGAGCACATCCTGCGGGACGCGCCGGTACGCGCCCTGATCTTCGACGAGGCGCACCGCGAGGACGCCCTGGCGGCCATCGCGGCGGCCGGCGCCGACTGCCTGCCGGTCGCCCTGGACGCCGTGTCCGAAGAGGCCCTCGCCTACGACGAGCTGCTCGCCGAGGGGGACACCGCACCCGTCACCGTGGACATCCACGAGGACGCGCCCGCCGTCCTCAACTTCACCTCCGGATCGACGGGTTCGCTGAAGGCCGCCGTGCAGACGGTCGGCAACCGGCTCGCCAACATGCGCAAGACGCTGATGAACGACGAGTCCCGTCCCGGTCCCGACACCCGCTACCTGGCCTGCGGCCCCATCACCCACGCCACCGGCATGGTCCTGCTGGCCGGCGTCTTCGGCGGCTCCACCACCCATGTGCTGCCCGCCTGGAGCGCCGAGGCGTTCCTGGACACCGTGGAGCGCGAGCGGATCACCGCCACCTTCCTCGTTCCGGCCATGCTCAACGCGGTCCTCGCCCACCCCGGCGCCGCCGACCGCGACCTGTCCAGCCTGCGCAGCGTCCGGATCGGCGGCGCCCCCGTCTCCCCGCAGCGGCTGCGCGACGCCGTGGCCCTCTTCGGCCCGGTGGTCGCCCAGGGCTACGGACTGGCCGAGACGACCAGCGTGGTGGCCGGCCTCTCCAGCGCCGACATCGCCCGCGCCGTCACCGAGGACCCCGAACTCCTCCAGTCCTGCGGCCGGGCCGCCTACGACACCGAGGTCCGGGTCGTGGACGAGCGGGGCCGCACCCTCCCGCCCCGCGAGGTCGGCGAGATCATCGTGCGCGGTCCGGACTGCGTCAGCCGCTACTGGAAGGCCCCCGAACTGTCCGCGCAGACCTTCCGCGACGGCTGGGTGCACACCGGGGACCTCGCCTGGATGCGCGAGGACGGCTACCTGTTCCTCGTCGACCGCAAGAAGGACATGATCATCTCGGGTGGCTTCAACATCTACAGCACCGAGGTGGAGACCGTCCTGTACGAGCACCCCGCCGTGCGGGAGGTGTGCGTCATCGGCGTACCGGACGAGAAGTGGGGCGAGGCGGTCAAGGCGGTGGTGGTGACCCGGCCGGACACCGTCGCCACCGCCGAGGAGATCACCGACTTCTGCGCCGCGCGCCTGGACCGCTTCAAGAAGCCCCGCTCGGTCGACTTCGTCGACGCACTGCCGCACAACCGCAACGGCAAGCTCGACCGCAGGGCGGTGCGCGAACCCTACTGGGCGCACACCGCCCACCGTGTGCACTGATCCCCCTCGGACGACCCGGAGCCTCGCACCATGACCTTCTCCTTCCGCCCCGTCCCCGACGACCCGCACCTCGCCGCCCTCGTCGAACGCCTCCGCGGCTACCTGGACGGCGAACTCGCCGACTACGAACGTGACAACGGCATCACCCACACCTCCCGCCTCACCCGCGCCGACCTGGAACCGGTCTGGAAGCGCAGCCGCGAGCTGGGCTTCTACGGCATCCACCTCCCCGAGGAGTACGGCGGCCAGGGCCTGACCCACACCCGGCTCGCGACGCTCAAGGAAGAGGTCGGGGCGAGCGGCCGGGTCCTCGGCCACAGCGTGCTCGGCGACATGGGCGGCCCGCTGCGGGCCGGCGACATCCTCCGCCACGCCACCCCCCACCAGCGGGACACCTATCTGCTGCCGCTGGTGCGCGGGGAGCGAGCCTGCTGCTTCTCCCTCACCGAGACCGACGCGGGCTCCGACGTGCGCGCCATGCGAACCACCGCCGTACGGGACGGCGACTCCTACCGGCTCACCGGGCACAAGGTGTTCAGCTCCGCCGGTCCCTTCGCGGACTTCGCCATCGTGGTCGCCCGCATGGCGGACACCGAGGACACCTACTCCGCCTTCTTCGTCGACCTGGACAGCCCCGGCTGCCGCGTCACCGACGGCGCCACGCCCATGTCGGGCGAGCACATCGAGAGCGACATCGTCCTTCAGGACTGCCGCGTCCCGGCCGCCAACCTGCTCGGCGAGGAGGGCCGGGGCCTGCGCATCGCGCTCGGCCGGGTCACCGTCAACCGCCTCCTGCACTGCCCGAGCGCCATCGGCGCCGCCCGCCGCGCGCTGCGGCTGAGCCGCGACCGCGCCCTCAGCCGGACCGTCGGCGGGCAGCCCCTGATGGCGCTGCAGGCCATCCAGCACAAGCTGGCCGACATGGCCGCCGACCTGTACGCCGCCCGCTCCATGACCTACGCCGCGCTGGCCGCCCTGGACCGGGGCGAGGACGTGCGCACGGAAGCCTTCCTGTGCAAGCTGTTCGTCGCCGAGGCCGTCTTCCGCATCCTCGACCAGGCCGTGCAGATCCACGGCAAGGAGGGTCTGACGCAGGGTCACGAGATCGAGTACCTGTTCCGCAAGACGCGCATGTTCCGCGTCCTGACCGGCACCTCCGAGATCCAGCGCAACGGCATCGCCCGCGGGCTGGCCACTCTGACCTGACCACCGAGGACCCGCCATGCACGGCACCACCCCGACCTTCCCCGAAGACGCCGACCGGGGCTTCATCGCCCGCCTGACGCCCGGTGTCGTACGCGACGCGGACGGCCGTACCGTCTGGGACGCGGACGCCTACGCCTTCCTGGACGCCGACTGTCCGCCCACCGCCCACCCCGCGCTGTGGCGGCAGAGCCGGCTCACCGCGCGGCAGGGCCTGTACGAGGTGGTGCCCGGCGTGTACCAGGTCCGCGGCCTGGACCTGTCCAACGTCACCTTCGTCGAGGGCGACCGGGGCGTGCTCGTCATCGACCCGCTGATCAGTGCCGAGGTCGCCGCGGCCGCCCTCGCCCTGTACCGCGCGCACCGCGGCGACCGCCCGGTCACCGGCGTCCTCTACACCCATTCGCACGTCGACCACTTCGGCGGCGTCCGCGGTGTCGCAGACCCGGCCGACGCCGCCGCCGGCCGCCTCCCGGTGCTCGCGCCGGCCGACTTCCTGGAGCACGCGGCCGGCGAGAACGTCATCACCGGCCCCGCGATGACCCGCCGCTCCGGCTACATGTACGGCACCGCGCTGCCCGCCGGCCCGGCCGGACAGATCGGCTGCGGCCTCGGCCAGACCACCTCCCGGGGCAGCGTCGGCCTCATCGCGCCCACCGTCGACATCCGCGCGACCGGCCAGAGCGAGACCGTCGACGGCATCCGGATGGTCTTCCAGCTCACACCCGGCACCGAGGCCCCGGCGGAGATGAACATCCACTTCCCCGCCCTGCGCCTGCTCTGCGTGGCCGAGAACGCCTGCCACACCCTGCACAACGTGCTCACCCTGCGCGGCGCCCTGGTCCGCGACCCCAGCGCCTGGGCCCGCTACCTCACCGAGACCCTCCGTCTGTTCGCCGACGGCACCGACACCGTCTTCGCCTCGCACCACTGGCCCACCTGGGGCCAGGACCGCGCCGTACGGTTCCTGGAGGAACAGCGCGACGCCTACGCCTACCTGCACGACCAGTGCGTACGGCTGATCAACGCCGGGTACACCGGCGCGGAGATCGCCGAGGAACTGCGCTTCCCGCCCGCCCTGGAGAACGCCGCCCACATCGGCGGGTACTACGGCTCCCTCAGCCACAACGCCAAGGCCGTCTACCAGCGGTACATGGGCTGGTTCGACGGCAACCCGGCCCACCTGTGGCAGCATCCGCCGCGCGAAGCGGCCCTGCGCTACGTCGAGTTCATGGGCGGCGCGGACGCCGTGGTCGCCAAGGCGCGCAAATCGTACGAGGACGGCGACCTGCGCTGGGTCGCGGAGGTGCTGAACCACGTCCTGTTCGCCGACCCGGACCACGCCGGGGCCCGTGCCCTCCAGGCGGACACCTTCGAGCGGCTCGGTCACGGCAGCGAGTGCGGCCCTTGGCGCAACTTCTACCTGACCGGTGCCGCCGAACTGCGCGACGGCGTCCGGGGCGGGGCGGGCCGGGGCGCCCCGGATCTCGTCACCGCGCTGACCGTCGAGCAGATCTTCCAGTCGATGGCCGTACGGCTGCACGGTCCCCGCGCCGCCGAGGCCGGCCGGCTCCTGCTGCGCTGGGAGATCACCCGGCGGGCGGGGGAGCGGCCGGAGACCTGGACGCTGCTGCTGTCCAACGGCGCGCTCACTCCCATGCCCGGCGACGCGCCCCGCGGCGAGGCCCCGGACGTCACCCTGCGCCTGGAGCGGCCCGTGCTGGACGAGGTGGTCGGCCGTCGTACCACCTTCGCCGACGCGATCGGGGCGGGGCGGATCGCCGTGACGGGCGACGTGGGCGTGCTGGTCACGTTCGGCGGGCTCATGGAGCGGCCCGATCCGCGGTTCGCGATCGTGACCCCGTGACCGCGTCCCGCCCGGTCCGGCGGGTCAGCGCAGCAGCAGATGGGCCAGGGCGACGGTGCCCCAGACCAGGATGACGGCGCGCAGGACGCCGGGGCTCAGCCGGTGCCCCACCCCCGCGCCGAACCGCCCGCCGAACGCCGAGCCCAGCGCGACCAGCCCGACCGCCGTCCAGTCGAACTCCGCGGCGAAGAGGAAGAACAGCGCGGCAACCGTGTTGACGCCGGCCACCAGCACGTTCTTGAAGGCGTTGAGACGCTGCAGCCGCTCGTCGAGGCACAGGCCCATCAGCGACAGGTAGAGGGTGCCCTGCGCGGCGGAGAAGTAGCCGCCGTAGACGCTGGTCAGCGCGAGACCGCCGTACAGCGCGGGCCCGCCGTCGCGGCGGGCGGCACCGCCGTCCCGGACGCGCCCGCGCACCCACTTCCCGGTCAGCGGCTGCAACGCGACCAGCAGCAGCGCCAGCCCCACCAGCACCGGCACGATCGCGTCGAACGCCGACGACGGCAGGGTCAGCAGCAGCGTGGCGCCGACCAGACCGCCCGGCAGGGCGGCGGCCAGCAGCCGTACGACGCGTCCGCGCTGCCCGGTCAGCTCGCGGCGGTAGCCGACGCAGGCGCCGACCGAACCGGGGACCAGCCCCAGCGCGTTGGAGACGGTGGCGGTGACCGGCGGCAGGCCGACGGCGAGCAGGGCGGGGAAGGTGACGAGCGTGCCGGAGCCGACGACGGCGTTCAGGGCGCCCGCCAGCACCCCGGAGACGAGTACGGCGGCCATCTCCAGGGGCGTCATACGGCGGCTGCGGTGTCGTCCGGGACCATGTACATGGCGGGTACATTAACCGGCCGGTGTTTCGGCGCCCGCCGAACTGTCCCGAAAGCGCGGCCCCTACGCCCACAGCTCCCGGCTGTCGCACACCCGCGCCCCCATGTTGCGCTCCATCATGCGCAGGGCGGCGTCAGCGAGGTCCTGGTGGATGTGGGCGACGGCGTCGCGGGGGACGACGACGTCCAGGTGGCGGATGTGCGCGTCGAGGGCGGAGTAGAGGACGCACTGCTCGGTGACCTGGCCGCACAGGACCAGCTCCCCGATGCCCAGTTGCTGGACCAGGTAGGTCAGCGGCGTCTCGAAGAAGATCGAGTGCCGGGCCTTGACCACGAAGAGGGAGGCCTCGTCGGGGCGCAGCGGTTCCACGAGGTCGGCGTGCGGTCCGGCGAGGGCCTTGTCGAGGAGTTCGCCGTGGTGCGACCGCCACTCGCCGAAATTGTCATTGACGTAGATCACGGGCGCGTCCGCGGCCCGGGCCCGCCGGAGCAGACCGGTCACGACGGGCACCACCGACGCGGCCGAGGGGATCAGCTGCTCGGCGTCCTTGTGGTCATAGGTGTTGATCATGTCGATGACGACCAGCGCTGTCTTGCTCATACGCATCAGGGTTCCCCCGAGTCGGCGTTCCAGCGACCCGGCCGGCGTACGCCCGCAGAGCGTCGTCCCGCACTCGGCGGTCACATCATGTAACAGTCCGTCCATGATGTTGTCACGAAACGATGAGATGACATACGGTCCCGTCGCCCTGCGCGGTGTCCGGTGCGTTCTGGTCACGCTGACGACGGCCGCCGCGCTGGCCGCCCCGACGGCCGCCGCGACGGCCGTGACCGGCTCCCTCGACTCCCGCGGCACCGACTGGGACGCCATCGCGGCGTGCGAGTCCAGCGGCAACTGGAAGGCCAACACCGGCAACGGCCACTACGGCGGGCTCCAGTTCAAGCAGTCCAGCTGGGCGGCGGCCGGCGGGCTCAAGTACGCGCCCCGCGCCGACCTCGCCAGCCGGTCCGAGCAGATCGCCGTGGCGGAGCGGCTGGCCGACATCCAGGGGAAGTCCGCCTGGGCCTGCTCCTGGGCCGGGTAGGAGTCCCGGGGGAGGGGTGTCGTCCGCCATTGAGGTGGTTTCCGGTGTCCTTCGGCGTGACGGGACGCCCCCGGTGATACCGAAAATCACATGAGTTCTGTGCGACGTCTTCTCTCCCCCCGTACGGCGGCCGCGTTCTGTGCCCTGGGAACGTCCGCCCTGTTGCTGACCGCCTGCGCCGGCGCGGAAACGACGCGTGCCGACGTGGCCGCCGCGGCCCCGACCAGCCCGTCCGTCGGCACCGGCAGCCCCGGTGTCACGACCTCGCCGTCGGTTTCCCCGACCGGCACCGCCACGTCGTCCCTCACCGAGGACCAGGCCGAACGCAAGGCGCTGGTGCCTCAGGTCGAGGTGGCCTGGGACCAGGCGGCCGACACCGCCGTCAAGGAGGTCTCCGGCGGCAAGCTCACCGAGATCGAACTGGACAGCGCCTCGGGCGAGAGCCCGTCGGCCACCTCCGCCTCGCCCGGTGCGACGGCCACCTCCCCCTCGCCCGGCGCGACCGCCAGCCCCGCCCCCGCTCCTTCGAAGGGCGCCCCGGTCTGGGTCGCCAAGGTGGCCGCGTCCGACGGCACCGTCCGCGAGGTCGGCATCGACGCCGTCACCGGCAAGGTGTTCCGCTCCGAGGCCGACGCCGACCAGAGCGCGGACGACAAGAGCGAGATCGCCGACCGGCTGAGCCAGGCCGACCAGACCGCGGAGCAGGCGGCGAAGGCGGCCACCGACAAGAACGACGGCACGGTCACCGCCGTCAAGCTCGACGAGAACGACGATCAGAAGCTGATCTGGTCCGTCGACGTCGTCACCACCGACAACTGGAACAAGACGACCTACGAGGTCGACGCGAGCAACGGGGAGATCCTGCGCGAGCACGTCGACCGCGACTGAACACCGGTCCGACAGGCCTGTCCGCCCCGCCGTCCGGCGGGACGGACGGGCCTGTCGGTTCACCGCGCCGCCCCGCCCCGGCCGCCCGCCGGGGCGGGGGAGCCGAGGACGCGCGCGACGTACCGCGCCAGTTGCGCGCGCAGCTCCTCGCGGGGGGCCTCCCCGCCGTCCGCGAGGTGTTCCACGAGGTCCGCGCGGACGGCGGCGAGCAGCGCGTGGGCGGCGAAATCGCCGCCGTCGAAGCCGGGCACCCGGTCCAGCGCGCTCTTCAGCAGGCCGTGCCAGTACGCGTAGTGCTCCGCCCGGTAGGGGCTGTCGCCGCCGTCGCCCTCCAGGGCCAGGGCGAGACGGCGGTGGTCGAGCTTGAAGCACAGCAGCGCGTCCAGCAGGGCGGGGACGCGCAGCCGCGGGTCGGTGGCGGGGCCCAGCGGCGGCGGGCCCTCCTCGACGGCCCGCGCGACGGGTTCGAGCCGTGCCGCGTACAGGGCGCGGATCAGTCCCGTCCGGTCGCCGTAGGCGCGGAAGAGAGTGCCCTTGCCGACCCCGGCCGCCGCCGCGACGTCGGCCATGGTGACGTCCTCCGGGCGGGCGCAGCGGGCGAACAGCTCGTCGGCGGCGGCCAGGACGGCGGCACGGTTGCGTTCCGCGTCCTTGCGGGGTTTGCGCTCTGCCACGCGACTCCTCCCTTGAAAAGCGGACCCGGGGTCCGTATATTCAAAGCGGACCTCGGGTCCGCATTCTTATCCTACGGGACGGAGCAGGGCACACCCATGCAGGCAACCATGTCAGCACCCATGTCACCCGCCGACCTCTACCGTCACAGCCTGCGGCTGCTGCTGGACAAGGACATCGCCGGCTGGACCGGCCTGTGGGCCGAGGACGGCGTCCTGGAGTTCCCGTTCGCGCCCGAGGGCTGGCCCCGCCGGCTGGAGGGAAAGGCGGCCGTCGCCGGCTACATGCGCCACTACCCCGACCACATCGACCTGCACGACTTCCCCGATGTGCGCGTCCACCGGACCGCCGAACCGGACACGATCGTGGTCGAGATGCGCGGGGTGGGCCGCCTGGTGCGGACCGGCGCCCCGTTCGAGATGACGTACATCGCCGTCGTGACGGTCCGCGACGGGCGGATCGTCATGTACCGCGACTACTGGAACCCGCTCGCCGTCCAGGAGCAGCCGGGCTTCGACTTCGTCGGGGCCGCCCGGTGAACGCCGCCGGCACCACGCTCGTCATCGGTGCCACCGGCACCACCGGAAGCCGCGTCGCCGCACGGCTCGTCGCCGACGGGCACCGGGTGCGAGCCGGGAGCCGCCGTGCCGCCCCGGTGCCGGGCGCGGACCCGGTCCGCTTCGACTGGTACGACGCCGCCACCCATGACGCGGCGGTCACGGGCACCGACCGGGTCTACCTCGTGCCGCCGGTGGGCGACCCGGACCCGGCCGCGGTCATGCTGCCGTTCCTGGAGCGGGCCCGCGCCGCCGGTGTGCGCCGCGCGGTGCTGCTCAGTTCCTCGGCCGTCGAGGCGGGCGGCCCCGCGGTGGGGCAGGTGCACCGGGCGCTGCCCGGGCTGATCGGGCAGTGGGCGGTGCTGCGGCCCTCCTGGTTCATGCAGAACTTCACCGGGGACCACGCCCACGCCGCCAGTGTCCGCGCCGACGGCACCATCCTGACCGCCACCGGATCGGGCCGCGTCGGTTTCGTCGACGCCGACGACATCGCCGCCGTGGCCGTGCGCGCCCTGACCGACGAGCGCGTCCCCGGCACCGACCTGGTGCTCACCGGCCCGCGGGCGCTCAGCCACGACGAGGTCGCCGCCGTCCTCACCGAGGTCACCGGGCGCCCCGTGACCCACCGCCGGCTGACCTACGAGGAGCAGCGGGACCGCCTCACGCCGCTCACCACACCGGAGTTCGCCGCACTGCTGGCCGGCATGGACCTGGCGATCGCCGAGGGCGCCGAGGACCGCGTCACGGACACCGTCCGCCGCGTCACCGGCCGGCCTCCGCACGACCTGCGGACGGTCGTGGAACGGGAACTGGCCCTGGCGGCGGGGTGACGCGCGGGGCGGGTGGGGTGCCGCTCAGCGGGGCGACAGCCGGCGGCGGATGTCGTCGAAATGGCGGTGCACGGCCCGCTCCGCGGCCTCCGCGTCGCCCGCCCGGACGGCGTCGACGATCCGGGCGTGCATCCGGGCCGGTTCGACGCCGTCGGCGGCCGTGCCCAGGCCCTGGGCGCGCACCTGGTGGAAGGCGCTCCAGAACGCGTCGAGCAGTTCGCTGAGCAGCTCGTTGCCGAGGCAGCGGTGCAGTACGCGGTGGAAGGCGCGGTCGGTGCGGGCCGCGATCTCCCCGGCGTCGCGCACCTCCGTGTGCATCGTCGCCACCAGCGCGTCCAGCTCGGCGAGATCCGCCTCGGGCACCCGGCCCGCGAGCCGGTACATGAGCCCGGCCTCCAGGGCCTCGCGCAGTTGCAGCAGTTCGAGGAGGCTGCCCCGGCCGCGCCGGTGCCCCACCACCGTGCGGAACGCCAGCGCCTCGATCAGCGGGTCCAGCGACATGGGCCCGACGTAGGTGCCGAAGCCGCGCCGGATCTCGACGATGTGCATCGCCTGGAGGGACTTGAGCGCCTCGCGCAGGGAGTTGCGGCTGATGCCGAACCGCTCCATCAGCTCGGGCTCGGTGGGCAGCGGATCGCCCGGGCCGAGGCCCCGCTCCACGATCAGCTCCTTGATCTTCTCCTGGGCGTTGGCGGCGACCGACGGCATCCGCCGCCCCCTCTCCACGCTTGACACCGCTGCTGGACCGTGTCTGACTCTACAGGACGTAGGACGTCCTACGTCCCCTTCGCGGGGATATGTACGACCTGGAGCAGCCATGCCTCTTCCCGCGCCCCTGCGAGGCGTCATACCCCCGGTCCTCACCCCGCTGACCCCGACGGGGGAGGTGGACACCGCCTCGCTGCGCCGGCTCATCGGTCACCTGATCGGGGCCGGGGCGCACGGCGTGTTCCTGCTCGGTTCCAGCGGCGAGGCCGCCTGCCTCACCGACGCCCAGCGGCGCACCGTCCTGGAGACGGGCGTGGACGCCGTGGCGGGACGTGTCCCCGTGCTGGCCGGGGTCATCGAGACGACCACGCCCCGGGTGCTGGAGCGGGCCGCCGACGCCGTCCGGGCGGGCGCCGACGCGCTGGTCGCCACGGCTCCCTTCTACGCCCGCACCCACCCCGCCGAGATCGCCGGCCACTTCCGGCGCGTCCGCGCCGCCGCCGGCCGGCCGCTGTTCGCCTACGACATCCCGGTCGCCGTCCACACCAAGCTGCCCCGCGAGGTGGTGCTCGGCCTGGCCGCCGACGGCACCCTCGCCGGGCTCAAGGACTCCAGCGGCGACGAGGGCTCCCTGCGCCGGCTGCTGCTCGACCCGCGCCGCCGCACGTCCGGCTTCTCCGTGCTCACCGGCTCGGAACTCACCGCGGACGGCGCCCTGCTGGCGGGCGCGGACGGTGTCGTGCCGGGCCTCGGCAACGTGGACGTCCGCGGCTACGTACGCCTGCACGAGGCCGCCACCGCCGGGGACTGGGACCGTGCCCGGGCCGCACAGGACCGGCTGGCCGCCCTGTTCGCGCTCACCGAGGCGGGCGACCCGGCCCGGATGGGCGCCGGCTCGTCCGCGCTCGGCGGCTTCAAGGCCGCGGCGCACCTGCTCGGCCTCATCGACTGCCCCGCCACCGCCGCGCCGCAGGTCCCGCTCGACGAGCCGGCCGTGGACCGCGTCCGCGCCTGCCTCGCCGCCGCCGGTCTCCTGTGACGCCGACCCGCATCGGAGCCGCCATGAAGTCCGCGCCTGCCCCCGCCGCTTCCGCTCCCTGGTACCGGGAGATCACCCGGCAGAAGTGGAAGTCCTTCTTCGCCGCCTGGATCGGATACCTCCTGGACGGCTTCGACTTCATCCTGATCACCCTGGTCCTGACCGAGATCGCCGACGACTTCGGCCTGAGCGCCGTGGAGTCGGCGAGCCTGGTCTCCGGCGCCTTCATCACCCGCTGGCTCGGCGGCGCGGTGCTCGGCGCCCTCGGTGACCGGTTCGGCCGCAAGAGCGCCATGGTGGCCAGCATCCTGCTGTACTCCGTCGGCACCTTCGCGTGCGGCTTCGCCTGGGACTACACCAGTCTGTTCACCGCCCGGCTGCTGATCGGCATGGGCATGGCGGGGGAGTACAGCGCCAGCGCCACCTACGTCCTGGAGAGCTGGCCGGCCCGGCTGCGCAACCGGGCCTCGGGCTTCCTGATCTCCGGTTTCTCGCTGGGCGGTGTCCTGGCCGCCGAGGTCTACGAGCACGTGGTGCCCGCCCACGGCTGGCGCTGGCTGTTCTACATCGGCCTGCTGCCCGTGGCCGTCGCCCTGTGGGTGCGCCGGGCCCTGCCCGAGGCCGACGACTGGGAGGAGCGGGTGGGGGCCGCCGCCGAGCGGCCGAACCCCTTCCGGCCGCTGTTCGCCGGGCGGCGCCGCGCCGTGGTCAACACCGTCCTGGCGGCCGTCGCCACGGGATCGCTCTTCGCGGTGTTCACCCCGGTCGGGGCGGGCATGGTGCCCGTACTGTCGGTCGTCGCCGCGGGCTGTCTGACGGCGTTCGCCGTGCAACTGGGCGGACGGCGGCGGTGGCTGCTGTTCGTCGCACTGTGCGTCACCGTGTTCTGCGCGTTCCTCTACAGCTGGCCGGTGCAGGCCCTGCTGCCGACCTACCTCAAGACCGAACTCGGCTTCACCCCGCAACAGGTCAGCGACGCGCTCTACTTCGCCGGGTTCGGCACCATGGCCGGCTGTATCGCCGCCGGCTTCCTCGGCGACCGGTTCGGCACCCGCAGGACGTACGGCTGGACCCTGCTGGCCGGGACGGCGTTCGTGTTCCCCGTCTTCGCCGTCCGGGACAGCCCGGTCGTCCTGGGACTGCTGCTCTTCCTGATGCTCGCCTGTATGCAGGGCATCTCCGGGCTGCTGCCCAAATACATCGCCGGGCACTTCCCGACCGAGACACGCGCCGCGTCCCTGGGGTTCACCTACAACGTGGGCGCGCTGGGCGGCGCGGTGGCCCCGGTGCTGGGCGCCCGGCTCGCCTCCGGGATGCCCCTGGGCCAGGCGCTCTCGGTGCTCACCTGCGGACTGACCCTGGTGGTGATCCTGCTGATCGGCTTCGACGTCCCCGGCCGGCTCAACCGGCTGATCGACCCCGAAGCCGTACCGGACCACCTCGTCACCGAGGCGGGCCCGCGGCCGGGGGAGGAGGGGACCCGGACCGGCGTGCGACAGTGACGTTCTCGGGACCGGTGTCCCCGGCGGAAGCGCGCCCGCGCCGCTCCGCCACGGACGGGCCCGGCCGCGTGCGTACCACCGGCGTGCCCGGAGCGGCGCGGGCGTCAGCCGTCAGCCGTCAGTCGTCAGTCGTCCGAGCCTTGCCTGCCCGACTTCGTCCCACCCGAGAGCCGCACCAGCTCACCCGCCGCCAGGGTCACCGAGGCCACCGCCCGCGCCCACCGCGGACCGCCCCGCGCGGCCCACACGACACAGGCGCAGCCCGCGACGACGAGCACGAGTATCCCCGACAGAACCAGTACGGCCACGGCCGTCCCCCTTGCCTCGATGTGATCGCCGCCATCATGCCAGGCGACGGCCCACCGGAGGGCGGGCGTCCTGTTGACCGGGGCGCGGGGCCGACCTATCGTCGCGAACCCATGCTCGCCGAGCCGGTGGAGTGGTCACCTTGTCAGATCCGACGCCGCGGTCCGTCCGTACCCCTCGCGAGGTGCTGGCCGACTACCACCAGGCCATACGGGACAAGTCGCCGGACGACCTGGCCGATCTGTACGCCGTCGACGCGGTGCACGAGTTCCCCTTCACCAGCCCCGGCTTCCCGCCGCGTTTCGAGGGCCGGGAAGCGGTGCGCGAGGGCTACCGGGCCGCCTGGGGCGCGTGGAGGACATCACGGACGTCACCGTCCACGAGACCGTCACCCCGGGCGTGATCGTCGCGGAACATGTCGTGGTGGTCTCACCGCCCTCCGGCGGCGCCGCCTTCACCGTCCCGGGCCTGCTGGTCCTGCGCGTCGAGGACGGACTCCTCACCCATGTCCGCGACTACATGGACGGGCTCGGCGTGGCACAGCTCCAGGGGCGGGCGTCCGCCTGACCAACGCGCGCCGACCCCGGTCACGGCAGTGGCGTGCCGCCCGTCGCGTTCACGATCTCGGCGGTGATGTACGACGCTTCCGGCGAGGCCAGGAAGACGTACGCGGGCGCCATCTCGGCCGGCTGGGCCGGCCTGCCGATGGGGGCCTGCTTGCCGAACTCGGCGGTGTCCGGCAGCGTCGCGGGGATCAGCGGGGTCCACACTGGTCCCGGGGCGACGGCGTTGACCCGCACACCCCGGTCGATCACCATCTGGGCCAGCCCCTGGGTGAAGGTGACGATGGCCCCCTTCGTCATGGCGTAGTCGAGCAGATGAGGACTGGGCTTGTACGCCTGCACGGACGCGGAGTTGATGATGCTGCCGCCCGCGGGGATGTGCGGCAGCGCGAACTTCGACAGCCAGAACATGCCGTAGAGGTTGGTGCGCATCACCCGGTCGAACTGCTCCGTCGGGATCGTCTCGATGCCCTCGGGCCGTGCCATCTGGTACGCCGCGTTGTTCACCAGGATGTCGATGCGGCCGAACGCGTCGACGGCACGGTCCACGACGGACCGGCACTCGGCCTCCTCACGGATGTCGCAGGAGACGGGGATAGCGCGGCGCCCGGCGTCCTCCACCCACCGGGCGGTCTCCGCGGCGTCGTCCTTCTCCTCGTCCAGGTGGGTGAAGAGCACGTCGGCTCCCTCGCGGGCGAAGGCCAGCGCCACCGCCCGGCCGATCCCCGAGTCCCCTCCGGTGATCACGGCCTTGCGGCCGTCGAGCCGCCCGCTGCCCCGGTAGGACTCCTCGCCGTGGTCCGGCGGCGGGTCCATGGGCCCGGTCCAGCCGGGATGGGGCTGGTCCTGGGCCGGGAACTCGGGCTGCGGATGCCGGCGGGCGGGGTGCTGCGGCTGGTTCACGGTACGGCTCCTTCCTCGTGGAGGGGCTCGGGTTCCCGCGCCGGACCAGGGGAAACGAGCCGGTGTGGAGAGGGGGGCGGTGCCGCGGCGGCGTCGTGACCGGCATGTGACCGGCCGCGCCTTGCCGTACCAGCAGTAACAAGATCATCATTCGCGGTGAGCGCCTCAGGCAACTTCCGAGGCCGTCACCCCCTTGCCGCGGCCCCCGAGGTCCCGTCGCGTGTGGTCCGCGGTGTCTCCCCTTCTCCCAGGAGTCCCGCATGCAGTCTTTAAGCCAGCCTCTTGAGCAGGCCCGCGAGGAATACGAGTCCCATCAGCGCACCTGCCGCCAGTGCCGCGCGGACGCGGCGCCCTGCCCCGCGGCCAAACATCTCAGACGCGTCTACAACAACCTCGCCCGGGCGGCACGCCCCCGGCCGTCCGGCCGCGCGGCCTCCTGACCGGCGGGTGAGGGGCCCCGTCTCCGCACGGGGATGACCGGGGCGGCCTGGGGCTGATGGTTCCGGACTTTTCTGGGTAGACGGCTGCCGTAGCGGTCAGAGCTCAGGAAGCGGGCGGATCGGATGAACAAAGCTGCCCAGGACGAGGCTGCCCAGGACGGGGCTGCCCGGAACGACCGGCTCCAGGACGGACTGGTCTGGATGTCGGCGGCGTACGAGGGTGTGCCGGGCGACGTCGCGCGGGCGCGGGAGACGGCGCGTGCCTTCCTGGCACGGCTGGAGGAGGACCACGGGCACCGGGTGTCCGACCGTGCCGCGCAAGCGGTGCAGCTGGTGGTCAGCGAACTGCTGACCAACGCCTGCAAGCACACGTCCGGTCCGGCCCTGGTCGGCCTCGAACTGGTCGGCGGCCTGGTGGAGATCACGGTCCGGGACAGCGACCCGGGCCTGCCGGTGGCCCGGTCCGCCGACCCGGCCCGGGTCGGCCAGCACGGCCTGGAGATCGTCATGGCCGTCTCCGAGGACTTCGCGGTGTATCAGGAACCGGTGGGCAAGAGGGTGACGGCCACGGTGCGTCTCACCGGCGAACCGCGCGGCCGCGACGAGCGGATGGCGCGTGCCGCCGGTGACGGCGGCGGCGAGCGGTGACCGGCGTGCCGGCCGGGGGGAGCCGGTGTCCCGGGAGGCGGCCGTCCGCGGCCGGCCCCGGGGAACCTCCGGCGCCCTTCAGGGCGTGGGAATGCCCGCCGGCCGTGCCGGCCGGCCGAAGCGGACCGGCACGCCGGGGGAGTACAGCACACTCACCGGCGGCCCCTGGGGCGCCGGCAGGCCGCCCGCGGTCAGCAGGTTCTCCTCGCACCTGAGCAACTCGGCCCGGTACAGGGGCCAGCGGGGGTGAACGCCGGGAAGATACGCCGCCCCGCGGAAGAACGCGTTGTGCATGCCCCAGCGGGCGGTGAGGAAGTGCTCCAACTCCGTGGGCTCCGCGACGCGTTCGCCCTTCCGTACGGCGATACGGCTGAACGCGCCGCGTGGCCCCGGCCAGCGGCGCGCGCTGGTGTACGTGATGACGTCGCCGGCGGTGCGGACCCGCATCCGGGACCACAGGTACGGCAGCCGGAAGCCGGCCCGGCCCATCACCACGGGCAGCAGCCGCGCGGCGTCCATCGACCGGAAGACGACCCCGCGCCGGCCGTGGGCGTCGACCGAGTACAGCCGTACGTTCGTCTCCGGGAACGAACCCAGGTACGGCACGCCGGGCAGCCCGAGCCAGCCGACCCGGTGCATGCGGAAGGCGACGAGACCGGCGTAGGTGACCCCGCCGTGGGTGTCGGGAACCGTCCCGTGCGGCAGCAGCGGCGCCACCAGCTCCGGCTCGACGGCCCAGTGCAGAAAGCAGAGGTCGAGCCACTGCTGGGTGAGCAGCGGGAGGGGGACGGTGACGGGGGCGTCGGGAGTGATGGCGGCGGGCTTGTGCACGCTTCCAGCATGGCAGGGCGGCCGGTACCCGGACCGGGATGAGGCTTAGCACCAGGTGTAGGTGGAAACGACTACTCCCGAACAGCCGTCGCAGGGGGGAGTGCCGTCATGAGGTACGACAGCATCACGGAGGCCATCGGGAACACGCCGTTGGTGCGGATCGATCCGGCTGTGCACGGGCTGCGTCATAT
>NZ_JBVHEO010000014.1:0-180240 GCF_055562815.1 Streptomyces sp. NPDC016677 | reverse complement strand
GCCGTGTGGAACATCGACTCCTTCGACCAGTGGGGCGTCGAACTCGGCAAGGTCCTCGCCAAGCGCGTCGAACCCGCCCTCACCGAGGGCGCGGAGGTGCCGGGGCTGGACGCTTCGACCAAGGCTCTGGTCGGCGCCTACCGGGAGCTGCGCGGACGGCAGTAAGCACGAGAGAAAAGCGCGGACCCCCGCGCGCCCGAAGGCGACGGGGGTCCGTGTGCCGGAGGACGGCTACGCCGAGGCCGGCGGGTACAGCGAGCGCGGCAGTTGGGAAGCGGCCGCCGAGTCCAGCAGCCACAGGGTGCGGGCCCGGCCCCGGGCCCCCGCCGCCGGAGCCTGGATCTCGCCCGCGCCGGACAGGGCGATCGCCGCGGCCTGCGCCTTGTCCTCGCCGGCCGCCAGCAGCCACACCTCGCGGGCGGCCCGGATCGCCGGGAGGGTCAGGGACACGCGGGTCGGCGGCGGCTTGGGGGCGCCGTGGACGCCGACCACCGTGCGCTCGGTCTCGCGCACCGCCGGCAGCTCCGGGAAGAGCGAGGCGACGTGCGTGTCCGGGCCGACGCCGAGGAGCAGGACGTCGAAGGTGGGCACGGGGGCGTGGTTCTCCGGACCGGCGGCCCGGGCCAGCTCCTCCGCGTACGCCGCCGCGGCGGCGTCCACGTCGGGGCCGTACTGGCCGTCGGAGGCCGGCATCGCGTGCACCCGCTTCGGGTCCAGCGGCACCGAGTCCAGCAGGGCCTCCCGGGCCTGCGTGACATTGCGCTCCGGGTCGCCCTCCGGCAGGAAGCGCTCGTCGCCCCACCACAGGTCCAGCCGGCCCCAGTCGATGGCGTCCCGGGCGGGGGAGCCCGCCAGGGCGGCCAGCAGGCCGTTGCCGTTGCGGCCGCCGGTCAGGACCACGGAGGCGTAGCCCCGGGAGGCCTGGGCGTCCACGACACGGGTGATCAGCCGGGCCGCGGCGGCCTGGGCCATCAGTTCCTTGTCGCGGTGCACGACCAGCTGGGGAGTGTGCGTGCTCACTTCGCCGCCCCCCTCTTCACCGGCGCCTTCTTCCGCGCCGCGTCTTTCGCAGGTGCCTTGGCGGCGTCCTCGACGGGAGTGGGGACCGCGACGGCCTCGCCTCCTTTGCCACCGGCGGCACCCGTTGCGGCCGCGTTCTCGCGCAGCCGCTCCACGCCGTAGCGCAGCGCCGAGGCGTAGGTGTCGTCCGGGTCGAGCCGGCGCAGTTCCTCCGCGATCAGCTCGGCGGTGTCCCGGCGCTTGAGCGCCACCGCCCGGTTGGGCTGCCCCTGGACGGAGAGGTGGGCCAGCGTGCCGTCCGCCCGGTCCAGGGCGATCGGACCGCAGTCCGTCTCCATCCGGACGGCGGTGAGGCCGGGACCGGCGGAGTGCGTCCGCTTGACCGGCACGTCCAGCCGGTCCGCGAGCCACATGGCGAGCAGCTCGCAGCTCGGGTTGAACTCCTCGCCCTCCACCTCGACGCCCTGCACCTGGCAGTCGACCTGGTCCAGGGCCGCCGCCAGCATCGAGCGCCACGGCGTGATGCGGGTCCAGGACAGGTCGGTGTCGCCGGGGGCGTAGGCGCCGGCGCGGGCCGCCAGCTCCCGTACCGGTTCCTCGGAGGCGTAGGTGTCGGTGACCCGGCGCTGAGCCAGGGCGCCGAGCGGGTCCTTGGCCGGTTCCAGCGGGGCGTTCACCGGCCACCACACCACGACGGGGGCGTCGGGGAGCAGCAGCGGCAGGACCACCGACTGGGCGTGGTCGACGACGTCGCCGTACAGCCGCAGCACCACCGTCTCGCCGGTGCCCGCGTCGGCGCCGAGGCGGACCTCGGCGTCCAGCCGGGAGCGGGTGCGGTCCCGGGGGGAGCGCGAGACGCGCTTGATGACCAGGAGCGTGCGCGAGGGGTGCTCGTGCGCGGCGTCGCTCGCGGCCTTCAGGGCGTCGTAGGCGTTCTCCTCGTCGGTGACGATGACGAGGGTGAGCACCATGCCGACGGCCGGGGTGCCGATGGCGCGGCGGCCCTGCACCAGCGCCTTGTTGATCTTGCTGGCCGTGGTGTCCGTGAGGTCGATCTTCATGGCCGGCGCCAGCTCCGTCCGTCTCGCTCCAGCATCTCGTCCGCCTCGACGGGTCCCCAGGTACCCGCCGGGTACTGGGCCGGGGTGCCGTGGGTGTCCCAGTACTCCTCGATCGGGTCGAGGATCTTCCAGGACAGTTCGACCTCCTCCGTGCGCGGGAAGAGGTTGGCGTCGCCGAGGAGGACGTCCAGGATGAGGCGCTCGTACGCCTCGGGGCTGGACTCGGTGAAGGACTCGCCGTAGGCGAAGTCCATCGACACGTCCCGGATCTCCATCGACGTGCCCGGCACCTTGGAGCCGAAGCGGACGGTGACGCCCTCGTCGGGCTGGACGCGGATGACGATCGCGTTCGACCCGAGTTCCTCGGTGGCCGTCTGGTCGAAGGGGGAGTGCGGGGCGCGCTGGAAGACGACCGCGATCTCCGTGACCCGGCGGCCGAGCCGCTTGCCGGTGCGCAGGTAGAAGGGGACGCCCGCCCAGCGGCGGTTGTCGATGCCGACCTTGATCGCCGCGTAGGTGTCGGTCTTGGAGGCCGGGTCGATGCCCTCCTCCTCCAGGTAACCGACCGCCGCCGCGCCGCCCTGCCAGCCCGCCGCGTACTGGGCGCGGACGGTGTCCCGGCCCAGGTCCTTGGGGAGCCGGACCGCGCCGAGCACCTTGGTCTTCTCCGCGGCCAGCGCGTCGGCGTCGAAGGAGGCGGGCTCCTCCATCGCGGTCAGCGCGAGCAGTTGGAGCAGGTGGTTCTGGATGACGTCACGGGCGGCGCCGATGCCGTCGTAGTACCCGGCACGCCCGCCGATGCCGATGTCCTCGGCCATGGTGATCTGGACGTGGTCGACGTAGGACCGGTTCCAGATCGGCTCGAACATGGTGTTGGCGAAGCGGAGCGCCAGGATGTTCTGGACGGTCTCCTTGCCCAGGTAGTGGTCGATGCGGAAGACCTGGTCCGGGGCGAAGACCTCGTGGACGATGGAGTTGAGCTCCTCGGCCGACTTCAGGTCGTGGCCGAAGGGCTTCTCGATGACCGCGCGCCGCCAGGAGCCGCCCGACTGGTCCGCCAGTCCGTGCTTCTTCAGCTGCTGGATGACCACGGGGAAGGACTTGGGCGGCACGGACAGGTAGAAGGCGAAGTTGCCACCCGTGCCCTGCGCCTTGTCGAGTTCCTCGATGGTGCCGCGCAGCCGCTCGAAGGCCTCGTCGTCGTCGAAGGTGCCCTGGACGAAGCGCATCCCCTGGATGAGCTGCTGCCAGACCTCCTCGCGGAACGGCGTACGCGAGTGTTCCTTGACGGCGTCGTGCACGACCTGGGCGAAGTCCTCGTGCTCCCAGTCGCGGCGCGCGAAGCCGACGAGCGAGAAGCCCGGCGGCAGCAGACCCCGGTTGGCGAGGTCGTAGACGGCGGGCATGAGCTTCTTGCGTGACAGATCGCCGGTGACGCCGAAGATGACCAGGCCCGACGGCCCCGCGATACGCGGGAGCCGTCGGTCTGCGGGGTCACGCAGCGGGTTGCTGCTCGACAAGGGTCTCAGCCCTCCGAAGGGGCGAGGCGCTGGAGCTCGGCCTCGGTCGACTTCAGCAGGTCGTTCCAGGAACCCTCGAACTTCTCCACGCCCTCGTCCTCCAGGAGCTGGACGACCTCGTCGTAGGAGATGCCGAGCGCCTCGACCGCGTCGAGGTCGGCGCGGGCCTGCTCGTAGGTGCCGGAGACGGTGTCGCCGGTGATCTCGCCGTGGTCCTCGGTGGCGAACAGGGTCGCCTCCGGCATGGTGTTCACCGTGTTGGGCGCGACCAGATCGGTGACGTACATCGTG
Organism: Streptomyces sp. NPDC016677; assembly: GCF_055562815.1. NCBI lineage: Bacteria > Bacillati > Actinomycetota > Actinomycetes > Kitasatosporales > Streptomycetaceae > Streptomyces > Streptomyces sp. NPDC016677. Next base: position 176,348 of record NZ_JBVHEO010000014.1, on the reverse strand, counting down.
TCGCTGTACGCCTTGTCCTTCACGCCGGTCGACGCCCACAGCGGACGCTGCTTGTTGGCGCCGGCCTTCTCCAGGGCCGCCCAGCGCTCGCCGGAGAAGATCTCCTCGTACGCCTGGTAGGCCAGACGGGCGTTGGCGACGGCGGCCTTGCCGCGCAGCGCCTTGGCCTCGTCGGTGCCCAGCGCGTCGATCCGCTTGTCGATCTCGGTGTCCACACGGGACACGAAGAAGGACGCCACCGAGTGGATGTCGGACAGGTCCAGGCCCCGCTCCTTGGCCTTCTCCAGGCCGGTCAGGAACGCGTCCATGACCTTGCGGTAGCGCTCCAGCGAGAAGATCAGCGTCACGTTGACGCTGATGCCCAGGCCGATGACCTCGGCGATGGCGGGGATGCCGGCCTCGGTCGCCGGGATCTTGATCAGCGTGTTGGGGCGGTCCACCAGCCAGGCGAGCTGCTTGGCCTCGGCCACCGTCGCCTTGGTGTCGTGCGCCAGCCGCGGGTCGACCTCGATGGAGACCCGGCCGTCCTTGCCGCCGGTCGCCTCGTAGGTCGAGCGCAGGATGTCGGCGGCGTCGCGGACGTCCGCCGTCGTGATCATGCGGATGGCCTCTTCGACGGTCACCTTCCGGGCGGCCAGGTCGGAGAGCTGCTGGTCGTAACCGTCGCCCTCGGAGATCGCCTTCTGGAAGATGGTCGGGTTGGTGGTGACGCCCACGACGTGCTGCTGGTCGATCAGCTCGGCGAGGTTGCCGGACGTGATCCGCTTGCGCGACAGGTCGTCCAGCCAGATCGCGACGCCTTCATCGGAGAGGCGCTTGAGTGCGTCTGTCATCGGAAATGCATCTCCTACGTGTCGTTATACGAGCGTCAGCGCTGAGCCGCGGCGATCGATTCCCTCGCCTTTTCGACGACGTTCTCCGCAGTGAAACCGAACTCCTGGAAGAGCACCTTGCCGTCGGCGGAAGCACCGAAGTGCTCCAGGGAAACGATGCGGCCGGCGTCCCCGACGTAACGGTGCCAGGTGAGACCGATCCCGGCCTCGACGGCGACGCGGGCCTTCACGGACGGGGGCAGGACGCTGTCCCGGTACCCCTGGTCCTGCTGCTCGAACCACTCCACGCACGGCATGGAGACCACGCGGGTCGGCACGCCGTCGGCCTGCAGCCGCTCGCGCGCCTCGACGGCGAGGTGCACCTCGGAGCCGGTGGCGATGAGGACGACCTCGGCGTCGCCGCCCTCCGCGTCGAACAGCACGTAGCCGCCCTTGGCCGCGTCGTCGTTGGCCTCGTAGGTCGGCACGCCCTGGCGGGTCAGCGCCAGACCGTGCGGCTGGCCCTTGCCGAACTCCTTCGTCCAGCGGCGCAGGATCTCGCGCCAGGCGACGGCCGTCTCGTTGGCGTCGGCGGGACGGACGATGTTCAGACCCGGGATGGCGCGCAGCGAGGCCAGGTGCTCGACCGGCTGGTGGGTCGGGCCGTCCTCACCGAGACCGATGGAGTCGTGCGTCCACACGTACGTCACCGGCAGGTGCATCAGGGCGGACAGGCGGACGGCGTTGCGCATGTAGTCGGAGAACACCAGGAAGGTGCCGCCGTAGATACGGGTGTTGCCGTGCAGCGCGATGCCGTTCATCTCCGCGCCCATGGAGTGCTCGCGGATGCCGAAGTGGATGGTGCGGCCGTACGGGTCGGCCTCCGGCAGCGGGTTGCCCTCGGGCAGGAACGACGACGTCTTGTCGATCGTCGTGTTGTTCGAGCCGGCCAGGTCGGCGGAGCCGCCCCACAGCTCGGGCACGACCGCGCCGAGCGCCTGGAGCACCTTGCCGGAGGCGGCACGGGTGGCGACACCCTTGCCGGTCTCGAAGACCGGGATCTTCTCCTCCCAGCCCTGGGGCAGTTCGCCCTTGGCGATCCGGTCGTACTCGGCGGCGCGCTCGGGGTTGTTGTCCCGCCACTGCTGGTACGCCTTCTCCCACACGGCGCGGGCCGCCCGGCCCTTCTCCAGCGCCCCCCGGGTGTGGCCGATGACCTCGTCGGAGACCTCGAAGGTCTGCTCCGGGTCGAAGCCCAGGACGCGCTTGGTGGCCGCGACCTCGTCGTCGCCGAGCGCCGAGCCGTGCGCGGCCTCGGTGTTCTGCGCGTTCGGCGCGGGCCAGGCGATGATCGAGCGCATGGCGATGAACGACGGCCGGTCGGTGACCTGCTTGGCCGCCTCGATGGCGTCGTAGAGGGCGTGGGGGTCCAGGTCGCCGTCGGGCTTCGGGGCGACGCGCTGGACGTGCCAGCCGTAGGCCTCGTAGCGCTTGACGGTGTCCTCGGAGACGGCCGTCTCGGTGTCGCCCTCGATCGAGATGTGGTTGTCGTCCCACAGCAGGATCAGGTTGCCGAGCTTCTGGTGGCCCGCGAGGGAGGACGCCTCGGCGGAGATGCCCTCCTGGAGGCAGCCGTCACCGGCGACGCAGTAGACGAAGTGGTCGAAGGGCGACTCGCCGGCCGGGGCCTCGGGGTCGAACAGGCCGCGCTCGTAGCGGGCGGCCATCGCCATGCCCACCGCGTTGGCGACACCCTGGCCGAGCGGGCCGGTGGTGGTCTCCACGCCGGTGGTGTGGCCGTACTCGGGGTGGCCCGGGGTCTTCGAGCCCCACGTCCGGAAGGACTTCAGGTCGTCCAGCTCCAGGCCGAAGCCGGCCAGGTACAGCTGGGTGTAGAGGGTCAGGGACGAGTGTCCGGCGGACAGCACGAAGCGGTCGCGTCCGACCCAGTCCGCGTCGGCGGGGTCGTGCCGCATCACCTTCTGGAAGAGGGTGTAGGCGGCAGGTGCCAGGCTCATCGCCGTACCCGGATGGCCGTTACCGACCTTCTGTACGGCGTCGGCGGCCAGGACGCGGGCCGTGTCTACGGCCCGCTGGTCCAGCTCGGTCCACTCGAGGTCTGTGATGGTCGGCTTGGTGCTCACCCTGGGTCAGGGCTCCTCTCCACATGTCGGTTGCCGGTGTGCGCGAAACGCCCACCGGCTGCCGGCGTTCTTTCGGCATCGGCCGGCCGCTGTCGAGCCTACCCCCGTAAGTACGTGCGCTTTTCCCCGCTATTCCAGACTGCCGGGAGTCTGTGTGATCCGCCTGCCGACCGGGTGAAACGGCATTCGGCAAGTGAATACGGAGGCGCTCATCTGACTGCTCAATCGACTCCGCGTACGCACGTCGGAGCACGGTCGCCAACACGACCCCACCCCCGCGAAGGCCGGGGTACGGGCAACGTCTAAAGTGGCGTGGTACGCGCGAGCCTTTACCCGCACTTCACACGGGGATGCACGGGAAGCTCGCTGGGATGTCTCTGTCAGGGGTGTGCGTGACGGCCGTTGAATCCCGTCCTGCGGGGGTTATCGGGACGAGCCAGAGCCCGAGTCACCGGCCGTTCGGGGCCCGTGTCAAGGCGTTCGTGGCGCTGACCAAGCCGCGGATCATCGAGCTTCTGCTGATCACCACCGTTCCGGTGATGTTCCTCGCCGAACAGGGCGTGCCCGATCTGAAGCTGGTGCTGCTGACCTGTGTCGGCGGCTACCTCTCCGCGGGCGGCGCCAACGCGCTGAACATGTACATCGACCGGGACATCGACGCGCTGATGGACCGCACCTCCCAGCGCCCGCTGGTCACCGGGATGGTCAGCCCGGTCGAGTGCCTGGTCTTCGGCATCGCCCTGGCGGTCGTCTCCACCCTGCTGTTCGGCCTCACCGTCAACTGGTTCTCGGCCTGGCTCTCCCTCGGCGCGCTCCTCTTCTACGTCGTCGTCTACACGATGATCCTCAAGCGCCGCACCTCGCAGAACATCGTCTGGGGCGGCATCGCCGGCTGTCTGCCGGTGCTGATCGGCTGGTCCGCGGTGACCGACTCGATCTCCTGGGCGCCGGTCATCCTCTTCCTGGTGATGTTCTTCTGGACGCCGCCGCACTACTGGCCGCTGTCCATGAAGGTGAAGGACGACTACGCGCGCGTGGGCGTGCCGATGCTGCCGGTCATCGCCTCCAACAAGGTCGTCGCCAAGCAGATCGTCATCTACAGCTGGGTGATGGTCGTCGTCTCCCTGCTGCTGACCCCGCTGGGCTACACCGGCTGGTTCTACACGGCCGTCGCCCTGCTCGCGGGCGGCATGTGGCTGTGGGAGGCGCACGGGCTGCAGAACCGCGCCAAGGCCGAGGCGACGGGCACCAAGCTCAAGGAGATGCGGCTGTTCCACTGGTCGATCACCTATGTGTCGGTGCTGTTCCTCGCGGTCGCGATCGATCCGTTCCTGCGCTGACCTTCCCGGCGTCCGACGGGCGGGGTACGTGGCCCGGGCCACGTACCCCGCCCGTCGCCCTTTGTGCTACCCGTCGGTAGCATCCTGGTCATGGCAGAGACGCAGCAGGCAGAGACGGAGCAGCGCCCCGAGCAGGGCGGCGGCAAGGCCGCCGCGAAGGCCGAGCGCACGGCGGGCCGGCTGGCCGGGCGGATCGGGGCCTTCGCCAAGGCGCACGGCGGTGCCGAGGGCCAGGTGGCCCACCTCGGCCGGCGTGGCGCGCGGATCGTGCTCGTCGGCGCGGACGGCGACTGGGGCGACCTGGTGGCGCCGTCGTACGAGATCGCCGAGAAGGCGGTCGGGAAGGCGGGGATCACCGTCCACGAGTCCTTCGACGGCGAGTTCGCGGGGAAGGTGCGGACGGGGCCGTACGAGTGGTCGCGGATGGCAGGGCTCCAGCTCGGCGGCCCCCGCAACGGCTGAATCCCAACGGATCTGTGCCCGGGGCGCGCTGGGCGTCACCTGAGAGGCGGCAGGGCATCACCTGAGACCCCGTTCACCCGTTAGGACTCGTGAGCAGCAGCACGGCGTCTACACGGGGAGCCCGGATGATCGAAACGCCGTCCCTGGTGGACCAGTACTGCCACGGCGTCCTCCGGACAGAACTGGGTCTCGGCACCTTCGAGGCCCAGCTCGGCCGCACCGAGGGCCCGCCCGCGCCGGGCACCACCCTGTTCGACACCCAGACCGGGTTCGCCGTACGCCGCTGGTGTCCGCCCCTGCTCGGCCTGGAACCGCACTGCCCGCCGGCCCGCTATCTGGCCCGGCGCCGCGAACTGGGCGTCCTGGAGGCGGACCGCAAGCTGCTGCGCGGCAGCGGCATCACCACGTACCTGGTCGACACGGGGCTGCCCGGCGACCTCACCGGCCCGGCCGAGCTGGCCTCGGCCGCCGACGCCGACGCCCACGAGATCGTGCGGCTGGAACCGCTGGCCGAACAGGTGGCCGACACCTCCGGCACGGTGGAGTCCTTCCTCGCCAACCTCGCCGAGGCGGTGCACGGAGCCGCCGCCCACGCCGTCGCCTTCACCTCGGTGGCGGGCGTCCGGCACGGCCTCGCGCTGGCGCCCGAGCCGCCGGAGCCGGGCGAGGTGCGCGGCGCCGCCGGACGCTGGCTGGCCGGACGCCGGGCCGGCGGCGACCTGAGCGACCCGGTGCTGCTGCGCCACCTGCTGTGGATCGCCGTCGCCTCCGGACGGCCGCTCCAGCTCCACGCGGGCCTCGGCGAGCCCGGCCCGCACACCGACCGCACCGACCCGGTGCTGCTCACCGGCTTCGTCCGGGCCACCGCCGGCCTCGGCACCGACCTCGTCCTGCTGCACGGCTACCCGTACCACCGGCACGCCGCCCACCTCGCCGGTGCCTTCTCGCACGTGTACGCCGACTCGGGCGCCGCCCTGGTCCGCACCGGCGCCCGCGCCGCCACCGTCCTCGCCGAGATCCTGGAGCTGGCCCCCTTCGGCAAGATCCTCTTCTCCAGCGGCGGCGGAGGGCTGCCCGAGCTGCACGTGGTGGGCGCCCGCCTGTTCCGCGAGGCGCTCGGCCGGGTGCTCGGCACCTGGGTCACCGAGGGCGCGTGGTCCCTGGCGGACGCGCAGCGGGTGGCGGGGATGATCGCCGCGGGGAACGCGGTGCGGGTGTACGGGCTGACGTGAGCCGGGTCAGGCGCGGGTGAGCGCGGCTTCCGTCGCCGGGCCGGGCACCGGGGTGTCCTCCCGCGGCCGCTCGCGCAGCGCCAGCAGGACGCGCAGGGTACCGATCCACACCAGACACGAGCCGACCATGTGGGCCCCGACCAGGATCTCGGGCAGGTCGGTGAAGTACTGGATGTAACCCACCGCACCCTGCGCCAGCAGGATCAGGAACAGGTCCCGGGTGCGGGCCAGCGGCCCCTCGGGCGCGTCGACCGCCTTCAGGACGAACCACAGCGCGAAGGTCAGCGTCACCACGATCCACGCCAGCACGGCGTGCGCCTTGGACACCGTCTCCCAGTCCAGCGGCATGCGCGGGACCTCGCTGGAGTCGCCCGCGTGCGGGCCGGCGCCGGTGACCACCGTGCCGACCGCGATCAGCAGCACGGAGACGGCGACGAGCACCCACACCAGCTGCTGGACGGACTTGCCGGTCAGGGGGCGCGGTGCCGCGTCGCCCTCCCGGGTGCGCTGCCACATCACGGTGGCGACCGCGATCAGCGCGGTGGACAGCAGGAAGTGGGCGGCGACGGTGTACGGGTTCAGACCGACCAGGACGACGATGCCGCCGAGGATCGCGTTGCCCATCACCACCCAGAACTGCGCCCAGCCCAGCCGGGTCAGCGAGCGCCGGTACGGCTTCTCGGACCGGGCGGCGATGATCGCCCAGCCGACCGCCGCGCACAGCACGTAGGTCAGCAGCCGGTTGCCGAACTCGATGACGCCGTGGAAGCCCATCTCGCTGGTGGTGGTGAGCGACTCGTCCGTGCACTTGGGCCAGGTCGGGCAGCCCAGGCCCGAGCCGGTCAGGCGGACGGCGCCGCCGGTGCCGACGATGATCACCGACATCACGAGGGCGGAGAGCGCCGACCGCTGGACGGTGCGGGGCTGCGGGGTCCAGCGCGCGGCGATGAAGGCGAGCGGGTTGCGCACGGCGGCTGCGAGGTCGTCGCGGGTCACGTTTGGCACGCGGTCCATCGTAGGGGGCCGCTTGTGCACGCGTTCACGAGGGTCCCGGCTCCGTCTCGTTCCCGCTCATTCCCAGCGGAAGAACTTCCCCGCCGCGCCCAGGGCCACGACCGCCCATACGGCGAGGATGCCCAGGTCGGCCCAGGGCGTCCCGGCCCCGTGCTGGAGCACGTCCCGCAGCCCGTCGGAGAGCGCGGAGATGGGCAGCAGGCCCAGGACGCTCTGCGCGGCGTCGGGGAACTTGTCCAGCGGCACGATCACGCCGCCGCCCACCAGCAGCAGCAGGAAGACCAGGTTGGCGGCGGCCAGCGTCGCCTCGGCCTTCAGCGTGCCGGCCATCAGCAGCCCGAGGCCGGAGAAGGCCGCCGTGCCGAGGACCAGCAGAAGGAGTACGGCGAACGGGTTGCCGTGCGGGGACCATCCCAGGGCCAGCGCGATCACCGTGAGCAGGACGACCTGGAGCACCTCCGTGACCAGCACGGACAGGGTCTTGGCGGTCATCAGGCCCCAGCGGGGCAGCGGCGAGGACGCCAGCCGCTTCAGCACCCCGTACCGGCGTTCGAACCCGGTGGCGATGGCCTGCCCCGTGAAGGCCGTCGACATCACGGCGAGCGCGAGGATGCCGGGGGCGAGGAAGTCGACGGCCTCGCCCGCGCCGGTGTCGATGATGTCCACCGTGCTGAACAGTGCCAGCAGCAGCGTCGGGATGATCACCGTCAGCAGCAGCTGCTCGCCGTTGCGCAGCAGCATCTTCGTCTCCAGGACGGCCTGGGCGGCGATCATGCGGGGGAGGGGTGCGGCACCGGGCATCGGGGTGTGGACGCCGGTAGTCATGAACGCAGCTCCTTGCCGGTGAGTTCCAGGAAGACGTCCTCCAGAGTGTGCCGTTCCACCGAGATCCGGTCCGGCATCACCCCGTGCTGGGCGCACCACGACGTCACCGTCGCCAGCAGTTGCGGGTCTATCTTGCCGGTGACCCGGTACGAGCCCGGCGTCAGTTCGGCCGCCGAGGAGTCGGCCGGGAGCGCCTTGAGCAGGCTCGCCACGTCCAGGCCGGGACGGCCGGTGAAGCGCAGGGTGTTCTCGGCGCCGCCGCGGCACAGCTCCTCGGGCGAGCCCTGGGCGATCACCCGGCCCGCGTCGATGATCGCGACGTCGTCGGCGAGCTGTTCGGCCTCGTCCATGTGGTGCGTGGTCAGGATCACCGAGACGCCGTCGGCGCGCAGGTCACGGACCAGGTCCCAGGTGGCGCGGCGGGCCTGCGGGTCGAGACCGGCGGTGGGCTCGTCCAGGAAGACCAGCTCCGGGCGCCCCACCACGGCCATCGCCAGCGCGAGCCGCTGCTGCTGGCCGCCGGAGAGCCGGCGGTAGGCGGTCCGGCCGCAGGAGCCGAGGCCCAGGCGTTCGATCAGGGCGGGCACGTCCAGCGGGTGGGCGTGCAGCCTGGCGACGTGGCGGAGCATCTCGTCGGCGCGGGCACCGGAGTAGACGCCGCCGGACTGGAGCATCACGCCGATGCGGGGCCGCAGCTCGGCGGCCTGGCGCTGAGGGTCGAGTCCCAGGACGCGCACCGTGCCGGAATCCGGCCCGCGGTACCCCTCGCACGTCTCGACCGTGGTCGTCTTGCCCGCCCCGTTGGGGCCGAGGACGGCGGTCACGCCCGCCCGGGCCACCAGGTCGAGGCCGTCCACCGCGGTCTTCGTGCCGTACCGCTTCACCAGGGCCTGGACCTGGACCACGGGCTCGCTTCGCATGGGTCACGAGTCTAGGGAGGCGCGCGGGGGCCCGGGCGCGGGGGTGCGCGATGTCCTCCGCACGGGGAGGGCGCGGGGCCGGCGGCGGGGGGCCGCGATGCGACCGGAGGGGGTCAGGCGCGGTGGTGCGCGGTCTCCTCCTCGCGGGGACGGTGCAGTGCCAGCCACCGCTCGGCGTAGGCCACCGCGTCCGCCACCGGGAACAGGCGCGCGTCGGCCGCGCCGACCGTGCCCCGTACGACGGGCCGGTCCCGTTCGAAGTCGTGCCCCAGTTCGTCGAACCGGTCCGAGGTGATCGACACCTCCGTCACCCGCTCCCAGCCGTACGGACCGGGGCGGCCCACCTCGACGAGCGGGGCGGGTATGCGGTACTCGGCCAGGTGGAAGGCGGTGCAGGAGATGTAACCGGCGCCCAGGAGGAGGACCCGGGCGCCGAGCCGCTCCAGGGTGGCGAGGGGGCTGCGCTCGCCGAGCCGGCAGTCGGTGGCGTGGTCCGCGACGACCTCGGCGGCGCGCGGGCCGACGGCCGCGAACGACGTCTGCGGATGCGCGCTGCGCAGGGCGCCCGGCCAGGTCCGTACGGTCTCCGGGACCACGCCGACGCCGCGGGCGGGGGTGGTGCGCGGGTCGTACGGGGGCATGGCGGTGCGGATGGCGGGCCACCACTCGGCGGGCACCGGCGGGTTCTCCCACAGGGCCGGGTCGGAGAGGTCGGCGGTCTGGGTCGGCACGACCAGGGTGCCGTCCGGGCCGAGGGTGTCCAGAAGTCCCTGGACCACGGCCACGGCACCGCCGCACACCCAGCCGAGGGAGCGCAGCGAGGAGTGGGCCAGCAGGATCTCGCCGGAGCGTACGCCGAGGGCGCGCAGCTCGCCGGCGAGGGTGCCGCGGGTGACGAGTGGGCCGGTGGGAGGGGGTGCGGGCATGCTGGCGAGTGTCCCCGAGGGGGCCGGGAGACGCTACCGTTTTGATCGATCAGTGATCGTTTCCGCAGGTCAGATTAGGTATACCTAAGTGACGCACGGCACCGTCGGGGTGTCCTGGCGCGGCTTGCCGGGGTCGGAAGAATTACGCAACAATGGCGTTGTGAAATACGTCGGCGAGGTGCCCCACGAGGAGCTCGCGACCGGTGAGCGCTCCACGCGCAACCGCGTCGCGCGGTCCATCCTGGACCACGGACCGTCGACCGTCGCCGAGCTGGCCGGCCGCCTCGGCCTCACCCAGGCCGCCGTCCGCCGCCACCTCGACGCGCTGACCGCGGACAACGTCGTGGAGCCCCGCGACCGCCGCGTCTACGGCACGCGCACGCGCGGGCGGCCCGCGAAGGCGTTCGCGCTGACCGACTGCGGCCGGGACGCCTTCGACCAGTCCTACGACAAGCTCGCCGTGGACGCGCTGCGCTGGATCGCCGAGCGCGAGGGCGGGGAGCAGGCGGTCGCCGCCTTCGCCCGTGCCCGGATCGCCGCCCAGAGCGGCGCGTACCGCAAGGCCGTCGAGGCGGCGCCCCCCGAGCGGCGGGCGGAAGCGCTGGCCAAGGCCCTGAGCGCGGACGGGTACGCTGCCACCGCGCGCAGCGCTCCCCACCCCCAGCAGGGTGAGCAGCTCTGCCAGCACCACTGCCCGGTCGCTCACGCCGCCGAAAAGTTTCCGCAGCTGTGCGAGGCCGAGACGGAATTTTTCGCCGAGCTGCTCGGTACTCACGTACAGCGGCTGGCGACCATCGCGCACGGCGACGGCGTCTGCACGACGTTCATTCCGAAGACTTCCAAGACCACAGACAACGCATCCGCAAGCACGGCCGGGAGGAACCCCGCATGACTCTCCCCACGGAGACTGCCCACCCCGAACTCGAGGGTCTGGGCACGTACGAATACGGCTGGGCCGACTCCGACACGGCCGGCGCCTCTGCCAAGCGTGGTGTCGACGAGGACGTCGTCCGGGACATCTCCGCCAAGAAGTCCGAGCCGGAGTGGATGACCAAGCTCCGCCTCAAGGGCCTGAAGCTGTTCGAGAAGAAGCCCATGCCGAACTGGGGCTCGGACCTCTCCGGCATCGACTTCGACAACATCAAGTACTTCGTGCGCTCCACGGAGAAGCAGGCGGAGTCCTGGGAGGACCTGCCCGAGGACATCAAGAACACCTACGACAAGCTCGGCATCCCCGAGGCGGAGAAGCAGCGCCTCGTCGCCGGTGTCGCCGCCCAGTACGAGTCCGAGGTCGTCTACCACCAGATCCGCGAGGACCTGGAGGAGCAGGGCGTCATCTTCCTGGACACCGACACGGCGCTCAAGGAGCACCCGGAGCTGTTCAAGGAGTACTTCGGCACGGTCATCCCGGCCGGTGACAACAAGTTCGCCGCGCTGAACACCGCCGTGTGGTCGGGCGGCTCCTTCATCTACGTCCCGCCGGGCGTGCACGTGGAGATCCCGCTCCAGGCCTACTTCCGGATCAACACCGAGAACATGGGCCAGTTCGAGCGGACCCTGATCATCGTCGACGAGGGCGCCTACGTGCACTACGTCGAGGGCTGCACGGCGCCGATCTACAAGTCGGACTCGCTGCACAGCGCCGTGGTCGAGATCATCGTCAAGAAGAACGCCCGCTGCCGCTACACGACCATCCAGAACTGGTCGAACAACGTCTACAACCTGGTCACCAAGCGCGCCGTGGCGTACGAGGGCGCGACCATGGAGTGGATCGACGGCAACATCGGCTCCAAGGTGACGATGAAGTACCCGGCCGTCTACCTGATGGGCGAGCACGCCAAGGGCGAGACCCTGTCCATCGCCTTCGCGGGCGAGGGCCAGCACCAGGACGCCGGCGCCAAGATGGTCCACATGGCCCCGAACACGTCCTCCAACATCGTCTCCAAGTCGGTGGCGCGCGGTGGCGGCCGTACCTCCTACCGCGGCCTGATCGAGATCGGCGAGGGCGCCCCGGGCGCCAAGTCCAACGTGCTGTGCGACGCGCTGCTGGTGGACACCATCTCCCGCTCCGACACCTACCCCTACGTGGACGTCCGCGAGGACGACGTGTCCATGGGCCACGAGGCGACCGTCTCCAAGGTCTCCGAGGACCAGCTCTTCTACCTGATGAGCCGCGGTATGACCGAGTTCGAGGCGATGGCGATGATCGTGCGCGGCTTCGTCGAGCCGATCGCCAAGGAACTGCCGATGGAGTACGCCCTCGAACTCAACCGGCTGATCGAGCTGCAGATGGAAGGCGCGGTCGGCTGACCATCGCGCCGTACCGTCAAACCCTTACGCAACGGAAAGCGAGCACTACGACAGCCATGGCTGAGGCTCAGAACTCCCCCACTCTCGGCTCCGCTCGAGCGGGGGGACCCCCATCGGTCGGTTCCACGACCGCCGGTGCGATCGCGGTGGCCGCCGAGGCCGACTCGACCGTCGCCACCCGCATGAGCGCGCCCCCGTCCTTCGACGTGGCCGACTTCCCGGTCCCGCACGGCCGGGAGGAGGAGTGGCGGTTCACCCCGCTGGAGCGGCTGCGCGGCCTGCACGACGGCACCGCGACCGCCTCCGGCGACGGTGTCAAGGCCGACATCGACGCCCCGGAGGGCGTCGTCGTCGAGACCGTCGGCCGGGACGACGCGCGGCTCGGCAAGGCCGGCACCCCGGTGGACCGGATCGCGGCCCAGGCGTACTCGGCGTTCGAGCAGGCCTCGGTCATCACCGTCCCCAAGGAGACGGTGCTCACCGAGCCGGTCCGCATCGCCGTGCACGGCCAGGGCGGGGTCGCCTACGCCCACCAGGTGATCGAGCTGGGCGCGTTCGCCGAAGCCGTGGTCGTCATCGACCACACGGGTGACGCGGTGCTCGCCGCCAACGTCGACTACGTCCTCGGCGACGGCGCCAAGCTGACCGTCGTCTCCGTCCAGGACTGGGACGACAAGGCCGTCCACGTCGCCCAGCACAACGCGCTGGTCGGCCGTGACGCCTCCTTCAAGTCGGTCGTCGTCACCTTCGGCGGCGACGTCGTCCGCCTGCACCCGCGCGTCGCCTACGCCGGCCCCGGCGGCGAGGCCGAGCTGTTCGGCCTCTACTTCACCGACCAGGGCCAGCACCAGGAGCACCGCCTCCTGGTCGACCACAACGTGCCGCACTGCAAGTCCAACGTCGTCTACAAGGGCGCGCTCCAGGGCGACGACGCGCACGCGGTCTGGATCGGCGACGTGCTCATCGAGGCCAAGGCCGAGGGCACCGACACCTACGAGATGAACCGCAACCTCGTCCTCACCGACGGCGCCCGCGTGGACTCGGTCCCCAACCTGGAGATCGAGACCGGCGAGATCGTCGGCGCCGGCCACGCCAGCGCCACCGGCCGCTTCGACGACGAGCAGCTCTTCTACCTGATGGCCCGCGGCATCCCCGAGCTGGACGCCCGCCGTCTGGTGGTCCGCGGCTTCTTCGCCGAACTGGTCCAGCAGATCGGTGTCCCGGACATCGAGGAGCGCCTGATCGGCAAGATCGAGCAGGAGCTGGAGGCGTCGGTCGCATGACCTACGTACGCGCTTGTGGGCTGGGCGAGCTGGAGGAGGACACCCCGAAAAGGGTGGAACTCGACGGCACGCCGGTCGCCGTCGTCCGCACGGAGGGCGAGGTGTTCGCGGTCAACGACATCTGCTCGCACGCGAACGTCTCCCTGGCCGAGGGCGAGGTCGACGACTGCCACATCGAGTGCTGGCTGCACGGCTCGCGCTTCGACCTGCGCTCCGGCAAGCCCGACAGTCTTCCGGCGACGCGCCCCGTCCCCGTTTACCCCGTAAAGATCGAAGGGGACGACGTGCTCGTCTCCCTCACCCAGGAGTCCTGAGGCACCCATGGCAACGCTTGAAATCCGAGACCTGCACGTCACCGTCGAGGCCGACAACGCCACGAAGGAGATCCTCAAGGGTGTCGACCTGACCGTGAAGCAGGGCGAGACGCACGCCATCATGGGCCCCAACGGCTCCGGCAAGTCGACCCTCGCCTACTCCCTCGCGGGTCACCCCAAGTACACGATCACCGGCGGCACCGTCACCCTCGACGGCGAGGACGTCATCGAGATGTCCGTCGACGAGCGCGCCCGCGCCGGCCTCTTCCTCGCCATGCAGTACCCGGTCGAGGTCCCCGGCGTCTCCGTCTCCAACTTCCTGCGCACCTCCGCCACCGCCATCCGCGGCGAGGCCCCCAAGCTGCGCACCTGGGTGAAGGAGGTCAAGGAGGCCATGGAGCGCCTCAACATGGACCCCGCCTTCGCCGAGCGCAACGTCAACGAGGGCTTCTCCGGCGGTGAGAAGAAGCGCCACGAGATCCTCCAGCTGGAGCTGCTCAAGCCGAAGGTCGCGATCCTCGACGAGACCGACTCCGGCCTCGACGTCGACGCGCTGCGCATCGTGTCCGAGGGCGTCAACCGCGTCCGCGAGTCCGGCGAGGTCGGCACCCTGCTGATCACGCACTACACGCGCATCCTGCGCTACATCAAGCCCGACTTCGTCCATGTCTTCTCCAACGGCCGCATCGTGGAGTCCGGCGGCGCCGAACTCGCCGACAAGCTGGAGGAAGAGGGCTACGAGGCATACACGAAGGGTGGCGTATCCGCGTGACACAGCTGCCGGGCCTCCTCGACACCGAGGCGATCCGCAAGGACTTCCCGATCCTGGACCGCCGGGTCCACGACGGACGCAAGCTCGTCTACCTGGACAACGCGGCCACCTCGCAGAAGCCGCGTCAGGTGCTCGACGCTCTCAGCGAGTACTACGAGAGCTACAACGCCAACGTCCACCGTGGCGTGCACGTCCTCGCCGAGGAGGCCACGGCGCTGTACGAGGGCGCGCGCGACAAGGTCGCGGAGTTCATCAACGCGCCCTCCCGCGACGAGGTGGTCTTCACCAAGAACGCCTCGGAGTCGCTCAACCTCGTGGCGAACATGCTGGGCTGGGCCGACGAGCCCTACCGCGTGGACTCCGACACCGAGATCGTCATCACGGAGATGGAGCACCACTCCAACATCGTGCCGTGGCAGCTGCTCGCGCAGCGCACCGGCGCGAAGCTCCGCTGGTTCGGCCTGACCGACGACGGCCGCCTCGACCTGTCGAACATCGAGGAGATCATCACCGAGAAGACGAAGATCGTCTCCTTCGTGCTGGTCTCCAACATCCTGGGCACCCAGAACCCGGTCGAGGCGATCGTCCGCCGCGCCCAGGAGGTCGGCGCGCTGGTGTGCATCGACGCCTCCCAGGCCGCGCCGCACATGCCGCTGGACGTCCAGGCCCTCCAGGCCGACTTCGTGGCCTTCACCGGCCACAAGATGTGCGCCCCGACCGGCATCGGCGTCCTGTGGGGCCGCCAGGAACTCCTGGAGGACCTGCCCCCGTTCCTCGGCGGCGGCGAGATGATCGAGACGGTGTCGATGCACTCGTCGACCTACGCGCCCGCCCCGCACAAGTTCGAGGCGGGCACGCCCCCGGTCGCCCAGGCGGTCGGCCTCGGCGCGGCGATCGACTACCTGTCGGCGATCGGCATGGACAAGATCCTCGCCCATGAGCACGCCCTGACCGACTACGCGGTCAAGCGGCTGATGGAGGTCCCGGACCTCCGCATAATCGGCCCGACGTCGTCGGAGGAGCGCGGCGCCGCGATCTCCTTCACGCTGGGTGACATCCACCCGCACGACGTGGGACAGGTCCTCGACGAGCAGGGCATCGCGGTCCGGGTCGGCCACCACTGCGCCCGGCCCGTCTGCCTCCGCTACGGAATTCCTGCGACCACGCGAGCGTCGTTCTATCTGTACTCCTCGCCGGCCGAGATCGACGCCCTGGTCGACGGCTTGGAGCACGTACGGAACTTCTTCGGATGAGGGGCTGAGGCGTGAAGCTGGACTCCATGTACCAGGAAGTCATCCTGGACCACTACAAGAACCCGCACGGGCGTGGTCTGCGCGATGGCGACGCCGAGGTTCACCACGTGAACCCGACGTGCGGCGACGAGATCACCCTCCGAGTGAAGTACGACGGCACGACGATCGAGGACGTCTCGTACGAGGGGCAGGGCTGTTCCATCAGCCAGGCGTCGGCGTCCGTACTGAACGACCTGCTCGTCGGCAAGGACCTCGGCCAGGCGCAGAAGATCCAGGAGACCTTCCTGGAGCTGATGCAGTCCAAGGGCAAGATCGAGCCCGACGACGCGATGGAGGACGTCCTGGAGGACGCCGTCGCGTTCGCCGGGGTGTCGAAGTACCCGGCCCGGGTCAAGTGCGCCCTCCTGAGCTGGATGGCGTGGAAGGACGCGACGGCCCAGGCGCTGGACGGCGCCGGCACCGACGCCGAAAGGAAGACGGCATGACCGAGACCGTTGAGATGAAGCCGGCTTCCGAGGAGGAGCTGCGCGAGGCCCTGATGGACGTCGTCGACCCCGAGCTGGGCATCGACGTCGTCAACCTGGGCCTGATCTACGGCATCCACGTCGACGACGCCAACATCGCGACCGTCGACATGACCCTGACCTCGGCGGCCTGTCCGCTGACCGACGTCATCGAGGACCAGGCCAAGTCCGCCACGGACGGCCTCGTCAGCGAGCTGCGCATCAACTGGGTCTGGATGCCGCCGTGGGGCCCGGACAAGATCACGGACGACGGCCGGGAGCAGCTGCGCGCGCTCGGCTTCAACGTCTGAGCCACCCCTCGCCGTACGACGGCCCCCGGCGCCACCCGCCGGGGGCCGTCGCCGTTTCACATCCCTTTCTCCCCCCGCTCTCAGCCTCCGCTCAGACCCGCGCGGCAGCGTGGGCCGGTGAACGCTTCCACCCGCCCCGTCTTCCTGCTCGGCTGCCCCCGCTCCGGCACCACCCTGCTCCAGCTGATGCTGCACGCCCACCCGAGGATCGCGCTGCCGCCGGAGAACCGCTTCGTGCTCCCGGCCTACGAGCGCCGGCCGGCCTTCGGCGACCTGCGCGACCGCGGCAACCGGGCCGGGCTGGCCCAGTGGATCACCGGGCGCGAGGAGACCCGCTTCCACGAGCTGGGGCTCGACGCGGCGACCGTGGCGTCCCGCATCACCGACGGACCGCCGACCCTCGGCTCGGCGCTGGGCACCGTGCTGCGGGCCTACGCCGAGCAGCACGGCAAGACCCGCTGGGGCGACAAGCGCCCGGCGTACGCCCTGCACGTCCCGGAGATCCTGCGGCTCTTCCCCGACGCGCAGTTCGTCCACCTGGTGCGCGACGGACGGGACTGCGTGGCCTCGCTGCTGCGGATGCCGTGGTGGCACGCCGGGTTCCACGAGGCGGTCGCCACCTGGGCCCAGGTCATGGACACCACCCGCCGCCACGCCCGCCGCCTGGGCCCGGGCGGCTGGCACGAACTGCGCTACGAGGACCTCCTCACCGACCCCGAACCGGCCCTGCGGGGACTGTGCGGCTACCTGGGCGAGGAGTACGACCCGTCGATGACCGAGCCGCACCGGCTCGCGGAGGTCGCCGTGCCCGCCCGCAAGACCTGGCACCGCAACACCCACGGCGCGCTGGACGCCTCCCGCTCGGGCACCTGGCGGCAGCGGCTCACCCTCGACCAGATCCGCCTGTGCGAGGCCGCCCTCGGCGACCGGCTGACGCGGGCCGGCTACGAGCCGAGCGGCGCGGCCCGCCCCGCCCCCGGCGAACTGCTCCGCCACCGCCGGGTGTCGGCACTGCGCCGCGCGGCCCACGCCAGGCGGCGGCTGCGTGACCGGTGGACACGGCTGAGGGAGCGGGGCCCGGTCGCGGAGCTGCCGCCCGGACATCTGGTCACCGGCAGCTGATCAACCGTTATGTGTACGCCCGTACACGACTCCTGTGTACGCTCGTCCGCATGGGATACCTGCTGCTCGTCGGCGCCATCGCCGCGGAGGTCGCCGGCACCACCGCGATGAAGTACAGCGAGGGGTTCAGCAGACTGGTGCCGAGCCTGCTCACGGTGGCCGGTTACGTCATCTCCTTCACCCTGCTGGCCCAGACCCTGAAGACGCTGTCCGTGGGCACGGCGTACGCCATCTGGTCCGGCCTCGGCACGGCCGCCATCGCCACGATCGGCGTCCTCTTCATGGGCGAGGGCATGACCGCCGCCAAGGCCGCCGGGATCGCGCTGATCATCGTAGGAGTGGTGGTGCTGAACCTGGGCGGGGCGCACTGATGCCCCGCCGCCACGACCCCGGCCGCCGGCAGCGGATCATCGACGCGGCGATCCGGGTCGTGGGCCGGGGCGGCATCGCGGCGCTCAGCCACCGCACGGTCGCCGCGGAGGCGGACGTACCGCTGGGTTCGACGACGTACCACTTCGCGACGCTCGACGAACTGCTGGTGGCCGCGTTGCGGCAGGCGAACGAGGGCTTCGCCGAGGTGATGGCGGCCCATCCGGCCCTCGCCGACCCGGCCGCCGACCTGGCCGGGGAACTCGCCCGGGTGCTGGGGGAGTGGCTGGCCGGCGACCGTACCGGCGTGGAACTGGAGTACGAGCTGTATCTGGCCGCGCTGCGCCGGCCCGCCCTGCGGCCGGTCGCGGCGGAGTGGGCGGACGGGGTGGCGGAGGTGCTCGCCCGCCGCGTCGACCCGGTGACCGCGCGGGCGGTGGTCGCGCTGATGGACGGGATCTGCCTGCAGGTGCTGCTGACGGGGACGGCGTACGACGAGGGGTACGCGCGCGAGGTGCTGGGACGGGTACTGGGCCGGACGGCGACCGGCGGGTGAGGTACCCGCGGGCGCCGGGCCGGGTGCCCGCCCCGCGGCGACCGGCAGGTGAGACGTACCAGCGGGCTGGTTCGCCCTCGGCGGGCCCCGCCGGTTAGGTTTCCCCCATGACCGACACGACTGCTCCCCGCACCACCGGTGCCGTGGCCGCCGGCCTGGCCACCGTCGCCGCCGACGGCACCGTTCTCGACACCTGGTTCCCCGCCCCCGAACTGGTCGACGGGCCCGGCCCGTCCGGCACCGAGCGCCTCACCGCCGAACAGGCCGCCGAACTCCTCGGCGGCGGCGCCACCGCCGCCGTCGGACCGGACACCCGCCGGGGCGTCGAGGTGGTCGCGGTCCGCACGGTCATCGCCTCCCTGGACGAGAAGCCGATCGACGCGCACGACGTCTACCTGCGCCTCCACCTGCTCTCCCACCGCCTGGTCAAGCCGCACGGCCAGAGTCTGGACGGCATCTTCGCCCACCTCGCCAACGTCGCCTGGACCTCGCTGGGTCCGGTCGCCGTGGACGACCTGGAGAAGGTCCGGCTGAACGCCCGCGCGGAGGGCCTGCACCTCCAGGTCACCTCGGTCGACAAGTTCCCCCGCATGACGGACTACGTCGCCCCCAAGGGCGTGCGCATCGCCGACGCCGACCGCGTCCGCCTGGGCGCGCACCTCGCCGAGGGCACCACGGTCATGCACGAGGGCTTCGTCAACTTCAACGCGGGCACGCTGGGCACGTCGATGGTCGAGGGCCGCATCTCCGCCGGCGTCGTCATCGGCGACGGCTCGGACATCGGCGGCGGCGCCTCCACGATGGGCACGCTGTCCGGCGGCGGCAACGTCATCATCTCCATCGGCGAGCGCTGCCTGATCGGCGCCGAGGCGGGCGTCGGCATCGCCCTGGGCGACGAGTGCGTGGTCGAGGCCGGCCTCTACGTCACCGCCGGCACGCGCGTCACCATGCCCGACGGCGAGGTCGTCAAGGCCCGCGACCTCTCCGGCGCGTCCAACATCCTCTTCCGCCGCAACTCGGTGACGGGCACGGTGGAGGCGCGGCCGAACAACGCGGTGTGGGGCGGACTGAACGACGTGCTGCACAGCCACAACTGATGATGCGGGACGGCGGCTTGTGCTCGCCGTCCTGATGAGCGCCCTTCCGTGGTCCGAGGGCGGCCCGGAAGGGCGCTCGTGCGTCAGGAATCCCGGCGTTGTGGGCTCGCGTCGAAGTCGTACTCCAGGACGTAGGACGCCGCGTCCAACGTCATTTCGTTCAGTTCTACGGCTTGCCCCTCGTCCGTGAAGGCGGTGCGGCAGACGAGGAGGACCGGGGTGCCTGCGGCCATGCTGAGCTGTGCGGCTTCGTGCTGCGACGGCATGCGGGAGCGGACTTCCTCGCGGAAGTGCACCGGCTCGTGGCCGAGTTCGGCGAGCCTGGCGTAGGTCCCGCCCGGACCGGTGTCCTGCTGGGTGATGGCGGAGCCGGCGACCAGGGGGAGAGGCAGGTAGCTCGTCGCCAGCAGGACCGGCTTGCCGTCCAGAACGTAACGTCGGCGCCTCACGCACACCATCGTGTCGCTGGGCAGGTCCAGTACCGTGCTGACGCGGTCGGGCGCCGACTCCTCGGACACGGTGATCCGGTCGACCTCCAGCGCCCGGTTCTCGATGTCCGCCGACCAGACGGAACGGCCGTCGCCCCACTGGCCGGAAGCCAGTCGGTCGATGCCCCGGCGACGGAGCGGGCGGAAGGCGCGGACGAACACGCCGGCGCCCTTGCGGGCCTCGGCGATGCCTTCGTCCCGCAGGACGCTCAGTGCCTGGCGGGCCGTCATGCGGGCCACGCCGTACGTGGCCATGAGGTCGTTCTCGCCCGGAAGCCGGTCACCGGGGCCGTAGTCGCCCGACTGGATCGCCTCGCGCAGGGAGTCCGCGATCCGCTGGTACTTGGGCCGACGGTCCTCGTCGGTAGTGGCCATGTCCGGAACCCTCCTCGCTTCTCTAGACACCCTAGGCCATAGGTCGGGGCCTCGCTTGCTGGGTGTAGTCGTGCGCGCTCCTGCTGCCACGGCCCGAGGCCGCCTGATTGACATCTCTAGAGATCTCCTGGAAGCTAGACATGTCTAGAGATGTGTCGGGGTGGCTGAGGAGTGAGTGCGGATGGGCTTCGTGATCGACCGGTACCCCTGTGAGGAGTCGCCGCGACTCGGGATGATGGCTTTGCCCCCGGTGCCGGAGTCCGTGGCGCGAGCACGGAGCTGGTTCCGGAGATGCATCACGCCCTGTCGTCCGCTCTGCTCGGTCGACGACTGCGTGCTGATGATCTCGGAACTGGTGACCAACGCGGTTCTCCACGGGCGGTCGGAGGACAAGTGGGTCGTCCGGGTCGAGTGGTTCCGGGAGGCGGTCTCGCTGCGTGTGGATGTGCACAGTCCGGGCGTCCCGGCGAGTGTGTGCCTCCGGCGGCCGGACGCCGACGACGTACACGGACGGGGGCTTCTTCTGGTCGACTCCCTTGCCGATTCCTGGCGTTCCGGTCCCAGTGGATTCGGTGGGACGGTCGTGTCCTTTGTCATGGCTGATGCGTGGCGCCCGGTTTTCCGACCGTGACCTCGCCCCTGGTTCGGCAGATGAACACGTGGACGCTCAGTCCGATCAGACGCCGAACCGACGAAACGAGGTCCTGGTATGAGGAACGAGCGGGCGAGGGCTGTGGCGCGTTGGGTGACCGGGGCGGGGGCCGTGGCCGCGGTCTGCTGGCTTCCGGCGGGCGCCGCGCACGCCGACGAGACCAACACCGACTCGCACAACGGGCCCCGGATCGGGCTGGTGAACGTCGGGCAGGTCGACGACCCGATGGAGGACGTGCTGGAGCACACGCTGCTGTTCGGGGACGGCTACCGCTGGCAGTGACGTACGTCTGCCGCTGCGCGCCGGGGCCGTCACACGGGTTCCGGCGCGCAGGCATAGTGGCGGGTGGGCGCACGCGTCACCAGGGGCACGGGGGCCGGACAGCGGGTCCGCCCGGGGGCACGAGAAGGTGACGATGGATGCGCAGGCCGAGGAGAGTTTCCGCGAGTTCGTGGCGAACCGGTCGGCCGCGCTGCTGAAGACCGCCGTCCTGCTGAGCGGCGGCGACCGGCACGCGGGCGAGGACCTGCTGCAGAACGCGCTGATCAAGGTGGCGGGACGCTGGCACCGGGTCGAGGAGCCCGAGGCGTACGTCCGGCAGGTCCTGTACCGGCAGCAGGTGAGCCGCTGGCGGCTGAAGTGGCCGAGGCGGGAGGTGAGCGTCGACCTGCCGCCCGAGACCCGTGCGGACGGCACCGACGCCGTGGCCGCCGCCGACCTGCGGCTCGTCATACGCGGGGCGCTCGCCCGGCTGACCGCGCGGCAGCGCACGGTGCTGGTGCTCCGCTACTTCGAGGATCTTCCCGAGGCCGACGTCGCCCGGCTGCTGGGGTGTTCCGTCGGGACCGTACGGTCCACCACCCATCGGTCGCTGGCCCGGCTGCGGGCCGTCGCTCCCGAACTGGCCGCCCTGGGCCCGGCGGAGCCGCGACCGGTCCGCAAGCCCTCGCCCCTGGAGGTGCGTTCGTGAACGTCGAGAGCCTGGTGCGGGACACGTTGCGGGAACAGGCCGCCGGGCAGCGGGCGGTGGAGCCCGGGTTCGCCGACCGGGTGCTCGCGGTCCGACGGCGCCGGCGCAGGGTGCGGGGGCTGGCGTCCGTGGCCGCCGTCGTCGCCACCGTGGCCGCGATCGCCGTGGGGGTGCCCTCGGTGGACTCCGGCCGGGACGAGCCCCCGGCGGCCGGGAACGGGATCAGCGCGCACCCCGACCAGTCACCGCCCCGCGACCTGATCGCCGCCGGGGACGTGGCCCTGGCCGCCTACTACACGGCCGAGACCGTCGAGCGGACCGCCGGCGAGGGCGTCAACCGGCGCACCTACTGGCTGCTCGACCCGGCCACGGGACGATACGAGAAGGACGACCGGTGGTCGTACGTCGCCGTCGCGCCCGGGATGCGGACGGCGGCCGTCCTGGAACGCGACCTGCCGGCCGACCGCATCGGCATCCTCGACCTCACCACCGGAGACATCGACCGGTGGGTGAAGGCGGGCCACGGGGTCGGCGGCCTCGCCTACTCCCGGGACGGCGGCCGGATCGTCGCGACGACCTACGACGAGAACCCCGACCTGCGGGTACGGGTCCAGGCCGCCGAGGGCGGCGGCGAGGCGTGGGTGTCCAAGTTCGGCGGGACGAGCCGTACCGGGTTCCTCGTCCTCGACGTCGTCACCGACGAGAGCACCTGGAGCGCCGTACCGGCCGGCCGTGACGTCAACGCGCGCGAGGACTTCGCCTTCTCCCGCACCGGACAGCTGGTCTACTCGCGGGTCGTCGGTGAGCGGGACGGACTCCAGCAGTTCTACGACCTGAGCGGAGCGAAGACCGCCGCCCCCGCCGACGAGCGGTATCTGCGCTCCGACGTACCCGCCCGGCTCTCCCCGGACGGACGGCTCGCCGCGCTCGGGTTGGCCAAGGAGCGGAAGGACACGTCGTGGTCGTCGATCCGGGACCCGCGGACCGGTGAGGAGGTCACCAAGGTGCGCGGTGCCACCCTGCTCGCCTGGGTGGACGACCGCCGGCTCATCGCCTGGGAGCGGGCGCCGGGAGTGGCGGAGTACCGGCCACGGCTGGTCCTGGTCACTCTCGGGAGTGACGAGGTGACCCAGCTGTCCGGTACCCGTGTGCCGGACGACGACTTCGACCGTCAGGAGTGGGAGCCCGTGTTCGTCACCCGGTGACGTCCGCGGTCAGGCGTTCGTACGCCGCCCGCAGCCCGTCGGCCGCCTCCCGGCCGGCGGGGCGCAGGGGTGGGCGGGCCGGGCCCGCGGGGAGGCCGAGGTGGGTGAGGAGCGTCTTGGCGGTGACCGTTCCGGGCAGGCCCGCGGCCATCATCGTCTCGATCAGCTCGCTCGCCCGCAGTTGGAGCCGGGCCGCCTCGGCCGTGCGGCCCGCGTCGTGGGCGTCCAGGATCGCGCGCATGTGGTCCGGGATCGCGTTCGCCACCGTGCTGACGTAGCCGGTGCCGCCTGTCGCGTACAGCGCGAGGGCGTACTCGTCGCAGCCGGTGTAGTACGCCAAGTCGGTGCGGGACAGCACCCGTTGGGTGGCGAGGAGGTCGTACGCGCAGTCCTTCACGGCGACGATCCGCGGGTGGCCGGCGAGGCGGAGCAGTGTGCCGGGCGCGATGCGGGTGCCGGTGCGGGCCGGGATGTCGTAGAGCATGACCGGGAGGTCCGACGCGTCGGCGACCTCGCGGAAGTGGGCCTCCAGCGCGTCCTGCGGCGGCCTGCTGTAGTACGGCGTGACCACCAGCAGGCCGTCCGCGCCGGCGCGCTGGGCCGCGCGGGCCAGGGCCGCGGTGTGGCGGGTGTCGGCGCTGCCCACCCCGGCCACGATCGTCGCCCGGTCGCCCACCGCCTCCCGTACCGCCGAGATCAGCTCGGTCTTCTCGGTGTCCGTGGTGGTGGGGGACTCGCCCGTCGTTCCCGACAGGACCAGGCCGTCGCAGCCTCGTGCGACCAGGTGGCCGGCGAGGCGGCGGGCGCCGTCGAGGTCGAGGGCGCCGGAGTCGGTGAAGGGCGTGACCATGGCGCACAGGGCGCGGCCGAAGGGAGGGGTGGTGGTCGTCATGGAGGGAAGTGTCGGCCGGTGGAGTGTGCAGCTCCACTTAATATCCCTGTCGAATTCCGGTAAGCAGCATTGAAACGTCGCGCACGGCCGCCCGCGCGTGCGTAGCGGGCGGCGGAGCCGGGTACCCGGGGCCGTCAGGAACGGAGCATGCTCAGGGAGGGCGTACGGATGACGAGGTCGAGGGGCGGCAGCGGTACGGCGATGGCCGGGGCCAAGGGGCCCGACGAGTTGCGGCGTCAGATCGAGGAGGTCCGCGAGCGGCTCGGTGACACCGTCGGGGAGCTGGCGGGCCGGGCGGACGTGAAGGGGCGGGCGACGGCACGCGCCGCCGATCTGCGGGACAGGGCCGGTGCGCTGACCGTGCAACTGCGCAGCAGCGCCGCACGGGCCGGGGACATCGCGCGGGACCGGGCCGGCCGGGCCGGCCACGGTGTGCCGGAACCGGTGCGGACGGGGCTGCGGCAGCCGCGTGCGGTACTGATCGCCGGCGCGGTGGTGGGGGCGGTCGTCGCCGTCGGGGTGCTGTGGCGGCGGGGCGGCGTACGCCGCTGACGCGGCCCCGACGGCCTTCCTTGACCTCAAGTCAGGTTCAGGTCGGAGAGTGGTGACCGCACGCGACGCTCACCCACTCGACGGAGGCCGGCATGACCCGCCGTACCGACAGCCACCCCGATCTCACCCGTCCGGACGCCGGGGCACCCTTCTTCAGCACCTGGCGGGTGGGCACGCCCGAGCGGCAGCGGCAGGCGGTGGAGGCGATCGCCCGGACCTGGGAGCGGCGCCCGTGGCCCGCCGACGGCCTGCGGAGTTACCACGTCTACACCGGACATGACGGTGAGACCCTGCTGCACCATGCGCAGTGGGCGAGCGAGCAGGCGTACGAGGCGTTCGTCAAGACGCACCGGCAGGAGCGGGTCGACGAGATCGACACCGCCGTGCCGGGGATCGAGCGGCTGGGGCTCGGGCGGTACCGCCACTACCGCAGCGGCGCCCGTGCGGAGGGCCCGGGGACCGTCCCGGGCTGCGTCGTGATCGTCGAGGTGGAGTTCGAGGGGCCCGACCCACGGCGGCAGCGCGCCTGGGTCGACGCCGTCTTCGAGGCGCTGGCGAGCGAGCCGGAGCCCCACCCCGGGGGCATCTCCGCCCACTTCCACCTCAGCACCGACGGCACCCGGGTCCTCAACTACGCCGAGTGGACCAGTGCCGAGGCACACGCCGATGCCCTCGCCGCACCGGGCGACGGCATCGGCTCGGCGACACCCTTGTGGGAGCGGGTCCAGAACTGGCCCGGCCTGAAGAGCAGCACGGTCCGGCGCTACGACCACGCCCTCGGCCTCGTGCCCGGCTGACCGCTACGGACGGAACCGCAGCACCTGCGGGTCGTGGTCGCTGATCTGGTCGTGGAACTCGGCGTTGACGTGCACGCTGTCGTAACGGAAGTGCCCGCCGCGCCGGATCGACGGGCTGATCAGGATCTGGTCCAGGACCTGGCTGTTGCCCTGGTAGACGTACGAGTAGCGCTCGTCGCGCGGCAGCGACCTGACCGCCGACCACAGGGCCCCGCCGTCCTCCAGGAGCCGGGTGGTGGTGGAGAACTCGAAGTCGTTGATGTCGCCGAGGGTGACGACGTCGGCGTTCTTCTGGGTGGCGAGGATGTCCTTGACGAAGGCGTTGACGGCCGTGGCCTGGAGGTGGCGCTGCGTCTCGGAGCCGCGCGTCGGGGGCTGGTACTGGCTGGTCAGCCCCTGGTCGCCGCCCTTGGAGGCGAAGTGGTTGGCGATGACGAAGACCGTCCTGCCGCGGAAGACGAACTCGCCCGCGAGGGGCTTGCGGCTGTTCTCCCAGGCGGCGTCGGACGGGTCGACGCGGCCGGGGGAGAGGGTGAGCGCCGCCTTCCCGCGGACCTTCGTCACCTCCGTGGCCGTCGTCGCGTCGCCGCCCGCGCGGTCGGTGAAGGAGACCCGCTCGGGGTTGAACAGGAACGCCTGGCGGATGTTGCCGCCGGGCTCGCCGCCGTCCGCACCGTCGGCCGGGTCGACCGAGCGCCAGTCGTAGCGCGGGCCGCCCGCCGCCACGATCGCGTCGATCAGCTTCGCCATCGTCAGGTCGGCGGCGACCGTGCCGTCGTTCACGGCGCCGTTGTTGTCCTGGATCTCCTCCAGGGACACGATGTCGGGCGAGGCGAGGTTGTGCGTGATCGCCTCCGCGTGCGCGGCGAAGGTGTCGTCGGACGGGTCGAGGTTCTCGACGTTGTACGTCGCCACCGCCAGCTCGTCGCGCTGCTGGGCGCGGGTGGTCTCGCGCTCCGTGCCGCCGTCGCGCAGGGTCCCGAGCCGGTTGGCCACGAGGGTGTAGCCGCCGTACTGGTTGTAGTCCAGCGGGCCCGCCGTGGTGCCCGCGAGGGTGTCGCCCACGGTCGCGTCGGGGAAGTCGGCGACCGCGCCCAGGGACTGGATCTGCAGCCGGCCGGTGTTCTGGGAGTCGTAGGAACCGTAGACCGTGCCGCCGCCCGCGCTCGGGTTCTCCTTGGGCTTCACCGTCACCCACAGCTCGGTGTACGGGTCGGTGGCACCGGTGACGCGGGCGTCGGAGACCTGGACGTTCATGCCCTCCAGGGACTCGTAGTAGTCCAGGGCGTAGCGGGAGGGGCGCAGCGGCAGGGTGTTGACCGAGCCGCCGTCGGCCTCGGGGGTGTAGGCGCGCGGCACCGAGCGGGCGGTGATCCGGGTCGCGGCCGGGACCGTGTTGCCGGACGAGACGACGGTGACCGTGGGACGGGTGATCTCGGTCAGCGACTGGTTGCCGGAGGAGGTGCCGCCGGGGACGTACTCGGAGACCGTGCCGGAGACGGTGACCGCGTCGCCGACGGCGACCTTCGGGGCGGAGCTGGTGAAGACGAATATGCCTTCGCTGGTGGCCGGGTCGGCGTCCGGGGACGGGTCCTGGATCCAGAAGCCCTTGGAGGAGCCGTAGGCGCGGGTGCCGGTGACGATTCCGGCCACGTCGGTGACCTGCCGGCCGGCGTACGGGGAGAGCCTCGTCGTGCCCTGGACGTCGTGGACGCGCACCGGGGCCGCGTGCGCGGACGGGACGAGGACGACGGTGGACGCCGCTGAGCAGACGGCGGCGACGGTGAGCGCGGCGAGGCGCGCGGACGACTTGCTCGGCATGGGGTCCCTCCGGGGGCGTGACATCGAACGCCGGGAAACGTGGGAAGCGTGGGAATCGTGGGGCGTGAAGCATCGGGAGGGGAGCGTGCCTGCCCGCGTGAACACGCGTGCCCCCCTGTTTCTACGCGCGTCAATCTCCTGTGCGGCCAAGGTCCTTGTCAAGGTTTCGGCCATGTACGGCAGCCGGCGGGGAGATGAACCGGGCGGCATGGGTCCAAACCCGTCTAGGCTGAGCGGCTGAGCCGTACGGCGTCCAGGTGGCCGTACGGCCGTCGAGGCGCGCGAGGAGAAACAGCCCATGTCAGACAGCTCCACCCTGCCGCCCGCGCGGCTCCACCCCGAAGCGGAGCTGGCCCGCGACGCGCTCTCCGCCCCGCTGCTCTCCCGGGCCGTCCGGCTCGCCCGCTGGGCCGGGCCGGACACCCGGGTGGAGGCCGGGGGAGAGCTGGCCGAGGAGCAGCTCGGGGCGGCGGCCGAGGCGCTCGGGCTCAGCGGCGGCGACGCGGCGGCGGACGCGAGCGAGGCGTGGCGGGTCGCCCTGGACGCCGGGCTGGTCGAGATCGTCGACGAGGACGAGGGCACCGTCACGGCGGGCGAGGAACTGGCGCTGCTCACCGGCGGCTCCCCGCAGGACGTGCTCGGCGTGTGGCTCGCCGCCCTGGAGACCGTCCTCGCCGACGCGAGCGCGCCCGACCTCGGTGCCCTGGTCGACGCGATGGCCGAGGGCGAGGGCGAGCTGGACCTCTCCTCCCTGGACTGGGACCCCGAGGCCGAGGCGGAGTTCCTCGACGGGGTGCTCGGCAACCTGTACCTGCTCACCGTCGGTGAGGACGCGCCCGGCGACACCCCGGTGCCGCTGCCCGCGCTCGCCGCCTCCGTCCTCGTCCCCAGCGGCATGGGCGAGCCCACCAACGACGTGCTGCAGCAGGTCTCCGACGCGATGATGCGGCTGGACGACCAGTTCCGGCTGCTGGAGCCGATCGGGCTGGTCACCTACCAGCCGGTCGACGAGGCGCTGATGGCCGAGGGCGACGAGGAGCCCGCCGCGCCCGTCGACGACACCGACGTCTCCCGCTACGGCATGGTGCGGCTGACCCCGCTCGGCCTGTACGGGCTGCGCGCCCGGCTGCTGGAGGCCGGGTTCACCGCCCCGGCCGTCGGTGAACTCGCCGACAAGGGCGCCGACACCCTGCTCGACGGCACGGCCGCCTTCCCGCCGGCCGCCGCGCACGCCGAGACCGAGGGCTGGCTGGCCCGCCGCGAGCCGCTGCCCGCCGCCCGGGAACTGCTGGCGGCGGCGCGCGGCGCGGACGCCGGGGCGCCGCTGCGCCGGCTGCGCTGCCAGCAGGCGCTGGCCCTGGTCGGCGCCGACGCCGAGCCCGCGCTGCGCGAGGTCCTCGACGACGCGGAGCTGGGCGGGCTGGCCCGGGTGTGGCTGGCCGAGCACGGGGCCCGCGACGTTCCGCCGCCGCCGGAGTCCATGGTCTTCTGGCTGACCGTCGACACGGTGGCCGCGCAGCTCGCCGCCGAGGGCAACTCCGAGGAACTGCGCGCCCTGGTGGAGGGGCTGGCCGCGCAGCACAGCGGCTTCTTCGCCACCGCCTGGCGGGTCGACCACCCCGCCACCGCCGACGTGCTGGAGGCGATGGGACGGCTGCACCCCGACAAGAAGATCGCCAAGGAGGCCCGCAAGGCGGCGTTCAAGGCACGGTCGCAGCACGGCTGACGACGGCCGGCGACCGCTCGGCTGACGACGGCCGGTGACCGCCCGGGGGAGGACGGCCGGTGACCGCTCGGGGGAGGACGGCCGGCGACCGCCCGGGGGAGGACGGGGCCGGCGCCGCGCGACCGTCCGGGGATGACGGCCGGCGGTGGCCTCGTGACGCGCCGCCGGGCGGATTCACACAAGCGGGGAACGGGGTGTCGTACGGAGTTCAGCCTCCGTTAAGGGGTGAGCGGGACGGTGGCGCCGCACCGCGCAGCGCCACCCCCCTTCCTGGCACGCCCACCGTCACAGGAGACACACCATGTCGCTCACCCGCAGGGACTTCGCCACCCGCTCCGCGCTCACCGGCGCCGGGGTCGCGCTGGCGGGCAGCGTCGGCGCCCTCGCCACCGCCCCGAACGCCCTGGCGTCCACGGAGACCGAGGGCACGGACGACGAGCACGGGCACGGCGGGGTCGGCTACGGGCCGCTGCTCCCCGACCCGGACGGCATCCTCGCGCTGCCCGCCGGCTTCTCCTACCGGGTCATCACCTACAGCGGCCGGACCAAGCTGGAGTCGGGCGAGTACACCCCCTCCAACCACGACGGCACCGCCACCTTCGACGGTCCGCGCGGCACCACCCTGCTGGTCAACAACCACGAACTGGGCGGCCCCCGCGCCAACTGGCCGCACCCCGTCCCGCTCACCGAGGGCCTCGTCTACGACCCGGCGGCCTCCGGCGGCTGCACCGTCGTCGAGGTCCGCCCCGGCGGCGAGGTCGCCGAGTGGGTCGGCATCGCCGGCACCGCCACCAACTGCGCGGGCGGCGCCACCTCCTGGAACACCTGGCTGACCTGCGAGGAGACCGAGGACAAGGCCGGGTCCAACGGCATGACCAAGGACCACGGCTACGTCTTCGAGGTCGACCCCGCCGACCGCCGCGCCAACCGCGACCCGAAGCCGGTCAAGGCGCTGGGCCGGTACGCCCACGAGGCCGTCGTCATCGACCCCAAGCGCGGCCACGCCTACCTCACCGAGGACGCCTCCGGTCCCAACGGCCTGTTCTACCGCTGGACCCCGCCGGAGGGCTTCCGGCACGGGCGGGGCAAGCTCCGCACCCTCGCCGACGACGCCGGGCGGCTGGAGGCGTTCAAGTGCTTCGACTCCGGCGGCAAGTTCGTCGACGACCTCTCCCGCGCGACGAGGACCGGCACCGTGTACGGCGTCGACTGGGTCGAGGTCCCCGACCGTGACGCGACGACCGTCTCCGTGCGCAAGCAGTTCACCGACGGCCAGGTCACCCGCGCCCGCAAGCTGGAGGGCATGTGGTGGGCGGACGGCGGCGCCTACGTCGTCTCGTCCTTCGCCCGCGACGAGAGCCCCGGCAAGCCGCACGACGGCCAGGTCTGGTTCTACGATCCCAAGCGCCGCACCCTCACTCTGAAGGTGCTGCTCGGCGTCAACCCCGACCCGGAGGCGGAGGGCGCCTTCGACGGCCCGGACAACATCACCGTCTCCCCGTACGGCGGTCTGGTCATCGCCGAGGACGGCGACGGCGTGCAGCACCTGTTCGGCGCCACCGACAGCGGACGGACGTACCCCATCGCCCGCAACGAGCTGAACATCGGGACCGCGGAGGAGCCCGAGTACAGCGAGATGACCGGTGTCACCTTCTCGCCCGACGGACGCACCCTCTACGCGAACATCCAGACACCCGGCGTCATGCTCGCGATCACCGGGCCCTGGAAGCGGCAGAAGCGGCGCTGAGCGGGACGGCCCGGGTCCCCTGCCGGGCCCGGGCCGTCCGCGGTCACAGCGCCTTGGCGGCGGGCTTGACCATCCCGCGGACCGTGCGGGACTTGACGAACTCGCCCATCGCCGTCATGTCCCACTCCCCGGAGAACTGCCGGATCAGCTTGGCCATCATCACGCCGGTCTGCGGCTCGGCGGTGGTGAGGTCGAAGCGGACCAGCTCCTCGCCGGTCGCGGCGTCCAGCAGGCGGCAGTACGCCTTGGCGACCTCGGTGAACTTCTGCCCGGAGAAGGAGTTGACCGTGAAGACCAGGCCGGTGACCTCCTGCGGGAGCCGGCCGAGGTCGACGACGATCACCTCGTCGTCGCCGCCGCCCTCGCCGGTGAGGTTGTCACCGGAGTGCTTGATGGCGCCGCCCACGATGGACAGCTTGCCGAAGTAGCAGCTGTCGATGTGGTTGCGCTGCGGGCCGTAGGCGATGACCGAGGCGTCCAGGTCGATGTCCTTGCCGCGGTACGCCGGCTCCCAGCCGAGGCCCATCTTGACCTGGGAGAGGACCGGGCGGCCGCCCTTGACCAGGGAGACGGTCTGGTTCTTCTGGAGGCTGACGCGGCCCTTGTCCAGGTTGATCTTCCCGGCCCCGGGAGCGGGGGCCGCGGGCGCGGCGGGCGGCGCCGGCGGGGCGGCGGGGGTGGCGGCCGGCGGGGGCTGTACGGCGGCCGGGGCCGGGGGCGGCGTGACCGGCTGGGCGGCGGGCGCGGCCGGCTCCTCCACCGAGACGCCGAAGTCGGTGGCGATGCCGGCCAGGCCGTTGGCGTAGCCCTGGCCGACCGCGCGGGCCTTCCAGGCGCCGCCCCGCAGGTAGACCTCGACGATCACCAGGGCCGTCTCGCTGCCGAGCCGCGGGGGCGTGAAGGTGGCCAGGACGGCGCTGTCATCGGCGCTGCGGATGGTGGCCGTGGGCTCGATGCCCTGGAAGGTCTGGCCCGCGGCGTCCGGGCTGGCGGTGACGACGATCTTCTCGATGCCCGGGGGGATGGCGGTGGTGTCGATCGTGATCGCGTCCGGGGCGGTGCCGCCGCCGGAGCGGTAGGTCACGCCCGGCCCGGTGGGCTGGTTGTAGAAGATGAAGTCGTCGTCGGAGCGCACCTTGCCGTCGGCGGTGAGCAGCAGGCCCGATACGTCGAGGCGCACGGGCGCGGCGACGTCCACCGTCACGCGGGCGGCGGACAGGGGGATGTTCGAGCCGGGGGTCATAGCTGTCATGCCGGGTGAACGAGCGGGGACGTTTTGCCGTTCCCTTACCGTGGGCTGATCGGCCGACCATGGATTTTCGCCCCCGCCGCCCCTGCCCTTCCCGTCCCCGGGGGCTGCCGCCCCCGGATACCCGCTTCGGCCTGAACGGTCTCGTCCGCACACGCCGGAGGGCTGGAACCAGGCCCCTCCGGCGTTCACGAGGTGAGCTACGGCACCACCACGATCTTCCGTCCCACCCCCGCCGCGAACTGCTCCAGCGCCTCGGGGTAGCGCTCCAGCGGGATGCGGTCGCTGATGAAGACGTCCGGGTCCAGGACGCCGTTCGCGAACAGTTCCGCCGCCCGCTCGTAGCTGTGCAGGACCGCCATCGAGCCGGTGATGGTGATCTCCTGGTTGTAGATGCGGTACGGGTCGATCTGCACACGGGTCGCGTAGTCGGCGACCCCGAACTGGAGGAACGTACCGGCCTTCGCCACCCGGTCCAGGCCGTCCTGGATCGCCGCCGCGTTGCCGGTCGCGTCGATGACCAGGTCCCAGCCCTGGGGGCGGTCCAGTTCGTCGGGGGTGGCGGCGGCGCCCGAGACGCCCAGGCCCTTGGCGGTCTCCAGGCGGGCCGGGTTGAGGTCGACCATGTCGACGCTGGCCGCGCCGGTCCGCTTGGCCAGCTCCAGCATCATCAGGCCCATCGTCCCGGAGCCGTAGATCAGGACGTGGGCGCCGAGGCGGGACTGGAGGACGTCGTAGCCGCGGACCGCGCAGGACAGGGGCTCGATCAGGGCCGCGTCCTGGGTGCGGACGTGCTCGGGGAGCTTCACGCAGTTCGCCACGGGGGCCACGGCGTACTGGGCCGCGCCGCCCGCCGTCGTCACGCCGATGGCCGCCCAGCGCTCGCAGAGGTTGTTGTGGCCGTTGCGGCAGTAGCGGCACTCGTAGCAGTACAGGGAGGGGTCCACCGCGACCCGGTCGCCGACCGAGACCTCGGTGACCCGCGTGCCCACCCCGACCACCTCGCCGGCGAACTCGTGCCCCGGTGTGATCGGCAGCTTGGGCGCGAACTCGCCCTGGAGGATGTGCAGGTCGGTGCCGCACAGTCCGCACGCGGCGACCTGGACGACGACCTCGCGCGGTCCTGGCGTCGGGTCCGGGATCTCGGCGACGACGGCGCGGCCCACGGACTCGATGACGGCGGCCTTCATTTCACGGCTCCCAACGACAGGCCCTGGACCAGCTTGTCCTGGGCGGCGAACCCCGCGGCGAGCACCGGCAGGGAGATGACGAGCGACGCGGCGCACACCTTGGCCAGGAACAGGCCCTGGCTGGTGATGAAGCCGGTCAGGAAGACGGGGGCGGTCTCGGCGACCACACCCGTCAGCACCCGGGCGAAGAGCAGTTCGTTCCAGCTGAAGATGAAGCAGATGAGGGAGGTCGCGGCGATGCCGGGCAGGGCGATCGGGGCGACCACCCGCGCCAGGATCGTCGGCAGCTTCGCGCCGTCCACCCGGGCCGCCTCGATGATCGCGACCGGGACCTCGGCGAGGAAGGACTGCATCATCCACACCGCGATCGGCAGGTTCATCGAGGTGTAGAGGATGACCAGCAGCCAGATGTTGTCCAGCATGCCGGTGTTCTTGGCGAAGAGGTAGATCGGGAGGAGACCGGCCACCACCGGCAGCATCTTCGTCGACAGGAAGAAGAACAGGACGTCCGTCCACTTCTTCACCGGGCGGATGGACAGCGCGTACGCCGCCGGGAGGGCGAGGACGAGGACGAACAGGGTCGAGGCGACCGACGCGACGGCCGAGTTGGCCAGCGCCGGCCAGGGGCTGGCGCCGCCGCCCGCGCCGAAGAACTCGCGGTAGCCGTCCAGCGTCAGGGCGGCCGCGAAGGACGGCGGGTTGGTGGCGGCGTCCTCCTCCGAGTGGAAGGAGGTCAGCGCCATCCACGCGATGGGGAGGAAGAAGACGATGCCGAGCAGCCAGGCCACCAGGCCCAGGCCGGCCCCGCGCTTGCGACGGCTGGCTCCTGCAGTCGTGGTCACGGCGCTCATGCGCGGCCCACCTCCTCGCGGAACAGGGACGACACCACGCGCAGGGCGAAGGTCGCGATGATGATCGAGCCGATGACGACCAGGACGCCGGCGGCCGAGGCGAGGCCGTTCTCGTGGGCCTGGTAGAAGCTCTGGTAGACGGTGTACGGCAGGTTGGCGGTGCCCAGGCCGCCGGAGGTGATCGTGAAGACCGCGTCGAAGTTCTGCACGATGTAGATCGAGCCGAGCAGGGCGCCGAGTTCGAGGTAGCGGCGCAGGTGCGGCAGGGTGAGGTGGACGAAGATCTGCCAGTCGCCGGCGCCGTCCACCCGGGCCGCCTCGATCTGCTGCTGGTCCCGGCTCTGCAGCCCGGCCAGCAGGATCAGCATCATGAACGGCGTCCACTGCCACACCAGGGACAGCTCCACCGCGAGCAGCGGGGTGTTGGAGATCCAGTCGGGCTGGGGGCCGCCGACGTAGTGCAACAGCCCGTTCAGCAAGCCGTACTCGGGGTTGTAGAGGACGTGCTTCCACAGCAGGGCCGCCGCGACCGGGACCACCAGGAACGGGGCGATCAGCAGGGTGCGGACCACGCCGCGGCCCTTGAACCTCCGGTCCAGGAGCAGTGCGAGGACCAGGCCGAGGACCAGACTGGCCAGGACCACCGCGACCGTCAGCAGGATCGTCGTCCAGACCGACTTGCGCAGGTCGGGGTCGGTGAGGACGTCGCCGTAGTTGGAGAAGCCGGTGAAGTGGCGGGCGTCGGGGTAGAGCGCGTTCCAGTCGAAGAAGGAGATCACCAGCGTCGCCACGAAGGGCAGCTGGGTGACCGCGATCATGAAGATCAGGGCCGGGAGCAGCGGGGCCCGGGTGGCCCAGGCGCGCAGCCGCGCGGAGGGCTGCCGCAGCCGGGTGCTGACGTCGGGTGCGGCCACGGGGGCCGTCGTCGTGGCGGTCATCGTCCCTCGTACTCCTCGGCGATCTCTTCGGCGAGCGCTTGTGACTTCTTCAGGGCCGCCTCGACGGACTGGCGTCCGGCGATGGCCGCGCTGATCTCCTGGGAGACCTTGGTGCCGAGGTCGGTGAACTCCGGGATGCCGACGAACTGGATGCCGGGCGCCGGACGCGGCTGCACCCCCGGGTCCTTGGGCCGGGCCGCCTCGATCGCCTCCCGGGTCATCTCCTGGAAGGCGCCGGCCTCCGCGCGGTAGGCCGGGTTCTCGTAGGTGGAGGCGCGCTTGCCGGCCGGGACGTTGGACCAGCCGATCTCGTCGCCGACGAGCTGCTCGTACTCCTTGCTGGACGCCCAGGAGACGAACTTCCACGCCTTGTCGGGGTTGCGGGAGGCCTGCTGGATGCCCCAGGCCCAGGTGTAGAGCCAGCCGGAGGACTCGGTCTTCTCGACCGGGGCGGGGGCGTAGCCCAGCTTGCCCTTGACGGGGGAGCCGGCCGCCTCCAGGGAACCGGCGGCGGAGGTGGCGTCGTACCACATGGCGACCTTGCCCTGGGTCATGTTGTTCAGGCACTCGGCGAAACCGGCCTGCGGGGCGCCGGACTCGCCGTGCTCGCGGACCAGGTCGACGTAGAACTTCACCGCCTTCTCGAACTCGGGGGAGTCGAGGCGGGCCTTCCAGTCCTGGTCGAACCAGGTGCCGCCGAAGGTGTTCACGACCGTGGTGAGCGGTGCCATCACCTCGCCCCAGCCGGGCAGGCCGCGCAGGCAGATGCCCTTCATGCCGGACTGGGCTCCGTCGACCTTCGCGGCGAGGTCGGCGACCTGCTGCCAGGTGGGGTGCGCGGGCATGGTCAGGCCCTCCTTCTCGAAGACGTCCTTGCGGTACATCAGGAAGGAGGACTCGCCGTAGAAGGGCTGGCCGTAGAGCTTGCCGTCCTCGCCGGTGAGGGACTCGCGCATCGGCTTGAGGACGTCCTGCTCGTCGTAGGCGGAGTCCTTGGCGGCGTAGGAGTCCATCTCGTGCAGCCACTCGTTCTTGGCGTAGATGGGGATCTCGTAGTTGGAGAGGGTGGCGACGTCGTACTGGCCCGCCTGGTTGGCGAAGTCCTGGCTGATCTTGTCGCGGACGTCGTTCTCCGGCAGCACGGTGAAGTTCACCTTGATGCCGGTCTCCTCGGTGAAGTGGTCGGCGGTGAGCTTCTGCAGCTCGACCATCTGGTGGTTGTTGACCATCAGGACGTTGATGGCGTCGCCGCCGGACCCCGCCCCGCCCGCCCCGACCCAGCAGCCGGAGAGCAGCGGGGCGAGCAGCGTCCCTGCGGCGGCCGTGGCGAGCGTGGCTCGCGGCCTCCGTCGGCTCTGGGTTCGCATGGATCGCTCCTGAACATAGGGGGAGGTAAGGAGAGGCAAGGGGCGGCAAGGGATGACCCCGTCCCGCGAGGGGGAGGAAGGGGACGGGGTCAGACTCGGATGACCTGGGGGCCCAGCAGCGAGTAGCGGTGGGCCTCGGAGGCGGGCAGCTGGGTGCTGGTGACGATCGCCTCCAGGGCGCCGACCTCGGCGAACCGGCAGAAGCTGACCGCCCCGAACTTGGTGTGCACCCCCGCGAACACCGTGCGCCGCGCGGCCCGCACGGCCTGTGCCTTGACCTCGCTGACCGCCGGATCGGGCGTGGTCAGGCCGTGTTCGCGGGAGATGCCGTTGGCCCCGATGAAAGCCAGGTCGAGGACGAACCCGGCCAGCATCTTGGTGGTCCAGTGGTCGACGGTGGCCAGCGTGCCCGGGCGGACCCGGCCGCCGAGCAGCAGCACGGAGGTGTCGCCGCGCCCGGCGAGCGCGCCGGCCACCGGCAGGGAAGCGGTGACCACGGTCAGCGGCCGGTCCGCGGGCAGCGCCTCGGCGATGAGCTGGGGGGTGAAGCCCTCGTCGACGAAGACCGTCTCGGCGTCCCCGAGCAGTTCGGCCGCCGCTGCGGCGACCCGGCGCTTCTCGGGGACGTGGCTGGTGGCGCGCACGGCGAGGGTCGTCTCGAACCCGGCGCTCTCCACGGGGTAGGCGCCGCCGTGGGTGCGGCGGACCAGGCCGTGGTCCTCCAGGGCGCGCAGATCCCGGCGTACGGTCTCCTTGGCCACGCCGAGTTCGGCCGCGAGGACGGTGACGTCGACCGAGCCGGAGGCACGGGCGGCCCGCACGATCTCCCGCTGGCGCTCTTCCGCCGATCTCGTGCCCATGTCACACCTGCCTCACGCGCGCCGTTGCCCGTTCGGGCCCGGTAAGGCCCTGGTGAAGAGTTCTACAGCGGGTGCGCGGCGCTGACCAGGTCTGTTGCGGAGCCGATACTGCCCGCTTGGGCCCGTTTCGGTGGACGGGGGAGCGTCGTGGACCAGGGATGCGGCGAGCCGGGACGTCTGTTCGGGCAGCACGGATGCCCGAACGGGGAGGAGGACGGGCCCGTTCGGTGCCCGTCCTCCTCGGTGCCGCTGTGTGTTTCGGTCAGTACGGCCAGATCGGCGGGTCCGTGACGAAGTGGCCGCCGAGGCGGGCGTGGGCCGGGTTGTCCGGGTCCAGTTCGCCCTGTTCGGCGATGAGCTTGGCCGCGTACGGCTCGGAGTCGTCCTGCGGTTCGTAGCCGAGGGCGCGCGCGGTGGTGAGGTCCCACCACAGGCGGGTGTTGGCGGAGGAGCCGTAGACGACCGTGTGGCCGACGCCCTCGGCGGTCAGCGCGGCGTGGAAGAGCCGGGCGCCGTCGGCGGGGCTCATCCACACCGAGAGCATCCGGACGCTGGTCGGCTCGGGGAAGCAGGAGCCGATGCGGACGGAGACGGTCTCGATGCCGTGCTTGTCCCAGTAGAGCTGGGCGAGGTCCTCGCCGAAGGACTTGGACAGGCCGTAGAAGGTGTCGGGGCGGCGCCGGACGTCGATGGGGATGAGGGGGTCGTCGCCCCGGGGGCGCGGGGTCCAGCCGACGGCGTGGTTGGAGGAGGCGAAGACGACGCGGCCGACGCCCTCCTCGCGGGCGGCCTCGTAGACGTTGTACGTGCCCTCGATGTTGGCCTTCAGAATCTTGTCGAAGGACGCTTCCAGGGAGATGCCGGCCAGGTGGACGATCGCGTCGACGCCGCGGACCGCCTCGCGCACGGCGTCCTTGTCGGCGAGGTCGGCGACGATGGCCTCCGGCGCGCCCTCGATCGGACGCAGGTCGAACAGGCGCAGGTCGTAGCCGTGGGCGGGGAGCAGTTCCCGCATCAGGGTGCCGAGGCCGCCGGCGGCGCCGGTGAGCAGAACGGTGCGGGGAGCGGGCATCCTCGGGTCTCCTTGACTGCACGAGTACGCGTCTGGGTGCACATGTCTGGGTGCACATGTCTGAGTGCACATGTCTGAGTGCACATGTCTGAGTGCACATGTCCGGGTGTGGACATGTCGTGGTGCACATCTGAGTACGTCATTCACAAACGTGGACACGCTAGGGATGTGCGTCGTCGCGCGTCAA
Source organism: Streptomyces sp. NPDC016677 (assembly GCF_055562815.1). Classification (NCBI taxonomy): domain Bacteria; kingdom Bacillati; phylum Actinomycetota; class Actinomycetes; order Kitasatosporales; family Streptomycetaceae; genus Streptomyces; species Streptomyces sp. NPDC016677. The sequence continues at coordinate 137,844 of NZ_JBVHEO010000014.1, read as the reverse complement.
GAGCGCGGAAGCTTGACCGCCCTCCAGGGGCGTCTTAGCGTGAGCATGTTCAGAAATATAAACACCGGACACGCATGCAAACGGGAGAACCTGTGACGTCAGCCCCGCTCGCCGCTCGGCTCACCGCCCCCCGGGGCCCGTTGTTCTTTCCGGTCACGGCGTACGGCCCCGGCGGCGAGGTCGACCTCGCCGTCTACCGCGCCCATGTGCGCCAGGGCGTGGAGGCGGGCGCCGCCGCCGTGTTCGCCTGCTGCGGCACCGGGGAGTTCCACGCGCTCACGCCCGAGGAGTTCCAGGACTGCGTCCGGGCGGCCGTCGAGGAGACGGCGGGCCGCGTCCCGGTCCTGGCGGGCGCCGGCTACGGCACCGCCCTCGCCGTCCGCTACGCGCGCCTCGCCGAGGAGGCCGGCGCCGACGGGCTGCTCGCCATGCCGCCGTACCTGGTGCTCGCCGGTCAGGAGGGGCTGCTGCGGCACTACCGGGAGGTGGCCGCCGCCACGTCCCTGCCCGTGATCGTCTACCAGCGCGACAACGCCGTGTTCACCCCCCGCACGGTCGTCGAACTGGCCCGCACGGAGGGGATCGTCGGCCTCAAGGACGGCCTCGGCGACCTCGACCTGATGCAGCGGACCGTCAGCGCCGTGCGCACCGAGGTGCCCGGTGACTTCCTCTACTTCAACGGGCTGCCGACCGCCGAGCAGACCCAGCTCGCCTACCGCGGCCTCGGCGTCACGCTGTACTCCTCCGCCGTGTTCTGCTTCGTCCCCGAGATCGCCCTCGCCTTCCACCGGGCGCTGCGCACCGGCGACGACGCCACGGCGCACCGCCTGCTGGACGGCTTCTACCGGCCCTTCACCGAACTGCGCGCCCAGGGGCGCGGGTACGCCGTCGCGCTGGTGAAGGCCGGGGTACGGTTGCGCGGCCTGGACGTGGGCGAGGTGCGGCCCCCGCTGCACGAGCCGGCCGGGGACCATGTCAAGCGGCTCGCCGAGGTGATCGAGCGCGGCCACGCGCTCCTGGAGGAGGCACGGTGAAGGCATCGGCATTCGTCTACCCCTGGGACGTCGACGGCGACCCCCGCGCGCCGGAGACGATCGCGGGACTCGGCGTGGAACAGGTGACGCTCGCCGCCGCCTACCACTCCACCCGCGCCCTGACCCCCCGGCACCCGCGCCACCGGATCGTCACCGCCGAGCACGCCGCCGTCCTCTACCCGCCGGACGACGGACGCTGGGCCGGACGGGAGCTGACCCCGTACCCGGCCGGTGACTGGGCGCCCGGGGACGCCTACGGCGAGGCCGCCGACGCGCTCGCGGACGCCGGACTGGAGGTGCACACCTGGGTCGTGCTGGCCCACAACTCCCGTCTCGGCGCCGAGCATCCGCACACCTCCGTCGTCAACGCCTACGGCGACCGCTACCCCTGGGCGCCCTGCATCGCGCAGCCCGCCACGCGCGCGTACCTCGTCGACCTGGCCGCCGAGGCGGCGGTGCGGCCGGGGGCGCGCGGCACCGAACTGGAGTCCCTCGGCTGGTACGGCCTGGCCCATCTGCACGCCCACGACAAGACCGCCGGCGTCGGCCTCGGCGACGCCGGGCAGTACCTGATGTCGCTCTGCTTCTGCCCCGACTGCCGGGCGGGGTACGGCGGCCAGGGCCTGGACCCGGACGAGCTGGCCGCCGCCGTCCGCGACGCGCTGGAGCCGGTGTGGCGGGGGACGGCGCCCTCGGACGGGGGCTGGGCGGGCGTGGAGAAGCTGCTCGGCGAGACGCGGGCGGGCGCCACGCGCGCGTGGCGGGACACCACCGCCCGTTCCCTCCAGGAGGCGGCCGTCGCGGCGGTCCGCGCCGCCGCTCCCTCGGGCTTCCAGGTCCTGCTGCACGCCGACCCGGTCTCCTACCACTGCGGCGCCAACGCCGGGGTCGACCCCGCGCACATCCTGTCCGTCGCGGACGGGGTGGTCGTGCCCTGCACGGGCGGTGCGGGCCTGCTCACCCCCTTCGCCGAGCAGGCCCACGACGGCACGGTCCTCGCCGCCAACCTCACCGTCGTCTCCGGCATGGGCGGCAGCCCCGGCACCCTCGCCGCCGACGCGGCCCGCGCCGCCGGCCTGGGGGCCACGGAACTGCGGCTGTACCACGCCGGGCTGGCGTCCGACGGGGATCTGGCGGCGGTGCGGCGGGGGTTGGGCGGGCGCTCTCGGCGAGGCTGACCGCAGGGCCGGGCACCGACGGCCCTGGGGCCGTACGCTGACGGCCGGGGGGCCGTGGGCCGACGGTCCGGCCGTACGCTGACGGCCGGGGGACCTAGGCCGACGGTCCGGCCGTACACCGACGGTCCGGCCGTACACCGACGGTCCGGCCGTACGCATGACGCCATGCCCCTCACCCTCACGTCCTCGGCACCGCCTCCCCCCACCCCGTGCCCGGCCGCCCCTGCTCCGGTCGCCTGGTGCGCGGCGGCGGGGCCGAGGTGTGGGTGGACGCCGGGCCCGGCACCTTCGCCGAGTTGCAACGGCACACGGACCCGACGCGGCTCAGCGCGATCTGGGTCTCCCCTCTGCACGCGGACCACTGCGCCGACCTGCTCGCCGCGGTGTACGGCTTCGCGTACGGCGGGCTCGCCCCCGGGGCGCCCGTCCCGGTCTACGCGCCCGCCGGCTGCGCCCGGGCGCCTCGCGGGCTTCTTCCGCGGGCCGACACCGGTTTCCTCGACGGCGTCTTCGCCTTCCGCCCGCTTGAGGACGGGCACACCGTCCGCCACGGCGGCCTGGTCCTCACCTCCCGCGCCGTGCGGCACGACATCGAGGCGTACGGGCTGCGGGCCGAGTGCGAGGGCCGGGTCCTGGCCTGCTCCGGGGACAGCGGACCGTGCGCCGCGCTCACCGGGCCGGCCCGCGACGCCGACCTGTTCCTCTGCCGGGCCGACATCGACCACACCGATGGGCATCGCGAAAGCGAACAGATGCACCTGACGCCCGAGGGCGCCGGGAACACCGCCCGCGCGGGCCGCCGCGGCGTTCGGCGGACCGACCGGGACCGCCCGTGAGGGCGGCACCACCAGCGTCCGAGGACCGATCCGCGCTTCTTCTGTCAGAAGCATTGACGAAACATTGTCCCCCTCCTAGTTTCAACGCGTCGTACTCCGTACGTCATATATGAGACGCGATATGCGAGATCCGAGAGGCGCACATGACCTCTGTGCCCACGCCGATCCCCTCCCGCACGCAGTACGTGCTCCAGGAGATCAAACGCCGCATCCTCACCGGCCGGCTGACCCCCGGCCAGGCCCTGGTCGAGACCGAGCTGGCCGCGCAGTTCGGGGTCTCCAAGACCCCGGTGCGCGAGGCGCTCAAGACCCTGGCCGGCACCGGACTGGTCGTGATGAGCCAGTACAAGGGCGCCACGGTGCGCATGGTGGACGCGGACATGGCACGCGAGGTCTACGACGTGCGACTGCTCCTGGAGCCGGAGGCGCTCAAGCGCGCCGTGCGGCGCGGCGCCTCCCTGGACGCCGCCCGGGACGCGCTGGCCCGCGCCGACCGGGCCACCGACACCGCCGAACGGTCGCTGGCCAACCGGGAGTTCCACCGCGCCCTGTATCTGCCCTGCGGCAACCCGCTGCTCGGCCGGATGCTCGACGAGGTCCGCGACCAGGCGGCCCTGGTCTCCGCCGTCGCCTGGGCCGCCGACCCCTCCTGGGAGCGGGAGGCGGGCGAGCACCAGGAGATCCTGCGGCTCGCCCTGGCCGGGGACGCGGACGGTGCCGCACGCGCCCTCCACGCGCACATCGCGTTCTTCGTCGAGCGGGCCTTCCCGGCAGCGGACCACGAGGCCGGGCGGGCCCAGGAAGAGGACGGTCAGGCATGACAACGACGTTCGAGACCCAGCGGGCGGCCCTGGCCGACGTGGTGGCGATCCCGGTGACCCCGTTCGCCGCGGACGGCGCCGTCGACCCCGCCACGTACCGGGCCCTGCTGCGTCGCCTGCTGGACGCCGGCATCACCACCCTCACCCCCAACGGCAACACCGGCGAGTTCTACGCCCTCACCCCGGCCGAGCGCCGCCAGGTCACCGAGCTGACCGCCGAGGAGGCCGGCGGCCGGGCGGACATCCTGGCCGGCGTCGGCCACGACGTGCCGACCGCCATCGCCTCCGCCCGGCACGCCCGCGACCTGGGCGTCACCATGGTGATGGTGCACCAGCCCGTCCACCCCTACGTCTCCCAGGCCGGCTGGGTCGACTACCACCGCGCCGTCGCCGAGGCCGTCCCCGAGCTGGGCGTCGTGCCCTACATCCGCAATCCGCAGCTGGCCGGGGCGCGGCTGGCCGAGCTGGCGGACACCTGCCCCAACGTCATCGGCGTGAAGTACGCGGTGCCGGACGCGGCCAAGTTCGCCGCCTTCGCCCGCGACGCCGGGCTCGACCGGTTCGTGTGGGTGGCGGGGCTGGCCGAACCGTACGCCCCCTCCTACTTCTCGGCCGGCGCCACCGGCTTCACCTCCGGGCTGGTCAACGTCGCCCCGGCCGTCTCCCGCAACATGATCGAGGCGCTGCGGGCGGGCGACTACCCGGCCGCCATGAAGGTCTGGGAGCAGATCCGCCGCTTCGAGGAACTGCGCGCCGCCAACGGTTCCGCCAACAACGTCACCGTCGTCAAGGAGGCCCTCGCCTCGCTCGGCCTGTGCCGCCGCGACGTCCGCCCGCCGAGCCGCCCGCTCCCCGAGAGCGAGCGCGCCGAGGTCGCCGAGATCGCCGCGGGGTGGTCGATATGACCGGCCGCAAGCGCCCGGAGGAGCTGCGCAGCCACCAGTGGTACGGCACCGAGGGCCTGCGCACCTTCAGCCACCGCGCCCGCACCCGCCAGCTCGGCTACCTGCCCGAGGAGCACCTCGGCAAGCCCGTCATCGCCATCCTCAACACCTGGTCCGACATCAACCCCTGCCACGTCCACCTGCGCGACCGCGCCCAGGCCGTGAAGCGGGGCGTGTGGCAGGCGGGCGGCTTCCCCCTCGAATTCCCGGTCTCCACGCTCAGCGAGACCTTCCAGAAGCCGACCCCGATGCTCTACCGCAACCTGCTCGCCATGGAGACGGAGGAGCTGCTGCGGTCCTACCCGGTGGACGGGGCCGTCCTCATGGGCGGCTGTGACAAGTCCACGCCCGCGCTGCTGATGGGCGCCGCCTCCGCCGACCTGCCGGCCGTGTTCGTGCCGGCCGGGCCGATGCTCCCCGGGCACTGGCGGGGCGAGACCCTCGGCAGCGGCACCGACATGTGGAAGTACTGGGACGACAAGCGGGCCGGGCTCATCGGCGACTGCGAGATGCAGGAACTGGAGAGCGGGCTGGCCCGTTCGCCCGGTCACTGCATGACGATGGGTACGGCGTCCACCCTGACCGCCGCCGCCGAGGCCCTCGGCGTCACCGTGCCGGGCGCCTCCAGCATCCCGGCCGTCGACTCCGGACACGACCGGATGGCCGCCGCGGCCGGACTGCGCGTCGTCGAACTGGTCCACCGGGGCCGCAAGCTGAGCGACATCCTCACCGCGGACGCCTTCGAGGACGCCGTCACCACCGTGCTCGGCCTCGGCGGCTCCACCAACGCCGTGATCCATCTGATCGCGATGGCGGGCCGCGCGGGCGTCACCCTCACCCTCGACGACTTCGACCGCGTCGCCCGCACCGTCCCGGTGCTGGCCAACGTCCGCCCCGGCGGACAGACGTACCTGATGGAGGACTTCCACTTCGCCGGCGGCCTGCCCGGCTTCCTCTCCCGCATCCCCGACCTGCTCCACCTGGACCGGCCCACGGTCTGCCACGACACCCTGCGGGAGCAGCTCGCGGGCGCCCTCGTCCACAACGACGACGTGATCCGCCCGCGCGACAACCCGGTCGCGGCCGAGGGAGGCGTCGCCGTGCTGCGCGGCAACCTCTGTCCGGACGGCGCGGTCATCAAGCACATCGCCGCCGAACCGCACCTGCTCAAGCACACCGGCCGCGCGGTCGTCTTCGACGACTACCGCACGATGCAGCGCACCATCAACGACCCCGCCCTGGACATCACCGCCGACGACGTGCTGGTGCTGCGCAACGCCGGCCCCAAGGGCGGCCCCGGCATGCCCGAGTACGGCATGCTGCCGATCCCCGACCACCTCCTCAAGCAGGGCGTACGCGACATGGTGCGGATCTCCGACGCCCGGATGAGCGGCACGAGCTACGGCGCCTGCGTGCTGCACGTCGCGCCCGAGTCGTACATCGGCGGACCCCTCGCCCTGGTCCGCACCGGCGACACGATCACCCTGGACGTCGCCGCCCGCACGCTGAGGCTCAACGTGGACGACGAGGAGCTGGAGCGGCGCCGCGCCGCGTGGACGCCGCCCCCGGCACGGTACGAGCGCGGCTACGGCGCGCTCTACAACGAACAGATCACCCAGGCCGACACCGGCTGCGACTTCGAGTTCCTGGCTCGCCCCGGCAAGGTGCGGGACCCGTACGCGGGCTGACCCCCGGACGACAGAAAAACCTCCGCACACCCCTGTACGGACAGAAAGCGCTTCCTGTACGCACCACGCACATCCGGCTACGCAAGTGAACGGCCCCGCACGTGCACGACCCAGGCAAGCACGCCCCACGCACGACGTACCAGAACGGAGAACAGTCATGGCCCAAGCCGCAGCCGTGGCGAAACCGCCCGCGCCACCGAGGCGGCGCCGTGCCTCCGCCACGCCGCGCAGGCTCCCGTACCTGCTGATCGCCCCGGCGGGTCTGCTGATGCTGGGCTTCATCGCCTATCCGGTCATCAGCGTCTTCTACTACAGCCTGCAGGAGTACAACCCCACCAAGCCGTGGCGGAACGGCTACGCGGGCTTCGAGAACTTCGTCACGATCTTCACCGACGACCCGGTCTTCTGGGACACCCTCGTCTTCAGCGCCAAGTGGGTCTTCGTCGAGGTCGGCCTGCAACTGCTCTTCGGACTCGCGCTCGCCCTGATCGTCAACCAGACCTTCGTGGGCCGGGGCCTGGGCCGTGCCCTGGTCTTCTCCCCGTGGGCCGTCTCCGGCGTGCTGACCTCCGCGATCTGGGTGCTGCTCTACAACTCCCAGACCGGCATCACCCGTTACCTCGCCGACATGGGCATCGGCTCCTACGGCACGAGCTGGCTGTCGGACACCTCCACCGTGTTCCCGGCGGCGGTCGTCGCCGACCTGTGGCGCGGGGTGCCCTTCTTCGCGATCCTCATCCTCGCCGACCTCCAGTCCGTCTCGAAGGACCTGTACGAGGCCGCCGAGGTCGACGGGGCCGGCCGGATCAAGCAGTTCTGGCACATCACCCTGCCGCACCTGAAGGACGCGATCATCCTGTCCACGCTGCTGCGCGCGGTGTGGGAGTTCAACAACGTCGACCTGCTCTACACCCTGACCGGCGGCGGCCCGGCCGGCGAGACCACGACCCTCCCGCTCTACATCGCCAACACCTCCGTCGACGCCCATGACTTCGGCTACGCGTCGGCGCTGACCACGGTCGCGTTCGTGATCCTGCTCTTCTGCTCGATCGTCTACCTGCGGCTGAGCAAGTTCGGAGGCGAGAACAAATGATCACCAAGGAGGCCACCACGGCCGCCCCCGCCGCCGAGCGGGCCGCCCCCGCCCCGCCGCGCCCGGCGAAGAAGGAGGGCCCCGCCTGGGACCAGATCCCCCGCTGGCAGATCTACCTCCCGCTCGGGATCTACCTCGTCTTCACCCTCATCCCGTTCTACTGGATCCTGCTCTTCTCCCTGCGCCCGGCCGGCTCCACCTCACTGGTGCCCTGGCCGATGACCTTCGACCACTTCGAGAAGGTCTGGACGGAACGCAACTTCGGCACCTACTTCGGCAACAGCGTCCTGGTCGGCGTCGCCACCCTGGTGATGACCACGCTCGTCGCCCTGGCCGGCGGCTACGCCCTCGCCCGGTTCGACTTCAGGGTCAAGCGGGGCTTCATGCTCGCCCTGCTCTGCTCCCAGTTCGTGCCCGGCGCGCTGCTCCTGGTGCCGCTCTTCGAGATTTTCGCCGAACTCCAGATGATCAACTCCCTCGGCAGCGTCATCATCGCCGAGACGGTCTTCCAACTGCCGCTGTCGATGATCCTCATCAGCAACTTCATCAAGAACGTGCCGTACTCCCTGGAGGAGGCGGCCTGGGTCGACGGCTGCGGGCGGATGCGGGCCTTCCGGATCGTCGTCCTGCCGCTGCTGCGGCCCGGTCTGATCGCGGTGGGTTCCTTCGCCTTCGTGCACTCCTGGAACCACTTCCTGTTCGCCCTGATGTTCCTCAACAACCAGGACAAGCAGACCATCCCGGTCGGCCTCAACTCCCTGATGAGCGCGGACAGCGTCGACCTCGGCGCGCTCGCCGCCGGCGGCATCATCGCGGCCGTCCCGGTCGTCATCGTCTTCGCCTTCATCCAGAAGTGGCTGATCACGGGCTTCAGCGCCGGGGCGGTGAAAGGCTGATGAGACGGGGACAGGCCGACCTGCGCACGCTCCACCACACCTACGGCGTGGGCCGCGAGCGCGATCTGACCGCCGGCACCGCGGGGAGGGTCTCATGAGCACACCCCTGCCCGTCGTCCTCGCCGGCGCCCGCGGACACGGCCGCTGGCACCTCGCCAACCTCCGCCGCCTGGAGCGGGCGGGCCGCGCCCGGCTGGCCGGCCTCTGCGAGCCGACCCCGCTGACGGAGGAGGAGTACGGCGGTGAACTCCCCGCCCAGTCCGCCGACCTCGGTGCCCTGCTCGACACCACCGGCGCCCGGGTGGCCGTCGTCTGCACGCCGATCCCCACCCACACCGACCTCGCGCTGACCGCCGCCCGCCGGGGCGTGCACCTGCTCCTGGAGAAGCCCCCGGCACCGTCGTTCGCGGAGTTCCGCCGGATGGCCGACGGGGTCGCCGAGGCGGGCGTCGCCTGCCAGATCGGGTTCCAGTCGCTGGGCTCGCACGCGGTGCCCGCCATCCGGGAACTGCTCGCCGACGGTGCGATCGGCGAGGTCACCGGCATCGGCGGGGCCGGTGCCTGGGTGCGCGACGAGGCGTACTTCCGGCGCTCGCCCTGGGCCGGACGGCGCCGCATGGACGACGGCACCGACGTGGTCGACGGGGCGCTGACCAACCCCCTCGCGCACGCCGTCGCCACCGCCCTGGCCCTCGGCGGCGCCACCCGCGACCAGGACGTCGCCGCCGTCGAGACCGAACTGCACCGCGCCAACGACATCGAGGCCGACGACACCTCCTGCGTCCGCGTCACCGCCCCGACGGGCCTGCGCGTCACCGTCGCCGCCACCCTGTGCGCCGAACGCGCCGCCGAACCGTACGTCCTGGTGCACGGCACCCGTGGCCGGATCACCTTCTGGTACAAGCAGGACCGCGTCCTGCTCCAGCGCGCCGGCCACGGCCCCGAGGAGTACGAGCACGGCCGCACCGACCTGCTGGAGAACCTCCTCGACCACCTGGAAGGCGGCACCGGCCTGCTGGTCACCCCCGACGGCACCGGCGCCTTCATGCGGGTCGTCGAGGCGATCCGCCGGGCCCCCGACCCCCGACCGCTGCCCGAGACGGCCTGGCACCGGATCGCCGCCGAGGCCCGCCGGGTGGTCCCCGGCGTCGACGCCCTGGTCGAGTCCGCCGCCGGCACCCTCTCCCTCTACTCCGAACTCGGCGCCCCCTGGGCCGCCAAGGAGGTGACCGCCCGATGACCGGCACCGACGCCCCGGTCCTGCGCGTCGCCGGCCGCCCCGTCGCCCGGTACGTCACCCGGCCCGAGCTGCCCGCCCGCCTCTCCCCACGCCCCTACCTGCACCCCGTCACCACCCTGGCCGGCACGCCGGTCACCGAGTCCGCGCCCGCCGACCACGCCCACCACCTCGGCGTCGGTGTCGCCGTTCCCGACGTCGAGGGGCACAACTTCTGGGGCGGGCGCACCTTCGTCCGCGGCCGGGGCCCGACCGAGCTGGACAACCACGGCGCCCAGCGGCACACCGGCTTCCCGCTGTGCGACTCCGACGGGTTCGTGCAGGAGCTGTCCTGGGTCGCCGCCGGCACCGAGCTGCTGCGCGAGCGCCGTACGGTGGCCGCCACCGCGCTCACCGACCGGGCCTGGGCCCTGGACCTCACCTTCTCGCTCACCAACATCACCTCCGCCCCGCTCACCCTCGGCAGCCCCGCCACCAACGGCCGCCCCGGCGCGGCCTACGGCGGCTTCTTCTGGCGGGCCCGCAAGGAGGACGCGGCGCCGGACGTCCTCACCCCGGACGCCGAGGGCGAGGCCGCCGCGCACGGCCGCCGCGCCGACTGGCTCGCCCTGGTCGGCGCCGGCTGGTCGCTGGTGTTCGCCGGGGCCACCGGACGGACCCGCGAGGACCCCTGGTTCGTCCGCACCGAGGAGTACCCGGGCGTCGGCTCCTCGCTCGCCCACGACACCCGGCTGGCGGTGGCCCCGGGCGACACGGCCGTCCGCCGGATCATCACCGTCGTCGCCGACGGCCGCCTCGACGCCGACGGCGCCGCAGCCCTCGTACGGAAGGCGGTCAGCCCGTGACCAGCAGCAGTACGTACCGCAACCCCGTCCTGAACGCCGACTGGTCCGACCCGGACGTCGTGCGTGTCGGCGACGACTTCTACCTGACCGCCTCCAGCTTCGGCCGCGCCCCAGGCCTGCCGCTGCTGCACTCCCGGAACCTGGTCGACTGGACCCTGCTCGGCCACGCGCTCGACCGGCTGGAACCGGCGGAGACCTTCGCCGCGCCCCGGCACGACTGCGGCGTCTGGGCCCCGTCCCTCCGGCACCACGACGACCGCTTCTGGATCTTCTGGGGCGACCCCGACCAGGGGATCTTCCAGGTCAACGCCCCCGACGTCCAGGGCCCGTGGACGCGCCCGCACCTGGTCAAGGAGGGCAAGGGCCTGATCGACCCCTGCCCGCTGTGGGACGCGGAGACCGGCGAGGCGTACCTCGTGCACGCCTGGGCCCGGTCCCGCTCCGGTATCAAGAACCGCCTCACCGGCCACCGCATGCGCCCCGACGGCACCGGCCTGCTCGACGACGGCAAGGTGATCGTCGACGCCGACCGCCTCCCCGGCTGGTTCACCCTGGAGGGCCCCAAGCTCTACCGGCACGACGGCTGGTTCTGGATCCTCGCGCCCGCCGGGTCGGTGGAGACCGGCTGGCAGGGCGCCTTCCGCTCCCGCGACTTCTTCGGACCGTACGAGGAGCGGGTCGTCCTGGAGCAGAAGGACACCGACGTCAACGGCCCCCACCAGGGCGGCTGGGTGCGCACGGCGGCCGGGGAGGACTGGTTCCTGCACTTCCAGCAGCGGGGGGCGTACGGCAGGGTGGTGCACCTCCAGCCGATGCGCTGGGACCCGGACGGCTGGCCGGTGCTGGGCGACGACGGCGCGCCCGTCACCGAGCACCGGCGGCCCGCGCTGCCGCCCTCGGCGGCTGCTCCGGCCACCGACGACGACTTCCCCGGCGGACGGTTCGGCCCCCAGTGGTCCTGGACCGCCAACCCCCAGGGCGGCTGGACCGTCCCGCACACCGGGGACGGGCTGCGGCTGGCCTGCGTCCGGTCGGCCGACGCGCACGACCCGCGCAGGCTGCCGAACGTGCTCACCCAGCGGCTGCCCGGCACCCCGTGCGCGGTCGAGGTGGAACTGCGCCTCGACAGCGCCGAACCGGGCGCGCGGGCCGGGCTGGTGGTGCTCGGGGACGCGTTCAGCTGGATCGGGCTCCAGCGGGGCGCGGACGGGGCGGTGCACCTGGTGCACCGGTTCGGCGAGACGGTCGCGGAGGCGGAACGGGACGCGGCGCACGCGCGGCCCGCCCCCGAGGGCCGGGCCCGGCTGCGGATCGAGACCGGCCCGCACGCGCGCTGCCGCTTCCACTCCGACACCGGGGACGGCTTCCGCCCCTCGGGGCAGGTCTTCGCCGCCACCCCCTGGCGCTGGGTCGGCGCCCTGCTCGGCCTGTTCGCCGTCGCCCCCACCGGAGAGCCGGCCGCGGGCACGGCCGACTTCACCGGGTTCCGGATCACCGCCCTGTAACTCCGCAACTCCGCAACTCCTACCTCCGTACGCCTGTGGGGAGCCGCAATGACGCACTTCCGTAGCAAGCGCTTGCCCGGCAGGGGCGGGACCCTGGCCGCCGTCCTCGGCCTGGTGGCCGCCCTGACCCTCGGCGCGCTCGGGGAGGCCCGGGCCGCCGCGGCCGCCCCGCCGGGGACGGACCGCTTCTCCGACCGGCCGCACGGCTTCGCCTCCCTGGCCGGCGGCACCACGGGCGGGGCGGGCGGCGAGGTCGTCACCGTCACCGACCAGGCCGCGCTGGCGAAGTACGCGGCGGCCGAGGAGCCGTACGTCATCCGGGTGGCGGGCTCGATCGCCGTGGAGCCGTTCGGTTCGGACATCACGGTCGCCTCCGACAAGACGATCGTCGGCGTCGGCACGAGCGGCGAGATCGTCCACGGCGAGCTGCACCTGAACCCCGGCACCCACAACGTCGTGATCCGCAACCTGACGATCCGGGACTCCTACGTCGAGGGCGACTGGGACGGCAAGACCAGCGACTTCGACGCGATCCAGATGGACTCCGTCCACCACGTCTGGATCGACCACAACCACTTCACGCACATGGGCGACGGACTGCTCGACATCCGCGAGGACAGCCGGTACGTCACCGTCTCCTACAACCGCTTCACCGACCACAACAAGGCGATGGGCATCGGCTGGACGGAGAACGTCCGGACCGAGATCACCATCGACCACAACTGGTTCGCCGGCACCAAACAGCGCAATCCGTCCGCCGACAACTGCGCCTACGCGCACCTCTACAACAACTACCTGTCGGCACAGGTGGCCGACGGCGACCCCGTCTGGACCTACGGGAACTGGGCGCGGGGCGCCACCCGGATGGTCATCGAGAACAGCTACTACGACGGTGTCCAGCACCCTTACCAGGCGGACGCCACCGCCGAACTGGTACAGCGCGGCTCGGTGACCGAGAACACCACCGGCCGGCACGACACCCGGGGCGACGCCTTCGAGCCGGGCGGCTTCTACCCCTACCGGCTCGATCCGGCGGCGGCCGTCCCGGCGCTGGTCGAGCGCTTCTCCGGTCCGCAGCGGCGGATCGGGGCCCACTGACTCCCCCCACGTGACCAGCACGTCCGTACGTCCAGCGCTCCGCTCCACACCGTTCCACACCGCTCCACCCCGCTTCATCCAGCCTGATCCAGCCTGATCCAGAAGAAGAGAGCCGACTTATGAAGATCAGCATGCGCAGCAGCACCGGCAGGCGCCGGACACCGGCCGTCGTCGCCCTGGGGGCCGTACTCGCGCTGACCGCCACCGCCTGCGGGGACGACGGCAGCGGCACGAGCGGCAGCGAGGGGGCCGAGGGCAGCGGCAAGGGAGAGATCGTCTTCTGGGACAACAACGGCGGTGTCCGCACCGACATCTGGAAGGAGGTCATCGCCGACTTCGAGAAGGCCAACCCGGACATCGACGTCGAGTACGTCGGCATCGCCTCCACCGAGTACCAGTCGAAGGTCGACACGTCCATCCAGGGCGGCGGGCTGCCCGACGTCGGCGGGGTCGGCGCGGCCATGCTCGCCGGGTTCGCCGCGCAGAACGCGCTGGAGCCGCTGGACGACCGGCTCGCGGACTCCTCCCTGGACGGCAAGCTCAACGAGGACATGGTCGAGTCGCTGAAGGCGGCCGGCGGCGGCGACGGCTCGCTGTACTCGGTGCCGACCTCCGCCAACAACGGTGTCCTGTACTACCGCACCGACCTGTTCGGGAAGGCGGGGCTGGAGGAGCCCTCCTCCTGGGACGCCTTCTTCGAGGCCGCCGACAAGCTCACCGACGCCGGCGACAACGAGTTCGGGTACACCATCCGCGGCGGCGCCGGTTCCATCGCCCAGGCCCTCGACGCGATGTACGGGCAGTCCGGAATCACCTCCTTCTGGGACGCCGCCGGGGAGAAGACCACCGTCAACGACCCGAAGAACGTGGCGGCGCTGGAGAAGTACGCCGCGCTCTACAAGAAGGTCACCCCGGCCGCCGACCTCAACAACGACTTCACCAAGATGGTCGCCCAGTGGGACTCGGGCACGATCGGCATGCTCAACCACAACCTGGGCTCCTACCAGGACCATGTGAAGGCGTTCGGCGAGGACAGGTTCCGCGGCATCCCGCAGCCGGTCGGACCCGGCGGCAAGCGGGTGCAGGTCTCCAACCCGGTCGACGGGCTCGGCGTGTTCAAGAGCAGCAAGAACAAGGAGGCGGCCTGGAAGTTCATCGAGTACGCCGTCTCGCACGAGGCGAACTCGAAGTTCAACGAGTCGGCGGGGCAGGTGCCGGCCAACACCGACGCGGCGAAGGACGCGTGGGTCTCGGAGTCGGAGCCGACGAAGCTGGCGGCCGAGGCGCTGTCGGACGGTTCGACGACGATCGTGCAGCTGCCGTACTACCTGCCGGACTGGAACACGATCTCCAAGGCCGACAACGAGCCGAACTTCCAGAAGGTGCTGCTGGGGAAGATGTCGGCGCGGGATTTCCTGGACACGATGGCCGACCAGCTCAATGAGGCGCAGGCCGAGTGGAACGAGCAGAAGGGCTGAAGCCCGTCGTGGGGCGGTCCGTCGCCCGCAGGGCGCGGGCCGTCCCGGGCTGGTCGCGCCCACGCTGCGGAGCCGCATATCGGAACAGCCCCGCGCCCCCAGGGACATATCCTTCCCCTCCTGAAAGGTTGACCGGCGTGTCTCTCAGCCGCAGACAAGTCGCCGCCGCTGCCGTCGCTTCCGTACCTCTGGCCTTCGCCGCCACCGGTGCCGCACAGGCCGGCGTCCGTCACCGCACCCTCTACATCGCCGGCGACTCCACCGCCGCCCAGAAGCACGCCGACGCCGCGCCCGAGACCGGGTGGGGGATGGCGGCCCCCTTCTTCCTGCGCGCGGGCCTCGCCGTCGCCAACCACGCCGTCAACGGGCGCAGTTCCAAGAGCTTCGTCGACGAGGGGCGGCTGGAGGTGGTCCTGAAGGAGATCCGGCCCGGCGACTTCCTGCTGATCCAGTTCGCGCACAACGACGAGAAGAGCGAGGACCCCACCCGTCACACCGAGCCCTGGACGACGTACCAGGAGTACCTGCGCTCGTACGTCGACGGGGCCCGGGCGCGGGGTGCCCGGCCGGTGCTCGCCACCCCCGTCGAGCGGCGCCGGTTCGACGCGGCGGGGACCGCGCTGCCGAGCCACGGGGAGTACCCGGCGGCCATGCGGGCGCTCGCCGCCGAGGAGGGCGTGGCGCTGCTGGACGTCCAGGCGCTGTCGCTGGAGCTGTGGCAGCGGCTCGGCGTGGAGGGGACCAAGGCGTACTTCGACTGGACCGCCGCCGAGCAGGACAACACCCACTTCAACCCGCCCGGCGCGATCGAGGTGGCCCGGCTCGTGGTGCGGGAACTGCTGCGCACCCGGGTGCTGGGACACCGTGACGCGCGCCGGCTGGACGCGGAGATCCCCGCGTCCTGGATCACGTGGCCTGCCGCCTGACACCGACGTACCTCAAGGAGATCCGCACACATGCAGACACAGAGATGGCATGGGCACGTCATGGGCAAGGGTGCCGCGCTGGCCGGCTGCACCGCCTTGGTGGTGGGCCTGACCGCCGCCGGCGCCGAGGCCCGCCCCCAGCACCGGGACCCCGCCCGCCAGACGCTGCCCGCCGACGACGGCTGGGCCGCGTACGGCACCGGGACGACCGGGGGCGCCGCCGCCGACGCGGAGCACGTGTACACCGTGACGACCTGGGCCGAGTTCAAGGCGGCCCTGGCGGCGGACGGCACCGCGCCCCGCATCGTCAAGGTCAAGGGCACCATCGACGCCGTCGCCGAGGGCTGCGACGCGTTCGCCGTGCCCGGGTACGACTTCGGCGCCTACCTGGCCGCGTACGACCCGGCGACCTGGGGCCACGACACCGACCTGAGCGCCGAACCCGACGACAGCCCCGAAGGGCTGCGGCGGGCCTCCGCGGCCCAGCAGAGCCAGGCCGTCAAGGCGAGCGTCCCGGCCAACACCACCATCATCGGCGTCGGCCGCGACGCCGCCATCAAGGGCGCCAGCCTCCAGATCAAGGGCGTGGACAACGTCATCGTCCGCAACCTGACCTTCGAGAGCCCCGTCGACTGCTTCCCGCAGTGGGACCCGACGGACGGCGACACCGGCAACTGGAACAGCGAGTACGACAGCACGGTGGTGTACGGCTCCACCCACGTCTGGCTGGACCACAACACGTTCACCGACGGCGAGCACCCCGACAGCGCGGCCCCGGCCTACTTCGGGATGCTGTACCAGCAGCACGACGGGCAGCTCGACATCGTGCGCGGCGCCGACTACGTCACGGCCTCCTGGAACGTCTTCACCGACCACGACAAGACGATCCTGATCGGCAACAGCGACAGCGAGTCCACGGCCGCCGGCGACCGGGGGCACCTGAGGGCGACCTTCCACCACAACCTGTTCGAGGACCTCGTCGAGCGCGCGCCCCGGGTCCGCTTCGGCCAGGTCGACGTCTACGACAACCACTTCGTGGCGAACGAGGACTACGCCTACAGCTTCGGCGTCGGCAAGGAGTCCGCGCTGGTCGCCGAGCACAACGCGTTCACACTGCCGGACGGGATCAGCGCCGCCAAGGTGCTGAAGAAGTGGAGCGAGGCGCCGGTCACCGCCGCCCACAACCGGGTCAACGGCAAGCCCGTGGACCTGATCGCCGTGCACAACGCGGAGATCCCGGCCGAGACCCTCACCTCCGGCGCGGGCTGGACGCCCACGCTGCGTACCAAGGTCGACCCGGCGAAGGCCGTCCCCGCCCTCGTCGGCCGCGGCGCGGGCGCCGGCCGCCTGCGCTGACCCCACGCGGAACCAGGGCCGGGGCACCCTCGCGCGGCCCCGGCCCACCGGAGATCCCCCTCTGAAGGAGCACCCGCATGTCCCGCCCCGTCTCCTCCCGTCCGTCCCGTCCGTCCCGCCCGTCTCTTCCATCCCTTCCGTCCCGCAGAGGTTTCCTCCTGGCGACCGCCGGCGCCGGCGCCGCCCTCGGCCTCGCCGCCGCCCCCGCCACCGCGGGCAACCGCCCCTTCGGCCGCTACGGCTCCCCGGCCGCCCGGCTCACCCCGGACACCCTGTACGTCGACCCGCGCGGCCGCGGCGACTTCACCTCCGTACAGGCCGCCGTCACCGCCGCCACCGGCAGCGGCCGGACCCTGGTCCTCGCCCCCGGCACCTACCGTGAGACCGTCGCCGTCGACGCCACCCGCACCGAGGCCACCTGGATCGGCGCCTCCGAGGACCCCCGCGACACCGTCATCGTCTACGACAACGCGGCCGGCACCCCCAGGCCCGACGGCTCCGGCACCTACGGCACCAGCGGCTCCGCCACCACCACGGTCGCCGCCGACGGCTTCACCGCCCGCTGGATCACCTTCGCCAACGACTGGCTGCGCAGCGACAACCCCGACTTCACCGGCACCCAGGCCGTCGCGATCAAGGTGCAGGGCGACCGCTCCGCCTTCCACCACTGCCGCTTCCTCGGACACCAGGACACCCTGTACGCCGACACCCGTGACCTGACCCTCTTCGCCCGCCAGTACTACGCCCACTGCTACGTCGAGGGCGACGTCGACTTCGTCTTCGGCCGGGCGACGGCGGTGTACGAGCACTGCCACTTCCGCACGCTGGTCCGCACCGACCTGGCGGCGGCGCCGTACGGCTTCGTCTTCGCGCCCTCCACGGCGGGCGCCAACCCGCGCGGCTACCTGGTGACCGGCAGCCGCATCAGCAGCGAGGCCCCCGACGGCTACTACAAGCTGGCCCGCCCCTGGGTGCCCAGCTCCGACACCACCGCCCGCCCGATGCTCACCGTCCGCGAGACCCGCCTCGGCGCCGGCATCGACGCGGTCGCCCCGTACGCCGACATGCGCGACGCCCACCCCTGGCAGGACCAGCGCTTCCGGGAGTACCGCAACACCGGCCCCGGCGCCGCCGTCACCGTCCCGGAGAACCGGCCCCAGCTCACCCGCGCCGAGGCCGCGGCCCACACCAAGGCGGCCTACCTGGGCGACTGGCGGCCCCGTGCGTAGGGCCGCGACAGCCGCGCTGCTCGCCTGCGCGGCCCTGCTGCTGCCCTCGGCCCCCGCATCGGCCGCCGTACCCGGACCCGCCGGCTGGGCCGCCACCGGCCCCGGCACCACCGGCGGGGCGGGCGGCCGGACCTGGACGGTGCACGACCGGGCCGAGCTGAAGGAAGCCCTCGCGAACGACGGCGACCCGACCGCCCCCAAGGTGATCCGGGTGGCCGGCACCATCGACGGCCACGAGGCCGACGACGGCTCCTCGCTCGGCGAGCAGGACTACGCCCCCGGCTACGACCTCACGAAGTACATGTCCTGCTTCGGCGCGGACGGCACCGCCTGGTCCGACACCCGCTACGACTACTGCAAGCGGCAGCGGCAGCTGCGGCAGACCGGGTCGGACAACGAGAAGGCGCAGATCCAGCTCACCGTGGAGAGCAACACCACCCTGGTCGGCACCGGGGACGGCGCCTCGCTGCTCGGCGTCTTCCTGACCGTCAACACCGGCACGAACATCGTCGTCCGCGACCTCCGCCTCGAAGCGCCCGTCGACCACTTCACCAGCTGGTCCCCGGACGACGGCGCCGGCGGCAACTGGAACGCCCGGTTCGACGCGATGACCGTCATCACCGGTACGCACATCTGGATCGACCACTGTGTCTTCACCGACGGACGCTTCCCCGACCGCGCGGCCCCCACCGGCTTCCACGGGGAACACGTCCAGCGGCACGACGGGCTGCTGGACATCGAGGACGGCTCCGACTTCATCACCGTCTCCGACAGCCGCTTCGAGGACCACGACAAGGCGCTGCTCATCGGCTCCGGCGACAGCCGCGGCGACCGGGACCGCGGCCGTCTGAAGGTGACCTTCGCCCGCAACCTCTTCACCGGCATCACCCAGCGCGCCCCGCGCGTCCGCTTCGGGCGGGTGCACGTCGTCAACAACGTCTACCGGGGCCGGGCGGACGACACGCTGTACGCGCTCGGCGCCGGCGTCGAGTCGGCGGTCTTCTCCGAACGCAACGTCTTCACCTACCCGCACGGCACCCCCGCGCTCGCCGTCGCCGGCTACGGGGCCACCGTGTTCCACGACACCGGGTCCTGGTTCAACGGACGCCCCGCGCACCTGAACGCCGTGGCGCGCGGCCTCGGCCTCGCCGACGACGTGGGCTGGGACCCGGCCGACGTCTACGACCACCGGGCCCTCACCTCCGCCCGCGCCGTCGAGCGGTACGTCCTGCGGCACGCCGGCACCGGGAGGTCCCATGACCGCCCGTGAACCCCTGGGCCGCCGCACCTTCGTGGCGGGGGCGGCCACCGCCGCGCTGTTCACCGGGACCGGCGCGGGCACCGCACGGGCGGAGGACCTGGTGGGCGGCAACCTTCCCGACTTCCACCAGGCCCTCAAGGACGAGCTGCGCTTCCCGCTCGCCTGGGGCACCTCGCCCCTCCGCGACTTCCGGACGTGGCGGCGCACCGCCCGCAGGACCGTCGAGGACCACCTCCTCGTCGACGACCAGCGAGGCACCCCGTACGACCCGGAGTTCACCGACGGACCCGAGGGCGACGGCTACCGGCGCCAGTCGGTGACCCTCTCCCTCACCCGCCACACCCGGGTGCGCGGCAGCCTGCTCACCCCGCACGGCACCGGACCCTTCCCCGCCGTACTGCTGCTGCACGACCACGGCGCCAAGTTCGACATCGGCAAGGAGAAGTGCGTCCGGCCCTGGGCCCCCTGGGACGACGGCACCCGGCTCGCCTCCGCCCAGGCGTGGGCGGACAAGCTCCTCGGCGGCCGGTTCGTCGGCGACGAACTGGCCCGGCGCGGCTACGTGGTGCTCTGCCTGGACGCCCTCGGCTGGGGCGACCGCGGCCCCGTCACCTACGAACAGCAGCAGGCCCTGGCCGCCAACCTCTACAACCTCGGCTCCTCGCTCGCCGGGCTCATGGCCCGCGAGGACGCCCGCGCCGCCGGCTTCCTGGCCGGCCTGGACCGCGTCGACGCCCGGCGGGTCGCCGCCCTCGGCTTCTCGATGGGCGCCTACCGGGCCTGGCAGACCGCCGCGCTCAGCGACGACGTCGCCGCCGCCGTCAGCGTCTGCTGGATGACCGGCCTGAAGGAGATGATGGTCCCCGGCAACAACACGCTGCGCGGGCAGTCGGCGTACTACATGCTGCACCCCGGACTCGCTCGGCACCTGGACATCCCCGACGTGGCGAGCATCGCCGCGCCCCGGCCGATGTTCTTCGTCGACGGCGAGCAGGACACCCTGTTCACCCCCGACGGCGTGGCGGCGGCCTACGCGAAGCTGCGCGCCGTCTGGGACTCCCGCCGCGCCGGGCACCGGCTGCGCACCGACCTCTGGCCGGGCGTCGGCCACGTCTTCACCGCTCCCATGCAGGACGAGGTCTTCGCCTGGCTGGACTCCGTCCTGTGACCCCACCCGTAGGAGAAGGGACCCGCACGTCATGTCTCGTCGTACCGCTCTCCTGACCGCCGCCGCGCTCGCCGCCGGCACCGGCGTCGCCGCCCTCCCCACCCCGGCGCAGGCCGCCACCGTGGTCGTCAGCAACGTGACCGACCTGTCCAACGCCGTCAAGAACGCCACCGCCGGCACCGTCATCCAGGTCCGCGGCGGCACCTACTACCCGACCGCCACCCTCCAGTCGACCGCCGACGGCACCTCCTCGGCGCCGGTCACGCTCACCGCGTACGGCTCGGAGACCGTGAAGATCGACGGCTCGAACCTCCCCGACGGCGACTGGATCTTCAAACTGACCGCCGACCACTGGAACGTCTCCCACCTGACCTTCCAGAACTCCCCGGACTCCGCCGTCGTCTGCACCTCCTGCACCGGCACCGACTGGAACAACATCAAGACCATCAACGGCGGCGACTCCGGCTTCACCCTGACCGGCGACGGCACCGTGAACAACACCGTCCGCAACCTCGACTCCTACGGCCACTACGACGCCGCCAACCACGGCGAGAACGCCGACGGCATCGCCGTGAAGTACGGCTCCGGCACCGGCAACCTGATCACCGGGGCGCGGCTGTTCAACAACTCCGACGACGGCCTGGACTACTGGTCGTTCTCCTCCCCGGTCACCGTCGAGCACACCTGGGCCTTCGGCAACGGCAAGAACCGCTGGTCCGACCCGGCGTTCGCGGGTGACGGCAACGGCTACAAACTGGGCGGGGACGGGGAGGTCGTCGCGCACGTCGTCAACAACTCCGCCGCCTGGGACAACCAGGGCAACGGCTTCACCGAGAACTCCAACACCGGCGCCGTCGTCATCAACCGCACCACGGCCTACGCCAACGCCAAGTGGGGCTACTACTTCGCCACCTCCGCCGCCCGGCTCGGCAAGAACCTCGCCGTGAGCAACGGCAGCGGCCCGGTCAGCAAGGGCTCGTCGGTCGTCTCGGCCGGCAACAACTGGGACTCCGGCATCACCACCCCGGCCTTCGTGTCGACGGACGCGACCACCGCCTACAACGCCCGCTCCGCCGGCGGCAGGCTGCCCGCCACGACGTTCCTGACGACGGGCAGCACGACCATCGGGGCGACGATGAACTGACGTCAGCGGCCCCGGACCGACCCCAGCGTCGGCACCACCGGGACGATCGAACCGTCGGCGGCGAACTCCAGCCGGTCGACGGTGGTCTCCCGGTGGGTGCCGTCGCCACCGGGGCGGCCGGGGCCGTTCAGGGCGAACCGGTGGTAGACGATGTACCAGTCGTCGGTGCCGGGGGTGTTCACCACCGAGTGGTGACCGGTGCCGAGGATGCCGTACTCGGGCCGCTTGGACAGGATCGTCCCCCGCTTCGTCCACGGACCGAGCGGGGACGGTCCCGTCGCGTAGGCCACGTGGTAGTCCTCGCTGCGGGTGTCGTCCTCGGACCACATGAAGTAGTACGTGCCGTCCCGCTCGATCACGAACGACCCCTCACGGAAGCCGGCCGGGGTGATGTCCCGGACCGCCTCCGGGTCGAAGGACACCATGTCGTCATGGAGCGGCACGACATAGCCGTGGCCGTTGCCCCAGTACAGGTACGGCTGTCCGTCGGTGTCGGTGAAGACGGCCGGGTCGATCATCTGGCCCGCGAAGTCGGTCCTGCCGATCAGCGGCTTGCCCAGGGCGTCCTCGAACGGCCCGGCGGGGGAGTCCGCCACCGCCACGCCGATCTGCTGCTCGGCGCAGAAGTAGAACCAGTACTTCCCGTCGTGCTCGGTGATCGCCGGCGCCCAGGCGTAGGAGTCGGCCCAGGAGACGTCCGGGCCGAGGTCCAGGATCACGCCCCGGTCCCGCCAGTGCACCAGGTCCTTCGAGGAGTACGCCGAGAAGCGGGTGCCGCTCCAGCCCCGGAAGCCGTCGGTGGTCGGGTAGATCCAGTACTCGCCGTCCAGGTAGTGCACGTCGGGGTCGGCGGTGAGCCCCGGCAGCACCGGGCCGCGCGTGGGCACCGCCTCCACCGTCCACACCCGCCGGGTGCCGTCGGCCCCCGTCACCGTGTACGTCTGCGGCTCGCGGAAGTCACGGCGGGCCCCGGAGCGCGGGCTGACCGTCGCGCCCTCGGCCGTCCACAGCTTCGGCGCCAGACGTCTGAGGCCGGCGCCGGGCTCCACGGGCAGCACGACCTTCGAGGACGCCTCCGTGACGATCGCGTACCCCTTCTGCCCCTTCGCCGTCACGTCCGTCAGCGACGTGGGCGAGGCCGGGTAGGCGGCCAGCAGGCGGTCGTACTCCTCCTGCGTGACCGGCAGCACCGTGCCGTGCCGGGGGCTGGCCGGGAGCTGGTGGTTCTCGGACACCGTCCACTCGCCCGAGCCGAGGTCGGTGGTCTCGAAGGGGACGTAGCCCCGGCCGCCGTACTCGTCGATGAACAGGTACCACTTCTCCTCGGTGTTCGACTTGAAGACCGTCGGCCCCTCGCCGCGGTCGATCGAGCCGCTGCCGATGCAGTCGGAGACGAAGTCGTAGGAGGCGCCGGTCAGTTCGGCCGACTTCTCGGCGGTGATGAACTTCGAGCAGGGGGCGTCGGAGGCCGGGTTCCGCTCGTCCTTGGTGTAGCGGTAGTAGGTGCCCTCGTGCGCGACGACCGTGGAGTCGATGACCGAGTGGCCGGGGTCGCTCCAGACCTTCGGCTCGCTGAAGGTGCGGAAGTCCACCGTGGTCGCGTACATCATCTTGTTGTACGTCGAGCCGGTGTGCCCCGGGTCGTCGTCGGCGTACAGCTTGGACGCCCAGAAGACGACGTACGCGTCCAGCGACGCGTCCCAGTACGCCTCCGGCGCCCAGGCATTGCCCGCGTTGTCCGGGGCGACCCTCACCAGCCGCTGATCGGTCCAGTGGACCAGGTCGGTGGACTCCCAGACCATGACCGACGTGCTGCCGTGCCGCTGGACCTCGTCCCAGCTGCCGCTGCTGCTCCGGTACATCCGCAGGTCGGTGGCGATCGCGTAGAACCTGTCGCCCTCGGGGGAGCGGATCACGAACGGGTCGCGCAGGCCCCGCTCACCGATGGTGGAGGTGAGGACGGGTTCGCCGCCGTTCAGCTCCCGCCAGTGCAGCGGGTCGTTGCCGCGGCTGAGGGCGTAGCGGATCTGCTCACCGTCGGCGGTGCCCTCGCCGGTGAAGTAGGCGAAGAGGTAACCGGCGTAGCGGGGGTGGTTCACGGACGGCGCTCCTGGGTGGGCGGCGAGCAGGGTGAGCAGGAGGGAGAGGAGGAGGGTGAGGACGGCGGGCAGGAACGCGCGGGCGGTGTGGCGACGCATGACGTTTCCTGTCGGGGTCCGGTGGGTTGTGAGGGGAGGGGTGCCCTCGGAGTGTCACCAGGGGCGAACAGGGCGTCAACAGGCGTGGCGGACGCGGAAGTTTCCGAAAATTTCGCAGGCCGCCCGGAGGGGTGTCCGGACGGCCTGGTGGGGGAGACCGGTGGGGATCAGTCGTACGTGATGTCCGAGTCGTCGAACTTGCAGTACGTGCCGTCCGCGCCGGAGCCGGTCTTGGTCGGCTCGTCACCGTCGTCGTTGCCCGTGTAGCGGACGCAGAGGTCGATGTCCTCGTCGTCGTCGCCGTGGATGCGGATGTCCGAGAGCGTGGCGGTGTCGCCGTAGTTGGTGTTGATGCCGGCGAGCGCCTTGCCGGGCGCGGTGACGTCGATGTCGCTCAGCACGATGGTGCGCTTGTACTGCTGGGAGCAGTTGCCGCAGGAGCGGACCAGCTTGCCGAAGTCCTCGACCTGGAAACCGGTCACGGTGAGCTTCCCGGCGCCGTTGAACTGGAGCACCTTGTCGTCGGCCTTCTTCGCGCCGCCGCCGATCACCTTGTACGTCGCCGAGGACGAGGTGCCCTTGAAGGAGGCGGCGTCCTCGCCGACATCCGTCCACCACACGTTCTGCAGGGTGCAGGAGCCCTTGCAGTGGACGCCGTCGGCGGCCGGGGTGCCGATGATGACGTTCTTCAGGACGGCGCCGTCGGCCAGCTCGAAGACCGGGTCCTGACCCTCCTCCTGGCCGTCACCGCCGAGGTCGCCGGAGCCGTAGAAGTTCTTCAGCCCGCCGTCGTAGGTGCCCGAGACGGAGATCGTCGAGGAGACGGCCTTCTTGCCGGCGGCCGTCGGCCAGGACGAGGCGGCGCCCGCGGTGGACAGCATCGACGTGGTGACGATCGCCGCGCCGGTGATGCCGAACGCGGCGGCCGAGGCGATCACCGCCCGGCGCCGGGTGACCCCGCGGCGGTGACGGACGCGCTGCTCGGTTCGTGCGGTCATGAAAGGTTCCTTGCGTGAGGGAACGTTCTTGCGTTTCCTGGTCGCCGCCACCCGGAGGTGAGGTTGCCGCCCTCACGAAGAATGTTTCTCAGTCGTCGTCCTGGGGCGCGAAGTCACCGTCCACCGACAGTTCCCGGGAGCCGGAGACGGCCATCGCCGCGTAGGTGTCGTCCCCGGCGTCCCGGCCGCCGCGCGCATGGTCGTACTGCCCGGCGAACACCCAGGTGCCCGCCGGGACCGTACGGCCTTCCTTGAGCACCCACGTGTAGACGAGGAAGCCGTCGTCCTCGGCGACCGTCAGCGTGAAGTCCTCCTCGGGCAGCGACCGCCACGCCCCGGCCGAGGTGACCCCGCCGGTCTGCGCGATCCGCAGCCGGACGGTGAGGGCGGACAGGCTCTCCTCCGTCTTCAGCGTCACATTGCTCTGCGCCCAGAACGTGTTGCTGTGCCGGTCGACCGAGCCGTCCGACCACAGCGGACCGTCCGACACACCGCCGGTGGCCGGCGGGGCCGTGGGAGCGGTCGGGGTCGCCGGGGGCGTGGGGGGCGCCGAGGCCGTGGGAGTGGTGGGGGTCACCGGAGCGGTGGGGGACGCCGAGGCGCTCGGGGTACTGGGGGCGGTGGGGGGCGTCGGGGACGACGGGGGCGTCGGCGAGACCGCGACCGTCCCGGGCGCGGGGTCCGCACCGCGGACGGCGAGCGCGACCGCGCCGGCGCCCAGGCCGAAGACGCCCGCCACCGCCGCGGTGGCGGCCACCACCCGTGTCCAGCCCCACACGGGCCGGCGCGTCGCCCGGTGCCCGGCGCGAGCGGCCGCCCCCGCCGGGTGACCGGAGGGAGAGGCCATCCCGCGCTCGATCCGGGCCAGCATCCGCGCCCGGTCGGGCTCATGCGCCTCGGCCGCCTCCCGCAGCCGGGCGCGCACCTCCTCGTGGCCGTCGCGCACGGTCACCGGTTCCCTCCCCCGGCCGTGCCGGTGCCCTGTCCTACGCTCCGCGCCGTCGCGCGCACCCGCAGCGCGGCCCGCTCCGTGCCCAGCCGTCGCTGGAGTTCGGCCATCGCCTTGGAGGTCTGGCTCTTCACCGTACCCACCGTGACGCCCAGCGTGAGCGCGGTGTCCTTCTCGGAGAGGTCGAAGGCGTACCGGAGCACCACGCAGGCCCGCTTGCGGAACGGCAGTGAGCGCAGCGCCTCCTGCACGTCGACGACGGCCGCCACGTCCGGGTTCTCGGTCCGCTCCTCGCGCTGCGACCAGAACAGCGCGATCCGCCGCCGCTCCCGCACCGCGCTGCGCACCCGGGTCCGGGCCAGGTTGGCGACGACACCCCGGGCGTACGCCACCGGATGGTCGGCCGCGCGCACCCGGTCCCAGCGGTGCCACAGCGCCAGCAGCGCGTCCGCCGCCAGATCGTCCGCGATGTCCGGTTCACCGGTCAGCAGACGGGCCAGCCGGGACAGTTCGGCGTAATGACGCTCGAAGAACTCATGGAACTCCACGGAGGCGGCGTCGTCGACGACTGTGCCCACGGACGGTCTCTCCTCGCAGCGGCTTTCCCGGCATCGAACAACCGTGCGCCGGGTCGGGAAGCGGCACTGTACCAGCGTCGGTCCTCAACTCCGTGCGGTGTGCCGAACGTTGTGTGACGGGTCGAACCATTCCGAGCTGCTCGGCCGGCGGACGGGGTCGCGTCCGGGTCGTGTTCAGGGCGCGGGCGTGGTGCCGCCCGCCGTGCCGTCGTCCGTCTCCTCCAGTGCGTGGACCAGTCGGTCCAGGGCGGGCAGGGCCCGGTCCAGGGCCGCCCGGTCGGAGCCGGGCATCTCCTCGACGATCCGGACCAGCGCGGCGGTGCTGGCCCGGTCGTAGCGGTCGAGCAGTTCCAGGGCCTGTCGCGACGCGGTGAGCACCACCGTCCGCTGGTCGTGCGACGGGCGGACCCGTTCCACCAGCTGTGCGGCGGACATCGTGCGGACGAGATTGCTCACGGTGGACGGCGCCACCCGCAGCCGGGTGGCCGCGGCGCCGGGGGAGAGGCCCTCGGGCGAGGAGGAGAGCGCCCGCAACAACTCGATCTGGGCCTCCGGCAGGTCCGGCAGTCCTTCGGCGTTGCGGGTGGCGCGCAGGACCGCCCGGCGCAGCGGCCCCAGCAGCCCGCCCAGCCCGGTGGCCACCCGGACCGCTCCCGGTGTCCCCGCCGTGTCCGGGCCGTCCGTCCGGCCCGCTGCCTCGTCCCTGTCGTTCATGGCCCCATTGTGACCCGCGCCTCGATAGTTTTGTGACAAACAGTTTTTGTGACACAATAATTTTGTAGCAAGGTGCCGCGGTCCGCACAGAGGGTCCGCGGACAGGAGTGAGGAGCACCACATGGGCAACGCGACCGACGCCCCGACCACCGTCGAGAACCCCGTCCCGCTGCAGGACCTGTCCGGTATCACCGGGCACCGGTTCATCTACACGTACGCCAACGGCTGGCAGTACGAGATGTACGTGAAGAACGCCACGACCATCGACTACCGCATCCACACCGGCATGGTCGGCGGGCGCTGGGTCAAGGACCAGAAGATCGACCTGGTGCGGCTCGCCGAGGACGTCTACAAGGTGTCCTGGAACGAGCCGACCGGCACCTCGGTCGTCGTCAACGTGCTGCCCGGCCGCCGGGTCCTGCACGGCACGATCTTCTTCCCGCGCTGGATCGAGGAGGACGGGAGCAAGACGGTGCTCTACCAGAACGAGCACCTGGACGAGATGCGCGCCTTCCGCGACGCTGGTCCCACCTATCCGATCTACGTCGTCCCGGAGTTCGCCCGCATCACCCTGTTCGAGCACGTCGGTGAGGACGACGAGACCATCGTCGCGGTGGGCCCCGAAAACCTGCCCGAGGGCTTCGCCGACCGCGTCAACTGAGAGACGGTGACACCATCACGCCCACCCCCGCCCCGGTGCCGCCCCTCACCTTCTCCGCCCGTCTGCCGGTGCGCGTCGCCGCCCCGTACGACCTGGGCGAGGCACCGGACGGCCACCGCCGGCCGGTGCCCCTGGCCGGCGGCTCCTTCGAGGGGCCCGAGGTGCGCGGCACCGTCCTGCCGGGCGGCGCCGACCACCAGGTCCTGCGCACCGCGACCTGACGGAACTGGACGCCCGGTACGCCCTGGAGACCGGCCGCGGCGAGCGGATCGCGGTGCGCGACACCGGGATCCGCTCGGGACGGCCCGAGGACATCGCGGCCCTGGTCCGGGGCGAGGAAGTGGCGCCGGAGCGGATCTACTTCCGCAGCCACCCCCGTCTGACCACCGCCGCGGGCCGGCTCGCGTGGCTCAACGAACGCCTCTTCGTCGCCACCGGCGAGCGCCGGCCGGACAGCGTGGAGCTGGACGTCTTCCTGCTCGGCTGAGGTCGGCCCCCAGCCCCGTTCCTGATGATGACCCAGGGCAGGCACATCGACTGGGACGGGTACGAGATCGCCGTACCGGCGTTCCTGATCACCGCCGTGATGCCGTTCACGTACTCGATCACCAACGGCATCGGCGCCGGCTTCGTCTGTACGTCGCGATCGACCGGTGGAGCAGGTGCTGGGGGTGGAGCGACAGGAGGGGGCGCCCGGCGGAACGCTGGACGCCCCCCATTCCCCTCACGTCTCAGCGCCTCACCCGAAGGCGAGCTTCGTCGTCCCCCACGCACTGACGGAACTGATGACGGCGGCGCCGCTGCCGATGGCGGAGGAGCCGCCCTTGTGGAAGTAGACGCTCCCCGAGCCGGACAGGGCCCAGATGTCGGGGATGCCGTCCCCGTCGACGTCCGGAGTGCCGCGAAGGTGCGTCACCGGCACGGTGGCCGTCGACCAGCCCTCGGCGTACACCTCGTCGTCCCCGGTCTTCGACGCCGCCGCCGTCGACAGGGAGGCGAGGGTGGACCCGCCCGCGCTGTCCTTCACCCCGTACCGCAGGTAGAGGCGGCTGGAGGAGCCGGAGCGCCACAGCAGGTCGGGGGCGCCGTCCTTGTCGTGGTCACCGACCGAGACGAGGTCCCGCTCCAGCCAGGCCGACGAACTGATCCTCTTCGCCGTGCGGAAGGCGGCGCCGGTGTACCCGTCGAAGGCCCACAGCTCACCGCCGGTTCCCGTCGCGAACATGTCGGCCCGGCCGTCGGCGTCGTAGTCACCCACGATGATCTGGTCGAACGTCGCCGGGTCGGGTGAACCGGAGGGCAACCGGACCGTGCTGCGCCGGGAGATGTCGACGCTGCCGTAGCCGTCCCCGGGGTACACGTACAGCTTGCCGTCGGGCATCCGGGCGAAGAGGTCACCGATACCGTCGCCCGCGAGAGCGTCTCCGCCGTGCGCGAGGAGCGCGGGTGCGCCGTCGTCGCCCACCCAGTAGCCCGGCAGGTACTCCTCGCCGTCACCGTCCTCGTCGGAGAGCAGACCCACGCCGTCGTCATGACCGGCCGCCAGGCCGACGTGCAGGTCACCGGCGCCGGTGGACGGGTACAGCGTCAGGTTGCCGCTGGAACTGATGGCGTACAGGTCCGGGACGCCGTCCCCCGTGGCGTCACCCGGTTCGTCCGCCGAGTCCCTCGGCGTCACGTAGAACAGGTACTTCGTGCCCTGCGAGGGATTGCCGGCGCTGTCCACCGCGCGCACGTACAGGACGTTGGGGCCCGCGGTGGGCGGCGACAGGGACAGGGTGGCGGACTTGCCCGCCGTGACCGTCTTGCTCTTGTCGTAGGTCGTGTTGTTGAAGGAGTAGTCGAAGCGGGTGACGTCCGTGTCCTCGTCCGGGGCGATGGTGAACGTCCCGGACGTCCCGAACCTCACGTCCGACCAGACGCTCCCGTCCTCGTCGGCCGCCGGGTAGTCGTCGGAGGTCACGATCGGCTCGTTCGGCACGGTGCTGTCGTAGACGAACCGGCACACCTTCGGGCTCTTCGTGGGGTAGTACACGGACGCGGCCCCGGAGGAGTCGATCGCGCGGACCCGCCAGGAGTACTGGTACCCGTTGGTGAACCGCGTCTTGGAGACCGTGGCCGACGCCGTGCCGGTACTGGTGACCGTGACGTTCTTGTCGAGGATCTTGTCGTCGCCGTAGCCGGTCCGCCACAGCTCGAAGTCCAGGTACTCCAGGTCCTTGCGGGTGGAGGTGTCGTCGGGGTCGGAGGACTTCGCCGACAGGACGAGATCCCGCTTGCCGATGTGCATGTACGGCGTGCTGTAGTCACAGTTCCCGCCGGGGGACTGCTTCACCGAACTCGGCGTCTTCGGCTTGCGGTTGTAGACGATCCTCAGCTTGGGGGCGCTGTCCCCCTCGGCGCGGAACTTCTTCCAGGAGTAGGCGGAGTCCTCCGTGGTGGCGCGCAGCCCGATGGTCATCGTCCGGCCGCCGCTGTCGACGACGTCCTGGGTGGCCGACTTGGCGCTGTACTCCACGTAGGCGTCGGGGCAGGAGGAGTTGTAGCCGTGGGCGAAGGACTTGGTGCCGACCTCCGACTTCCAGTCCGGCTGGTTGTTCCAGGTGGTCTTGGACGAGATGGCCCCGGTGGTCCACACCTGCATCTCCCGGCTGGAACAGGACCAGGAGTAGGTCTCCCGCAGGGAGAGGGTGGCCGACGAGACGACGGCGCCCTTGAGGTCCGTGCTCCAGCCGAGCCGGAAGAAGGAACGCGACAGACCCCAGGTGGTCGACTCGTAGCCGACGCGGGCCTCGGTGGTGCCGCTGTTGTAGTTGGCGCCGTCGTAGAAGCTGGAGCTCGGGTACTTCTTGTACGCCGTCGTCCAGTTCTTGGTCTTGCCGTAGATCGTGGGGTCGATGAAGACCGGGTAGACGGTGTCCTCGGCGGTGAGCAGATCGCTGTCCGGCGTGATCGACAGGCCGGTGGAGGCGGCGCCGGGATCGGTCAGTGCGGCACCGGCGACCGCCATGTGCGTACCGGGGTCGGGCCCGGCGAGTCCGGTGAGGGCGAACACCTCCTCGTCCGTCAGCGAGGCGCGGGCGCCGTCCGCGTGGGCGGCCTGCCGGACGCCCGTCGTGCCGCTGCCGGCCGTCTTGGCGCTCGCCGGGCCGGCGGACGCGGTGCCGGCGGGATCCGTCTCCGTGGCCTCGCCGGACGGAGTGGTGCCGGTCGCGGTCGGTGTGGGTTCGGCGGACGGGGTCTCCGCCGGGGCGTCGGTGTCCATCCCGTCCTCGGGGGCGGCCGTCTCCTCGCCGACCGGTGCCCCGGACTCCTCCGAGTACGACGGGTCCGGCTCCGGCGCGCTCTCCGTCGGCTCGGGATCGTCGCCCTCGGTGACCGCGGGGCGGCCCGCCGAGTCCCACAGGTAGGGCGTGGGCGAGAAGGCGAACTCCTCACCGTCGCGGTCCTTCGCGCTGACGACCTTGCTGACCGGGTCCAGACGGAAGGTCAGGTCGGGGGAGGACAGGCCGTACGACAGCTCGGCGAGCGCCGGACCGGCGGCCGCTTCGGCGCTGTGCACGATCAGGACGTGACCGAAGCCGTCGGCCTGCGCGGTCAGCATGAGGTCGACCCCGTCGAACACGTCCCGGTACAAGGCACTGGGCCCGCTCACCACCGGCTCGGGCACCGCGCCCGGCCAGCTCAGCGTGATCTCGTGCCCGGCGCTGGTCAGGGTGGCCAACTCGGTGTAGCCGTCGGTGGCGTCGGCGACGCGGAGGGCGTTCCCGCCGCCGGCCGTGAACACCGCCGGGCGCACCGCTGACGCGGAGCCGCGGTTCGCCGCCCGGTGCCCGGTGCCCGCGCTCGCGCCGCCGGAGAACACGACGGGTTCAGCGGTGGCCTTGGGTGCCCACCCGCCCCCGGCCACCTGCGTCAAGGTCGTGTCGATGGACTTCCAGACCCCGTTCACCTTCGCCCGTACCGGCGCGCCGTGCACGACCGTCTCGAAGCTCCCGTCGGGGCGGGCGTAGGTCTCGGAGGTCTCGTCGCGCAGCGTGCCGACCTCCACCCGCTCCCCCCTGCTGACGGCCTGCTCCTGCGCGGTCTCCTCGGTCAGCGGACGCGCGGCGGCCTTCTCGGGGCCGGCCCGTCCGTCAGTGCCGTCGGATGCGTGGAGGAGCGGAACGGTGAGCAGTCCGACGCCCAGCGCGCCGGCGACCAGTGCGCCCACCCCTGCCCGTCCGCGTCCGGACGCGGGCAGGCCGAAGCGACGACGTTCCATGGTGCTGCGTCCCCTCCCCCTGGAATTCCGAAACCCCCGGAATTCTGTGAGTTCCCTTTGCGTCTCCGGCCGTACTGAAGAGTCGGCCCAGGAAACGAGCACAGAGCATGACCGATGCGGCGAGGTTGCGCCACACCCGGCTTCGAGCCATTCGAGCGGCGGGGTGATATTTTTCGGCCAGGTGTCCAACTATCGCCCCTGACCAGGCGGTTGGCTGAATGGGCAGGCAAGGACAAAAGATAGCTATTCATCTTCGCGTGATGGTGAATTGGCTTGCCTTTGACCCGGTCTAATGCCTCTTGAGCGAGCTGAAAACCCTTTATTGAACGTCGTATCAATTGTTCATGTGACCTAGATCACCAGCCCTCGGGAACTTGTTGACTTTTCGTGAAGGCGTGCCGGAAAGTTCGTGATCGACATTGGACGGAACTGTGCGCGGGGGCTGCCGCTGTGTGGGGATCACTGTCGTGGAGCGGCAGGCGGGAGCGCGTGAGCACGCGCGCCGAACGTCGCAGACGGGCGCGGATACGCGCCGGCGTCATCGGCTCGACCGTGGTCGCGCTGACCATGGGCATCCTGCCCGCCGCGTACGCGCTGCCGCCGGACGACGACCGCAGCGGCGTCGACCTGGTCGACCTCCCCGAGTCGGAGGAGGCCGACGGCGAGAACGGCGGACAGCTCGCCGAACTGACCACCGCCGAGGCCGAGCAGCCCGCGGAGTACGACCCGAGCAACGTCACCGCCCCCGCCCGCGGCTCGGCCGCCCAGGACCTCACCGGCCTCACCCCCGGAGAGATGGTCCCGCTCGTCCAGGACGACGGCACCGCCCTTCCCGTCGAGGTGGGCGCTCCCGAGACCGCCACCGCCACCGAGGCCGCCGCCCTGGAGGGCCGGTGGCAGGTGGTCCTGGCCGGCCAGGACGAACTGGCCGCCACCGCGATCGAGGGCGTGGCCCTCACCGTCACCCCGCCCGCCGAGGCCACCGGCGACGCCGTGATCGCCCTGGACTACAGCGACTTCTCCGAGCTGTACGGCGCCAACTGGGCGGACCGGCTGTCGTTCGCGCAGTACCCGGCGTGCTTCCTGACCACCCCGGACACCGAGGGCTGCTCCGAGCCGTCCGAGGTCACCACCGACAACGTGGTCGAGCAGACCGGCACGGACGCCGACGGCAACCCGGTCTACGAGCGCCGCATCGAGGCAACCGTGGCCACCGAGGCGCTGGCGGCGGGCGGCAGTACGCCGGCGGAGACCGCGGCCGCCTCCACCGAGGGCACCGTCACGGACGGCGTGTACCGCACCGGGAAGCCCACCGGCGGCACCCCGCTGGCGTCCCTCGCCGCCGCGACCGCCGACGGCTCCGGCTCCTCCGTCCTGCTCGCGACCGACTCCGGCTCCGGCTCCAAGGGCGACTTCGGCGCGACTCCGCTGGTCAGCGCCGGGTCCTGGTCGGCCGGCGGCAATGCCGGCGGCTTCAGCTACTCGTACACCCTCCAGACCCCGAGCGTGCCCGGCGGCCCGTCCCCAGCGGTCTCCTTCGGCTACAACTCCCAGGTCGTGGACGGCCGTACGTCCGCCTCCAACAACCAGCCCTCCTGGATCGGCGACGGCTGGGAGTACAACGCGGGTTCCATCACCCGCACGTACACCTCGTGCCGCGACGACATGACCGACGGCAACAACAAGAAGAAGACCAGCGACCTCTGCTTCGGCTCGTACAACGCCACCCTCACCCTGGGCGGCACCACCACCGAACTGGTCCTGCCCGACAAGACCGACCCGTACGGTGACGCCTGGGTCACCGCGAGCGGTGACGGCTCCCGCGTCGAACTCCTCAGGGACACCGGCCTCGACAACGGTGACGCCGACGGCGAGTACTGGCGGGTCACCACCCGCGACGGCACCCAGTACTACTTCGGCAAGCACAAGCTGGACGACGACCGGGCGAGCGGGGACCCGGTGACGAACTCGGTGCTGACGGTTCCGGTCGCCGGCAATCAGGACACGGAACCCTGCTACAAGGCGGGCGACTTCGCGGGCTCCTTCTGCGACCAGGCCTGGCGCTGGAACCTCGACTTCGTCGTCGACACCGACGGCAACGCGATGACCCTGTGGTGGGCGAAGGAGACCAACCACTACGCCAAGAACGACAAGTACAAGGCGCCCGTCTCCTACGACCGCGGCGGCTGGCTCAAGCGCATCGACTACGGCCTGAAGGCGGACGAGCCGTACGCGGCCCCGATCTCCCGGGTCGCCTTCGACGTCGACGAGCGCTGCTTCAAGGAAGGCGACATCACCTGCACCACGTCCGGCGACGAGAACGACAACTTCGCCTCCGGTGACTTCGCCAAGAACCGCATCTGGTACGACACCCCGGCCGACCTGTACTGCGCCGCCGGCAAGGAGTGCTACGTCCCGGTCCCCACCTTCTGGTCGCGCAAGCGCCTCGCCCAGGTGACCACCTGGACCCAGCGCACCCAGGGCTCCACCGCCCTGTCGAAGGTGGACAGCTGGACCCTCCAGCAGTCCCTGCCCGCCGACCTCACCGACGAGGGCACCGCCCTGTGGCTGGAGTCCATCACCCGCACCGGCTACGGCACGGACTCCGAGGCCATCGCGCTGAACCCGGTGCAGTTCCTCGCCAACAGCCAGCCCATGCCCAACCGGGTCAAGGAGGGCGCGAACGATCCCAACCCCGCCTTCGACCGGCTGCGCGTCGCCCGGGTCGTCAGCGAGTACGGCGGCGAGACCGTCGTCACCTACAAGGCACCGACCGGCGCCTGCAAGACCGGCAGCGGCTTCCCGAAGCCCGAGGAGAACACCGGCCTGTGCTTCCCGGTGTACTGGAACGCCGACCCCGACGTGGAGACCGTCGACTGGTTCCACAAGTACGTCGTCGAGTCCGTCCAGGAACTCCCCGCCCTCACCGGTGCCGACCCGGTCACCACCACGTACGAGTACCTCGACGGCGGCGCCTGGGCGCTGAACCAGGCGGAGTTCTCCAAGAAGAAGACCCGCACCTACGACCAGTGGCGCGGCTTCGCCCGGGTCCGCACCTACACCGGCGACGACAGCGACACCCCGCTGATGTCCACCGAGCGGGGCATGACCGAGACCCGCTACTTCCGCGGCATGGACGGCGACAAGCTTCCCGACGGCAGCACCCGTTCGGTCACCGTCAGGGACGCCGCCGGCGCGGTCATCGCGGAGGACAAGGAACCCTTCACCGGTCGCGTCGCCGAGACCCTCACATACGCCTCGGCCACCGCCTCCACCTGGCTCACCCGGACCGTGGACAAGCCGAAGGCCGAGTTGCTGGCTTCCCGCAGCCGCTCCGGAGGCATCCCGGACCTCAATGCCTGGCGCATCACGGTTCCCGATTCGCTCAGCTACACCCGGTCCTCCGGCACGGGCGACGACCAGCGCACGGTGCGTGTCCTCCGTACGGTCACGGAGTACGACGAAACCTACGGCCTGCCCACCGAGGTGACCGAGTACAACGACTGGTCGCCCGACCCCGCGAGCGACAACACGGGCGACGACACCTGCACGGTGATGTCGTACGTCCACAACACCTCCAAGTACCTCATCGGCCTGGCCAGGCAGACCCTGACCACCGCCGGCACCTGCGACGAGGCCGGCACCGCGACCGCCGCCGACTGGATCGACGGCTCCCGCGTCGCCTACGACGGCGGCGCGTACGGCGACACCCCCACCACCGGCAACGCCACCACCACCTGGGCGATCACCGGCGACGGCGGCGGCTGGGTGAAGGACGGCGAGGTCACCTACGACGGATACGGCCGCACCACGGTCACCCGCAACGCCGAGGCCATCGCCGAGAACGACGAGACGAACAAGGACGTCACGACGTACGTCCCCGACGACGGCCAGGTCTTCCAGATCAAGACCGCCAACGCGCTCGGCCAGGAGGAGATCACCACGGTCGAGCCGGGCCGCGGGGTCTCCCTCACCGAGGAGGACGTCAACGGCCGGACGACGACGTACGAGTACGACGCCCTCGGCCGCGCCGCCCGGATGTGGGCCCCCTCCCGCCCGACGTCCCAGTCCCCGTCGGCGAGGTTCACGTACGACACGACCATCGGCCAGCCGGTCTCGGTGACCACCGAGTCCCTCACCGACGACGGCGACTACGACGTCTCCACCGTCATCTACGACGGCCTCGGCCGCGAACGCCAGAAGCAGGACCCGGCGGTCGGCGGCGGACGCCTGATCACCGACATCCTCTACAGCGCCAACGGCACCATCGCCCAGACCAACAACGCGTACTACGACGCCGGTGCCCCCTCCACGGTCCTGTTCGAGCTGGCCTCGGACTACCAGGTCCCCAACGCCACCCTGTACTCCTACGACGGCCTGGGCCGCACCCTCACCGAGACGCCGTATCTCAACGGCAAGGAGGCCGAGGAGAAGGCCACCAGCAACGAGTACGGCCTCGACTACTCCACCGTCATCAACCCCGAGGGCGCCACTGCCCAGCGCACCTGGTCCGACGCCCTGGGCCGCACGGTCCGCGTCGACACGTTCACGGACGCGCTGCGCGCCGCGCACCGCTCGACGACCTACACGTTCGACGAGCGCGGCGACCAGGTGAAGGCGGAGGACTCCGAGGGCAACACCTGGAGCTGGACGTACGACGCCCGTGGCCGGCAGACCAAGGCGGTCGACCCGGACACCGGCACGACGACCACCACGTACGACAACCTGGACCGCCCCACGCTGGTCACGGACGAGAACACCACCGTCGCCACGGTCTACGACAAGCTCTCCCGTCCCATCGAGCAGCGCGCGGGCTCGGCCACCGGCACCCTCCTCGCCAAGACGGTCTACGACACCCTCATCGGCGGCGCCGGCCTGCCCACCTCGCAGACCCGCTACACCGACGGCCTCGCCTACACCACCGCGGTCACCGGCTACACCGCCGACTACCAGCCCACAGGCCAGGAGATCACCATCCCCGAGTCGGTCGCCATGGCCTACGGCCTGGAACCGACGTACCGCTACAGCTTCGAGTACTCGGAGACGGGCGTCCTGGAGGCGACCAACCTCCCCGCCGTGGGCACCCTGCCCGCCGAGAAGCTGGTCGTCCGCTACAACGAGGACGGCCTGCCGGTCTCCACCTCCGGCACCGACTGGTACACCGCCGACACCTCGTACTCCCCGTACGGCCAGGTCCTGCGCACGGTCAGCGGCGAGAACCCGAACCGGGTCTGGACGACGAACCTCTTCGACGAGGCGACGGGCGAACTGACCCAGGCCATCGTGGACCGCGAGTCCACCAGCGACACCACCGCCGTCACCGGCCACCGCGTCAACGCCCGCAGCTACACCTACGACCCGGCCGGCAACGTCACCTCCATCGCGGACCGGGCGAACTCGACCACCGACCTCCAGTGCTTCGACTACGACGCACTGGGCCAGCTCACCGAGGCGTGGACCGCACCCTCCGCGTGCAAGGCCACCGGCAAGGAGACGGCCGCCCCCAGCTACTCGGACGGCACGACCAACGTCACCGACGCCAACAGCGGCTACTGGCAGAGCTACGCGTACGACGCCCTCGGCAACCGCACGAAGCTGGTCGAGCACGACCCCGGCCTGGACACCACCGCCGACGCCACCACCTCCTACACCTACGGCAAGGCGGACGGCACCCAGCCGCACACCCTGACCGGCATGTCCTCGACCTACAAGGCGGTCTCCGGCACCCAGGTCACCGAGGCGACGACCCTGACGTACGACGACGCGGGCAACACGACCACCCGCACGTACGACGGCTCGGAACAAGCTCTGGCCTGGACCTGGGACGGCCAGGTCGAGAAGATCACCGGCTTCGGCGAGAACGGCGCCGGCGCCTGGCAGGGCCTGGCCGACAAGTGCCTGGACCTGTCCAGCGCGCTGACGACGGCCGGCACCCCGCTCCAGCTGTACTCCTGCAACGGCAGCAAGGCCCAGAAGTTCCGCATCGACTCGGCCTCCACGGCCGACCCGTCGACCGGCGCCCTGAAGATCCTCGGCAAGTGCGCGGTCCCGAAGGGCGGCGCCACCGCGAACGGCACGGCGGTCGTCATCGCCGACTGCACGGGCGCGGCGGCCCAGCAGTGGACGGCGACCGCCACCGGGACCCTGAAGCACGTCGCGTCGGGCAAGTGCCTGGACGTCCCGTCGTCCAACTCGGCCGACGGCACCGACCTGCAACTGAACACCTGCGGCACCGGCGCGAACCAGCAGTGGCTACCGGACAACGAGACGACGTACGTCTACGGCGGCGACGGCTCCCGCCTGATGGCGATCTCGAACACCGAACGCACCCTGTACCTGGGCGAGTCGACGATCTCGGTCAACGCGGCCGGCGCCCCCGCCTACACCGAGCGCTACTACTCCCAGGCGGGCGCCCCGACGGTGATGCGCTACGCGCAGGGCACCAGCGCCTCGTCCCTCTCCGTCCAGATCACCGACCAGAACGGCACCGCGTACGCCAACGTGGAGCTGGGGCCGGGCAACAAGGTGAGGTACTCCAAGACCGACCCGTTCGGCGCGGAACGCACCGAGTCGACGACCTGGCGCTCCCACCGGAGCTACGTCGGCGGCGGCGACGACGCGAGCAGCGGCCTGGTCCACCTGGGCGCCCGCGAGTACGACCCGGACACGGGCCGCTTCCTCTCCGCCGACCCGGTTCTCGACCTGGCCGACCCGGTCCAGATGAACGGGTACGTCTACTGCGAGAACAACCCGGTCACCTTCGCCGACCCGACCGGCCTGGCCTCGGAGGGCGGCACCAGCGAGTACGGCGGCCCCTCGGCCTCGGCGGAGGCCTGGGCGAAGAACCAGCTGAACACCTCCCTGGCGGACGTCATCCTCTCGGTCGGCTGGGCCGCGCTGAAGGACTTCATCGGCTGGAACGACGTGGTCGGCTGTTTCTCCCGGGGTGACCTGTGGGCGTGCGGCAGCCTGTTCATCCAGGCGATCCCGTGGACGAAACTGACCAAGATCCCCTCGGTCATCAAAGCGGCGTCGCGGATCGCGAGCGCGGTCAACGCGTGGATGAAGGCCAAGGAGAAGGCCCGCAAGATCATCGAAATGGCCAAGAAGGCCCGCGAACTGGCCCGCAAGGCGAAGGAGGCCAAGCGCAAGGCGGCCGAACGGGCGGCCCAGCTGCGCAAGAAGGCCAAGGAGGCGGCCACCCGCAAGGCCAAGGCAGCCGCGCGGAAGACGGGCAACGCCGTCCAGAAGACGCAGAAGGCGGCGGCGAAGAAGGCGGAGCCGAAGCCGCGGCAGGCCAAGGCCAAGGACGAGTCGTCGGGCAAAACCCGGGAGTCGTCGGAATCCTCCGGGGAGGGCGTCGGCTGCAAGAAAGCCAACAGCTTCGTGCCGGGCACCCTCGTCCTGATGGCCGACGGCACGACCAAGCCCATCGAGGACATCGAGAACGGCGACAAGGTCCTGGCCACCGACCCGGAGACCGGCGAGACAGCCGTGGAGACGGTCACCGCCGAGATCCTCGGCGAGGGCGTCAAGCACCTGGTCAAGGTCGAGATCACCACGGCCGACGGCACCACCGCCGAGGTCACGGCCACCGACGCCCACCCCTTCTGGGTCCCCGAACTGGGCGACTGGATCGACGCCACCGACCTGAAGCCGGGCCAGTGGCTGCGCACCAGCGCCGGCACGTACGTCCAGGTCTCGGCGGTCGAACGGTGGACGACGCAGCGGGCGACGGTCCACAACCTGACCGTCAGCGACCTGCATACGTACTATGTGCTCGCAGGCGCCACGCCGGTACTCGTGCATAACTGTGGTGAGGCCGCGGAGGCTGCCTCTGAGGGGCCGCAAAGTCTCTACCACTACACGAATGAAGCGGGGCACGACGGAATCATTTCGAGTGGCGAGATGAGACCTTCCCTGAAGGCGAATAATCCGAAGGATGCTCGCTATGGGGATGGCCAGTACCTGACGGACATCAAGCCCGGGACGAAGACACTCGGACAGCTCTCAGCAGCCTTCTTGCGGGTCCCATGGGCTGGACGTAAGTTCACTCACTACATCGAAATTGACGTCAGAGGGCTAGATGTAGTGGAAGGAAGGCCAGGAGTGTTCGTGATCCCAAACAGTGGGCCACTCGATCTAACCGGCCGCATCCGTAGCTCTGGAAGGAACTAGAGGTGAGGTACGTCAAGGTCTCATGGGTTCACGACTTCGCTGATGATCCTGTGCTCTATCTCAGCGAGCTCGGCGACGACGGATATGAGACTCGGAAGGTGCAGTTCTATCGGGACGGTCGATTCGAATGGGCGGACGAGAGTTTCGAAACTGCAACTGTTGGCCTCTCGGAAATCCCTTTCCCGTCGCTGGAGGAAATTTCCAGTCAACCGGAATTCACTGCCCAAGTGATTACTTCGGAAGAATTTGAGCGCGCGTGGAACGAGGCGCACACGGACCTCTGACGCGCCGCTGAATTCGTCTTGTGGCGCGCCAGAGTGTAGGAAGCGCTTCCGTTCTGGCGGTGAAAGAAGCTCGGGGCCCTGCTGACTTCCAGCAGGGCCCCGAGTCGTTTGACGGCAACGCTGACGGCAACGTCAGTGGACGACGGCTGCGGCGGGTGGGTCGTCGTGGGCGCCATCGTTCGACCTGAGGGCGTTGCCGAAGGTGTCGATGGCCTGGCGTTGGAGGCGGGGCCTTACGTGGGCGTAGACACCGGCGGTGACGCCGATGTGGGCGTGCCCCAGGAGTTCCTTGATTACGACGAGGTCGACCCCTGTTCCAGAAGCAGGGTGGCGGTCGAGTGCCGTAGGTAGTGGAACCGGATGCGGCGAAGCCCTGCGCGGTTGAGGAGTCGACTGAAGCTGCGGGTGAGGTTGGCGGGTTCGAGAGGGCTGCCGGTGGGGGTGGTGAACACGAGGCCGTTGTCCGACCAGCTCGTGCCCGCGGCCCTGCGTGCCTCCTCCTGCTGTTCCCGGTGAGTCTTCAGCGAGTTGACGCATTCGGTGGGGAGGACGATGAGACGTTCGGATGCGCGGGTCTTGGTGTACAGGACGGTCAGGCCGCCGGTGCGGGTGCGCTGGAGGGAACGGTGGATGGCGGCGGTTCCCGTGTTGAGGTCGAGGTCGTCCCAGTGCAGCCCGAGGAGTTCGCCCTTGCGGAGCCCGCCGAGCGCCGACGTGCTCCTCGATGCTTTGCGGCACGGCTGCCTCCGTTCTGGGGCAACACTCAGACGGTACCCGTGAACGACACCCTCGGATCAGGCGAACTGTGGTCATCCCGCCTCTCGCCAAGCCCTTACCGCTGAGGACAGGTCAGACCGCCCGGCAACCGAAGATCCGACACGGTAGGTTGCGGGAGCGCGGGCGGCCGTACGGGCCCCGCCCGCGTTGTGTGCGGCCTAGTACTGCAGCCGCAGTTGCTGTGACGGTCGGTCTGGCTACTCGTTGAGCTGTGCATGGGTGGGGACGTCACGGTTCATGAGGTGCACCGCTGGGCGGCCGGTCTGGACGCTTTGAATGCTCGAACCGGCGGGCATTTCCGCAGGTCCGAGCCGCGTCGGCGGGCAAGGGAGTATCTGCACGGGCTGCTCGCGCCGTTGGAGCGCAAGAACGGCTGGACGCTGGCCGAGCAGGCCGGCGAGTTGTGTCCGGACGGCATGCAACGGCTGCTGAACCAGGCCGACTGGGA
Organism: Streptomyces sp. NPDC016677; assembly: GCF_055562815.1. Taxonomy (NCBI): domain Bacteria; kingdom Bacillati; phylum Actinomycetota; class Actinomycetes; order Kitasatosporales; family Streptomycetaceae; genus Streptomyces; species Streptomyces sp. NPDC016677. Next base: position 96,058 of record NZ_JBVHEO010000014.1, on the reverse strand, counting down.
CGCCGACGCGGTCCGCGACGAGGTCCGCGGCTTCGTGCTGGAGCACCTCGGTGCCGAGGACGGCGTGCTGGCCGTGGACGAGACCGGCTCCATCAAGAAGGGCATCCGGTCGGCCGGCGTGCAACGGCAATACACCGGCACCTCCGGGAAGATCGACAACTGCCAGCTGGGCGTGTTCTTGGCCTACGCCTCCACCAGGGGACGGGCGTTGATCGACCGCGAGCTGTACCTGCCCATCTCCTGGATCGAGGATCCGGCCCGCCGGGCGGACGCGAAGATCGGCTACGACGTCACCTTCCACACCAAGCCTGCCCTGGCTCGCGCGATGCTGGAGCGGGCCCTCGCCGCGAAGCTTCCCTTTCGCTGGGTAACCGGCGACGAGGTATACGGCCAGGATCCCGTCCTGCGAGGCTGGCTGGCCGAGCAGCGCCTGAGCTACGTGCTCGCGATCTCCTGCAAGCATCGATGTGGGCCACGCGGACAGAACGCCCGCACTATCTCGGCGATCCTGCCGGAGCACGCCTGGGAGATCCGCTCGGCCGGGGAGGGCGCCCACGGCCTGCGCGAATACGCCTGGGCCCTGGTCCCGCTGCCCGGCGAGGGCGACGACGACTTCGAAGACGCACTGCTGATCCGCCGCAGCCTCGCCGACGGTGAGCGCGCCTACTACCTCACCCACGCCCCAAGAGGCACGGCGCCGGCCGAGATCGTGCGGGCCGCCGGCGCCCGTTGGGCGATCGAGGAGTGCTTCCAGGCCGCGAAGAACGAGGCCGGCCTGGACCACTACCAAGTACGCCAATACCCGGCCTGGTACCGGCACATCACCCTGGCCATGGCCGCCGCCCACCTGGCCGCCACCCGCGCGACTGAGCACGAAAAGGGGGACCCAGCCGCGACCTGATCCCGCTGAGTGTGAACGAGATCCGCCGTCTGCTGACCAGATTCGCTCACGCCGTCCGGCACGAAGCCGGTCACATCCTGCACTGGTCACGCTGGCGGCGCCGCCATCAACACCGTGCCCGTCTCAGCCACTACCGCCGCCGAGGCCATAGACCCCCGTAATCTCGGCTGCAGTCCGCGGGTGCGGCTATATTCCGGTGGCGGGCGGGGCGCCGCTCCGACAGGATCGCGCGCATGCCTTCAACGGTGACGAACATAGCGATCGACTGTGCAAACGCCTACCGACTGGCGCGGTTCTGGAGCGATGTGACCGGACACCCGCTGGATCCCGAGGACGCTCCGGGTGACGACGAGACGGAGATCATGCTGCCCGGCGGCCCGGCCTTGCACTTCAACGAGGTCCCAGAGCCGAAGTCGGCCAAGAACAGGCTCCATCTGTGCCTGCGCCCGGATACCTCACGGGACGCAGAGGTTGAGCGGCTGTTGAAGCTGGGCGCCTCCCTGGTCGCCGATCACCGCAAGCCCGACGGCTGGGGCTGGGTGATTCTCGCCGACCCGGAAGGCAACGAGTTCTGCATACTGCTGGCCGAATCCGAGCGAGCAGCATTGTCCTCGTGACCTGAGCCCAGCGGTCACAGCAACTGCGGCTGCAGTACTAGTTGAGCGGAGCGCGACGGTGGATGTGCGGCGGGTGGGGCGCAGTGGGGTGCTGGCCGTTCTGTGCGGGGCGCTGGCGGCGTGTGACGTGGTCGCCGGTGGGGGTGACTCCGCGGAGGGGTTGCTGAAGCCGAGTGTTCAGGCGAGTGTCTCCGCGAGGCCGGGTGGGGTGGATGGTGCCGTGCTCGGTGGGCAGGACGTGGAGGGGTTCAGCGTGGAGGAAGGGGCGCGGGCCGAGGTCACCGTCGGCGTGGACGCCTGTGCTCCGCTCGGGTCCGTGCTGGCCGGCTCGGTCGTCGGTGCGCCCTCGTCCGTCGTCGTGCGGGACGTGGCGGGGGAGGGTGTCGAGGTGCGGGTCGTGGTCGCCGAGTACGGGGCCGGTCAGGCCGCCGGTGCGCTGGACGCGATCGGGGCCGCGTTCGACTCCTGTGCGGAGGGGTTCGAGGGGACTGTCGATGGTGAGCGGCGGGAGTTCGGGAAGGTCGTTGCCGCTACCGCGCCCGACGGGGCCGATCAGGCGGTCGGGCTGAGCGCCGGTGGGACGCGGGCCTTCGTGCTGCGGGCCGGGGACACCGTCGCTTACCTCAGTGGTACGCCCGATGTCCCCGGTGCCCTGCTCGACGCCCAGCTCGTCAAGCTGCTGGGCTAGTCAGTCGTCCAGCGCCGCCTCCATCATCGCCTTCGCCACCGGCGCGGCCAGCCCGTTGCCGCTGACCTCGGAGCGGGCCGCGTCCGACTGTTCGACCATCACCGCTACGGCGACCTGCTCGCCCGTCGAGTCGTCGGTGGCGTACGAGGTGAACCAGGCGTACGGCGTCTTGCTGTTGTTCTCGCCGTGCTGTGCCGTGCCCGTCTTGCCGCCCACCGTCGCGCCGTCGATCTGGGCGTTGGAGCCGGTGCCGTCCTCGACCACCGTCCGCATCGCCGACTGGAGCTGCTCGGCGGTGGAGGAGCTGACGACGCGCTCGGAGGAAGCGTCCTCGTCGTAGTCCTCCAGCACGTCGCCGTCGCTGTCGGTGGTCTGCGCCACCATGTGCGGGGTGACCAGTTCGCCGCCGTTGGCGAGGGCGGCGGAGACCATCGCCATCTGGAGCGGGGTCGCGGTCACGTCGAACTGGCCGATGCCCGACAGGCCGGTCTGCGCCTCGTCCATGTCGGACGGGTAGACGCTGGTGTACGCCCGCACCGGGACGTCCTGCTCGTCGTCGTTGAAGCCGAACTTCTCCGCCATCGCCCGCACCTTGTCCTGGCCCAGGTCGACGGCCATCTTGCCGAAGACGTTGTTGCAGGAGTACTGGAGCGCGACGCGGATGGTCGCGTTCTCGCAGGGGGCGGAAGGGTTCTCGTTGGTGAGGGGGGTGACGGTTCCGGGCAGGGTGTACGGGTCGGGGCTGTCGGTCTTCTCGTCCACCGAGGCGTACAGGCCGTCCTCCAGCGCCGCCGACGCCACCACCAGCTTGAACGTCGAACCCGGCGGCAGCGGCTGGCGCAGGGCGCGGTTGGTGAGCGGCTTGTCGTCGTCCGCGTTCAGCTTCTTCCACGCCGTACCGGCCGTGTTGGCGTCGGTGAGTGACGTCGGGTCGTACGACGGGGTGGAGACGACTCCGAGGATCTTGCCGGTCTTCGGGTCCATCGCCACCGCGGCGCCCTTGTTGTCGCCCAGCGCCTCGAACCCGGCCTGCTGCACGTCCGGGTCGATCGTCGTGATCACGTTGCCCGGGTCGGCCCGCTGGTCGGTGACGGTGTCCATCACCGTCCTCAGCTGCGGGTCGGTGCCGTTGAGCAGGTCCTCGTAGATGCCCTCCAGCTGGGTGGGCGCGTACGCCTGCGAGGCGTAGCCCGTCACCGCCGCGTACAGCTCACCGTCCTTGTACGTGCGCTTGTACGCGAGGTCACTGCCCTCCGTCCGCGCCGATCCGGTGACCGCCTCGCCGGCCACGATGATGTTCCCGAGCGGCCCCGCGTACGTCTGGATCGCGTTGCGTCGGTTGTCCGTGTCGTCCGCCAGCGCCTGGCCCTCGTAGAACTGCACCCAGGTGGCCCGCACCAGCAGTGCGAACACCAGGAGCAGTGTGAAGACCGACGCGCGCCTGATCGTCTTGTTCATCCCGCTGAGACGACGAAAGGCGGGAGGGAATCGTTCCCTCCCGTCCGATTTCTCATCCTCGTCTCATGAACGCGTCGTCTCATGAACGCGACAGCGTCAGCACGATCTCCTCGATCTCCTCGCCCCGCGCCTGCGCGAAGGCCCTCACCCGTGCCCCGGGACGGAAGCCGCACTTCTCCAGCACCCGCAGCGAACCCGCGTTGTCGGCGGCCGCCCGCGCGTACAGCGGGCGCTCCGGGACCTCGGCCAGCAGCGCGCGCAGCGCGGCCGTCGCCACGCCCCGGCCCCAGTACGCGCGGTCCACCCAGTACGTCACCTCGCGCTCGCCCGGCTCCCCGTACACCGCCGCGTTGCCCACCACGTCCCCGTCGGCGACGATCGTGCGCGCCACGTCGGCCGAGGACCTGATCCGCTTCCAGCGCGCCTCGAAGGCGGCGTGGTCGGCCGGGTCCTCGGGGGTGAACGCCGCCATGCGCAGCGCCTCGGGGTCCTGGAAGTGCCGGAAGAAGACCGGCAGGTCGCTGTCGTGCACCTCGCGCAGCGCCACCCGCATCGCTCAGAGCCTCCGGGTGGCCAGCAGCAGCCGGTCGCGGGCGTCGAACAGGGCGTCCTTGACCGACTGCTCGTGGGCCGGGGTCAGCCGCGCCACCGGCACCGAGCAGCTGATCGCGTCCCGCGCGGGGGTGCGGTAGGGGATGGCGACGCCGAAGCAGCGCAGCCCCAGCGTGTTCTCCTCGCGGTCCACGGCGAAGCCCTGCTCGCGGATCTGGCGCAGCTCCCCGATCAGCTCCTCCCGGTCGGTGAGGGTGTGCTCGGTCAGCGCCGGCAGCGTCTCGGGGAGCAGCTTGCGGACCTGCTCGTCGGTGTACGTGCTCAGCAGCGCCTTGCCGAGGGAGGTGGAGTGGGCGGGCAGGCGGCGGCCGACGCGGGTGAAGGGGCGCAGGTAGTGCTGGGACTGGCGGGTGGCCAGGTAGACCACGTTGGTGCCGTCCAGGCGGGCGAGGTGGATGGTCTCGGTGGTGTCGTCGCTCAGCCGGTCCAGGGTCGGGCGGGCCGCCGCGACCACCTCGTCGCCGTCGATGTAGGAGGTGCCGACCAGCAGCGCCCGTACGCCGATGCCGTACCGCGTGCCCGTCGCGTCCGTCTCCACCCAGCCGAGGTCGACCAGGGTGCGCAGCAGCATGTAAAGGCTCGACTTCGGGTACCCGACGGCCTCCTGGACCGAGGCGAGGGAGTGCATGCCGGGGCGTCCGGCGAAGTACTCCAGCAGTTCGACGGTCCGCACCGCGGACTTGACCTGCGCTCCGCCGCCTGTCTCGCCTGTCGGCATCGGCCTTGACCCCTTCGTCGGACGGGAAATAGTCTCCGAAGGTATTCATCCATGGAGACAGCGTTCAGTATATCGAACGTCCCTAGATCTGGAGGGACCCGCGGTGGCAGCAACACCAGTCTGGAGTGTCGACCCCCGTACCGGGAAGCAGCGCGAACAGGTCGCGGTGGAGGCGACGGCCCAGGACGTGGACGCCGCCGTCCGCGCCGCGCACGCCGCGCGCGAGGCGCTCGCCGACCGTGCGGTCCGCGCCGCCTTCCTGCGGACGGCCGCCGACGAGCTGGAGGCGGCCAAGGACGCGCTCGTCGAGGTCGCGGACGCCGAGACGGCTCTCGGCCCGGTCCGGCTGAACGGCGAACTCGCCCGTACCTGCTACCAGTTGCGGGCCTTCGCGAAGATCGTCGACGAGGGCGAGTTCCTGGGTGTCGTCATCGACCACCCGGACGACACCGCGACGCCGCCCATCCCCGACCTGCGCCGCTACAAGGTGCCGCTCGGCGTGGTCGCCGTCTACTCGGCCTCCAACTTCCCCTTCGCCTTCTCCGTCCCCGGCGGCGACACCGCGAGCGCGCTCGCGGCCGGCTGCCCGGTCGTGGTCAAGGCCCACCCCGACCACCCGGCCCTGTCCGAGCAGGTCGCCGCCGTGCTGCGCCGCGCCGCCGCCCGGCACGAGATCCCCGAGGGCGTCGTCGGTCTGGTGCACGGCTTCGAGGCCGGCGTCGAGCTGGTCAAGCACCCGCTGATCGCGGCGGCCGGCTTCACCGGCTCGGTACGCGGCGGACGCGCCCTCTTCGACGCGGCGGCGGCCCGCCCCGTGCCGATCCCCTTCCACGGCGAGCTGGGCTCCCTCAACCCGGTCGTCGTCACCGAGGCCGCGGCGGCCGAGCGCCCCGAGGCGATCGGCACCGGGCTGGCCGGGTCGATGACGATGGGCGTCGGGCAGTTCTGCGTCAAGCCCGGCCTGGTGCTGGCCCCCGCCGGCACGGCCGGCGACCAGCTGGTCAAGTCCCTGACCGAGGCCGTCAGCGGCACCGACGCCGGGGTCCTGCTCGACCACCGCATGCGGGACAACTTCATCGCCGGCGTCGCCGAGCGGGCCGAGCTGCCCGACGTCGACGCCCCGGTGACCCCGGGCCCGGGCGACGAGCACACCGTCAGCCCCGGCTTCCTCACGGTGCCGGCGAGCAGGCTGGCGCGGGAGGGCGAGTACGACCTGCTCCTGGAGGAGTGCTTCGGACCGGTCACGGTCGTGGTGCGCTACGAGGACCAGGGCGAGGTCGAGGCCGTGCTGTCGCGGCTGCCGGGCAACCTGACGGCGACGGTGCACCTGTCCTCCGGCGAGGCGGCCGGCGAGGGACGGGGCGCGGAGATCCTGGAGGAGCTGACGCCGCTGGCCGGGCGCGTGCTGGTGAACGCCTGGCCGACGGGGGTCGCGGTGGCTCCGGCCCAGCACCACGGGGGGCCGTACCCGGCGACCACGTCGACGTCCACGTCGGTGGGCGGGACGGCGATCGAGCGGTGGCTGCGGCCCGTCGTGTACCAGAACACGCCGGAGGCGCTGCTGCCGGTGGAACTGCGGGACGCCAACGAGCTGGGGCTGCCGCGGCGGTTCAACGGGGTGCTGGAGCGCTGAGGCTCAGCCCGCGCTCGGCTCCAGGCCCGCGTCGCGGGCCAGGAGCGCCGCCTGCACCCTGTTCTCGCAGTCGAGCTTGGTCAGGATGCGGCTGACGTAGGTCTTCACCGTGGCCTCGCTCATGTGCAGGCGGGCGCCGGCGTCCGCGTTGGACAGGCCCTCGCCGAGCAGGGCCAGCACCTCGCGTTCGCGCGCCGTCAGCCCGGCCAGGCGGCGGCGCGCCTCCTCGCCGCGCACCGTGGCGGAGGGCGAGGCGAGGGTGTCCACCACGTGCCGGGTGGCGGCCGGGGACAGATAGGCGTCGCCGGCCGCCGCCGCGCGGACCGCGTGGATCAGTTCCTGCGGCGCGGAGTCCTTCAGCAGGAAGCCCGCGCTGCCGTGGCCGAGCGCCCGCAGGACGTTGTCCCGTTCCCCGAACGTGGTCAGGATCAGCACGCGCACCCCCGGCGCGGCGCGGCCCAGCTCGGCCAGCGCGGTCAGCCCGTCCATCACGGGCATCTGGATGTCCAGCAGGGCCACGTCGACCGCGGTGCTCCGGGCGGTCTCCACCGCCTCCCTGCCGTCCCGCGCCTCGGCGACGACGTCGATGTCGTCGGCCGAGGTGAGGATCATCCTGATGCCGGCCCTGATGAGCGGTTCGTCGTCGGCGACGAGGACCCGGATCACGCGGCCTCCTGCGCGGTGTCGGTAGGGCGATGGGAAGAACGGGTGGTGGAGCCCGCCCATCATGCCCGATGCCGCCGCGCACGCGGCCACGGGCCGTGTCATACCTCGTGCTTGTAGGACTCCTTCGAGGACAGCTTCCCGTCGCTGAAGCAGAACCGGTAGACGATGTCCTCCTCGTCGTCCACGAAGTGCTCGCACACGGCGTCCTCGGGCAGCGGCGGGCCGTCCTTCTCCACGCCGTCGGTGAGCAGCGAATCGCCGTTCGGGAACTTCTTCCGCAGCTCCGCCTCGTCGTCGCCGACCCGGGCCGACTCGTACACGCTCGCCGGGATGACGCCGTTCTCCACCTCGTCCACGAGTTTCGAGCCCGCCCACACCAGAAGGGCGCCGATGCCCACGACGAGGACCACGGCGGTGAGGGCACATCCCAGGGCGACGTTCTTCCTGCTGCTCATGATGGTCGCGAACTCCTTGTGCGGATCGGTGCGTTCGATGACGTCACCACCGTCGCCCGCGGGGCCCCCGCCGGTCTGCCCCCGGAAGTCGCCGCCCGCGGCGACGAAAGTCGCGTCGTCCGCACGGGACGGCCGCTCGCCGTCGGCGTCGCCGCCGTACGGCAGTACACCCGCGAGCCGGAAACCGCCGTCGGGGGTGGGGCCGGTGTGCACCATGCCGCCGACCAGCCGGGCCCGCTCCCGCAGGCCCGTCAGTCCCTGGCCGCCGCTGATCGCGGGGGGCCCGGCCGGCGCCCCGGCCGGCACCGGCCCGTTGGCCACCTCGACCACCAGGCTGTCCGGTTCGTAGCGCAGCGCCACGGTGATCGGGGCGCCCGGCGCGTGCTTGTGGGCGTTGGTCAGGCCCTCCTGGGCGATGCGGTACACCGCGCGGTCCACGGCGGGCGTGAGGGCCCGTTCGGCGCCGGACCGGCGCAGCTCGACCGTCGTGCCCGCGGCCCGCGACGACGCGACCAGGGTGTCGACGGAGGCCGCCGCGCGGTCCGTCGAAGGCCCGGCGTCCCGGGAGCCGGGCGGGGCCGCCTCCGCGTCGTCCCGCAGGATGCCCACGGCCTCGCGCAGCTCCCGCATCGCCGACCTCGCGGCCTCCCGGAGGATGCCGACGCCTTCCCGCTGGCGGTCGTTCAGCTCCGGGTCCACCTCCAGCGCCCCGGTGTGCACGGCGATCAGGGCGAGCTGGTGGCCGAGGCTGTCGTGCATGTCCTGGGCGATGCGCTGCCGCTCCAGCAGCCGGGCCTGCCGCGCCACCATCGCCTGTTCGCGCATCAGTTGGGCGTTGTGCCGGCGCAGGGCGTCGAGCAGGGCGTGGCGCTGGGCGCGGTACCGGGCGGCGAGCCCCGGCACGACCGCCATCACCAGGAACGGGCTGCCGCCCAGCGCGACCGCGACCAGCGGCGACGACCGGAGCACCTCGTCGGTCGTGACGGTGAGGACGGCGTAGAGCACGAGTCCGGCCGCGTACGCGGCCAGCGCGCGCGCCGGACGTCCGATGCGGCTGCCCGCCGACCAACTGGCGCAGATCAGCAGCGCGAACGTACCGAGGACCGACCCGGCCAGGGCCGACGAGACCAGCAGCACGGTGGCCGGCAGGGCGCGGCGGGCCAGCGACAGCACGGCGACGGCCAGGGCCAGGGCGACGCCCCGCGCCACGGACCCGGACTCCGTCGAGTAGAGCGAGCCCGCGATACCGGAGAGCGCCACGGCGAGTACGGCCTCCCCGACGATCCGCTTGCGGGGCCAGGGGGAGGCGGCGGCGAGCCGGTGACGGAGCGGCAGGCCGGTGCGGGGTGTTTCGACTGCGTCCACGCGCAGACGATAGAGGCTCGCCCCCGGGCGCCCGCATCCCTCCTTCGGCGCGGTCTCCGGCGACGAAAGTGAACGTCCGGCCGCCGAGGGCCTGTCCTCTTCGGTCGTTGCGGAGGGCGACTTACGGAGACTGCTCCGGGGCGGGGCGCGCGGTGACGATGGCTGTGCCGTACGCACACGGGCGACGGCGTGGGCACGGGCGTCTTCGGGAGGCAGCAGTGGACAGTGCGGGACAGTGGACCGGCGGACGTTTCACCGTGCGGCAGGAGGCCGCCCTCGCGGCCCGCCGGTACACCGTGCGGGAGTCGCTGCCGGACGGCTCCGACGGCGCGGTCCTCGCCGTCGCCGAGCTGAAGTGGTTCTCGCTCAAGGAGGAGACGGCCTTCTACGCCGACGAGTCGAGGAAGCGGGTCCTGTTCACCGTGACGGACCGCGGCCTCCGCGACCTCGGCGACGGCTACGACGTACGGGACGCGGAGGGCGACCTCATCGGCGCGTTCGAGGAGAAGTTCTTCACCTCCCTGGTGCGCTCGACGTGGGTCCTGGAACAGCCGGGTTCGCCCGCGGCCGTCGGGCGGGAGCACAACTGGTTCGTGGCCGTCCTCCGCCGCGTCTGGGGCTTCCTGCCGCTGGACCAGGTGCCGTTCCCGTGGCCGTACCACTTCGACTTCGAGGCGGACGGCGAGCCGGTGATGACGGTCGACAAGAAGCCCGGGCTGCGCGACCGCTATGTGGTGGACATGGCCGCGCCCGGTCTGGACCCGCGCCTCGCCATCGCCCAGGCCGTGGCGCTGGACGCGTTCCAGGGCCGCTGACCGGTACGCCCGGATCACGCCCTGCGACAATCCCGCCATGGACCTGAAGATCCCCGAACTGCCCTTCCCCTTGCGCACCTACGGCCCCGACGGCCACTGGTCCCACGAGGACGGCGTCCTCACCGGATGGGCCGGACCCCGGCAGGACCGTTTCGTGCCGCCCACCGACGAGGCACTGGACCCGGCCTCGGACGCGCCGCGCCTGCTGGGCGCGCCCGAGGGCGACTTCCAGCTGATCGCCCGCGTCACGGTCGGCTTCGCCGCCTCCTTCGACGCGGGCGTCCTCTACGTCCACGTGGGCGAGCGGGCGTGGGCCAAGCTCTGCCTGGAGTACTCGCCGGACGTGCCCACCGTCTGCACCGTGGTCACCCGGGGCCACTCCGACGACGCCAACTCCTTCACCGTCGACGGCGGTTCCGTCTGGCTCCGGGTGAGCCGCACCGGTCGTGCCTTCGCCTTCCACGCCTCCGGGGACGGCGAGCGCTGGACCTTCGTCCGCCTCTTCACCCTCGGCGACGAGACGGAGACGGGGGCCGCCCTGATCGGCTTCATGACCCAGTCGCCGACGGGGGAGGGGTGCGTGGTGACGTACGACCACATCGAGTACCGGCCCCACTGGCCGCATGACCTGCGGGACGGTAGCTGAGAGGCACGGGCCGGGGCGGCCGGGGAATGGAAGCGGCTCCTTGAATGTTCACGCAGTCGCCGGAGGGAGTCTCCGTACCCGTACGACCTGGAGTGCCGATCGCGATGCGCGTGGAAATCTGGTCTGACATCGGCTGCCCCTGGTGCTATGTCGGAAAGGCCCGTTTCGAGAAGGCGCTGGCCGCCTTCCCGCACCGGGAGCAGGTCGAGGTCGTGCACCGTTCCTTCGAGCTGGACCCGGGCCGCGCCAAGGACGACATCCAGCCGGTGATCGCGATGCTCACCAGGAAGTACGGCATGAGCGAGGCGCAGGCCGAGGCCGGTGAGGACAACCTGGGCACCCAGGCCGCCGCCGAGGGCCTGCCCTACCGCACCCGGGGCCGCGACCACGGCAGCACCTTCGACATGCACCGCCTGCTGCACTTCGCCCGCGAGCGGGGCCGCCAGCCACAGCTGCTCGACCTGCTGTACCGGGCGAACTTCGCCGAGGAGCGGTCCGTCTTCGACGACGACGAACGCCTCGTCGGGCTGGCCGGCGCCGCCGGTCTCGACACGGACGCGGCGCGCGAGGTCCTCGCCGACCCGACGGCGTACGCCGACGAGGTGCGCGCCGACGAGCGGGAGGCCGCGCGGCTCGGCGCGAACGGTGTGCCGTTCTTCGTCCTCGACCGGGCGTACGGCGTCTCCGGCGCCCAGCCCGCCGAGGTCTTCGCACAGGCACTCACCCAGGCGTGGCAGGCGCGGGCGCCGCTCGCCATGGTCCAGGGCACGCAGGCGGCCGTGGAGGGCGGCGACGCCTGCGGCCCCGACGGCTGCGCGGTGCCGCGAGCCGGAGAACACGATGGACGGGGGACGGCCGGGGCCGCACAGTAGGGGGCATGCAGAGCTTCGATCGTCTCGTCCGTGCCGAGTTCCGGCCGGAGACCGTCTATCTGAACACCGCCACTCTGGGGCTGCTGCCCGCCCGGTCCGTCGCCGCGCTGCGGGACGCGGTGGCGTCCGTGGCGGCCGGGCAGCCGTCGGACATGTTCGCCGACGTCGAGGCGTCCCGGGCCGCGTTCGCGCGGATCGCCGGGGTGCCCGTCTCCCGGGTCGCCGTCGGCGCGTCGGTCGCCGTCTACAGCGGCGTGATCGCGGCCTCGCTGCCGCCGGGCGCCGAAGTCCTCACCGCCGAGGACGACTTCAGCTCCCTGGTCAACCCCTTCCACGTACGCGGCGACCTCAAGGTGCGGGCCGTGCCGCTGGAGCGGATCGCCGAGTCGGTCACCGCGGACACCGCCCTCGTCGCCGTGAGCGCCGTGCAGTCCGCCGACGGGCGGCTCGTCGACCTGCCCGCACTGCGCGCCGCCGCCCGGGAGCACGGCGCGCGGATCTTCCTGGACGCCTCCCAGTCGGCCGGCTGGCTGCCGCTGGCCGTCGCCGACGTCGACTACGTCGCGGTCGTCGCCTACAAGTGGGTGCTGTGCCCGCGCGGGGTCGCCTTCCTCGTCGTCCCCGAGGACCTGGGCGGGCTGACCCCGCTGTTCGCCGGCTGGGCCGCGGGCGAGCACCCCTGGCAGAGCACCTACGGTCCGGTCCAGGAACTGGCCCGCTCCGCCCGCCGGTTCGACGAGAGCCCCGCCCTGCTGTCCTACGCCGCCGCCCGGCACTCCCTGGCACTGATCGAGGAACTCGGGGTGGACGCCGTGCACGCCCACGACCTCGCGCTCGCCGACCGGTTCCGGGCCGGGCTGGCCACGCTCGGGCACGAGCCGGTGCCCGCGCCGGGCTCGGCGATCGTCTCGGTGCCCGGACTCGGCCGGCGGCAGGGCGAGTTGAGCCGGGCCGGCATCCAGGTCGCCGACCGGGCGGGCAACCTGCGCGTCGCCTTCCACCTGTACAACACGGAGGCGGACGTCGACCGGCTGCTGGACGCCCTGGGGTGACGCGACCGGGCCGGTGCCTCCCGTACCGCACGAGGAGGCACCGGCCCGGTGGCCGCGTCAGCCGGTCACCTCACCGGCGTGAAGTCCCGCGCGCCGATGAACTCCGGACGCCGTACCGGCGCCGCGAACGGCTCCACCGCCGCGTTCTCCACGCTGTTGAACACGATGAAGACGTTGGAGCGGGGGAACGGGGTGATGTTGTCCCCGGACCCGTGCATGCAGTTGCAGTCGAACCAGGTCGCCGAGCCGGCCTTGCCGGTGAACAGCTTGATGCCGTACTCCGAGGCCATCTTGGTCAGCCCCTCGTCGGACGGCGTGCCCGCGTCCTGCATCTGGAGCGACTTCTTGTAGTTGTCCTTCGGCGTCTCACCCGCGCACCCGAGGAACGTCCTGTGCGACCCCGGCATGATCATGAGTCCGCCGTTGGTGTCGTGGTTCTCGGTCAGCGCGATGGAGACCGACACCGTACGCATCCGCGGCAGACCGTCCTCGGCGTGCCAGGTCTCGAAGTCCGAGTGCCAGTAGAAACCGCTGGCGCCGAAGCCCGGCTTGACGTTGATCCGCGACTGGTGGACGTAGACGTCCGAGCCGAGGATCTGCCGGGCACGGCCCACGACCCGCTCGTCGCGCACGAGCCGGGCGAAGACCTCGCTGATCTTGTGCACCTCGAAGACGGACCGGATCTCCTTGGACCGCGGCTCGACGATCGAGCGTTCGTCGGCGCGGATCTCCGGGCTGGTGACGAGGCGGTCCAGTTCCTCCCGGTAGACGGCGACCTCGTCCGGCGTGATGAGCTGGTCGATGGCGAAGAAGCCGTCGCGCTCGAAGGACTGCAGGTCGCTCGGCCCGAACGGCCCGGGCGCGTCGGGCGCGCCCCAGACGACCGGGTCCTGGCGGGGGGTGGCCACCTCGGTGGCGCCTCGGGTGGGGTAGAGATCGGTGACAGTGGTCGCGGGGGTCTCGGTGGTCGCGGTCACGGGTTCCTCACACCTCCTCGGTGAGCAGCGGGTAGGTGCCGTTCTCGTCGTGGTCCTCCCGTCCGGTCACGGGCGGGTTGAACACGCAGATGCAGTGGAAGTCCTCCTTGACCTTGAGCGTGTGCCGCTCGTGGCCGTTGAGGAGGTACATGGTGCCGGGCGTGATGTGGTACGTCTTCCCGGTCTCGCGGTCGGTCAGCTCGGCGTCGCCCTTGGTGCAGACGACGGCCTCGATGTGGTTCTGGTACCACATGTCCGTCGACGTGCCCGCGTACAGGATGGTCTCGTGGACGGAGAAGCCGACGCCCTCCTTGGCGAGGACGATGCGGGTGCTCTCCCAGGTCCCGCCCTCGGACTTGACGTGCCGGTCGGTGCCCTTGAATTCGTCGAAGGAACGGACGATCACGGTGTGGCGATGCCTCCTACTCGGGTGTTACAGGGGGGGTGCGGAACCGTCTCAGACGGTCTCGCGGACGGCTCGGGCGAGGGTCTTCATGCCCTCGTCCAGCTCGTCGGGGGTGAGGGTGAGGGCCGGGAGCAGTTTGACGACCTCGCTCTCCGGGCCGGACGTCTCGATCAGCAGCCCGTGCTCGAAGGCGCGCTTGGCGACACGGCCGGCGCGGTCCTTGTCGTGGAACTCCAGGCCCCAGACCAGGCCGCGACCCCGGTACTCCTTGATGTCGGCGAGGTTCTCCTCGGTGATCGAGATCAGGTGCTGCTCGATCCGCTCGCCGCGGGCGCGGGTCTGCTTCTCCATCGCGGAGCCGTCGGCCCAGTAGGTCTCCAGGGCGGCGGTCGCGGTGACGAAGGCGGGGTTGTTGCCGCGGAAGGTGCCGTTGTGCTCGCCCGGCTCCCAGACGTCCAGTTCGGGCTTGAACAGGCACAGCGACATCGGCAGGCCGTAGCCGCTGATGGACTTGGAGACGGTGACGATGTCCGGCGTGATGCCCGCCTCCTCGAAGGAGAAGAAGGCGCCGGTCCGGCCGCAGCCCATCTGGATGTCGTCGACGATCAGCAGCATGTCCTGCCGCTCGCACAGCTCGGCGAGCGCGCGCAGCCACTCCAGGCGGGCCACGTTGATGCCGCCCTCGCCCTGCACGGTCTCCACGATCACGGCGGCGGGCTTGTTCAGGCCCGAGCCCTGGTCCTCCAGGAGCCGCTCGAACCACAGGAAGTCCTCGACCGTGCCGTCGAAGTAGTTGTCGAACGGCATCGGGGTGCCGTGCACCAGCGGGATGCCGGCGCCGGCCCGCTTGAAGGCGTTGCCGGTCACGGCGAGCGAGCCCAGCGACATCCCGTGGAAGGCGTTGGTGAAGGAGACGATCGCCTCGCGGCCCTTGACCTTGCGGGCCAGCTTCAGCGCGGCCTCCACCGCGTTGGTGCCGGTCGGACCGGGGAACATGACCTTGTACGGCAGGTCACGGGGGCGCAGCACCAGGTTCTGGAAGGTCTCCAGGAAGCGGCGCTTGGCGGTGGTCGACATGTCGAGACCGTGCGTGACGCCGTCCCGCTCCAGGTAGTCGATCAACGCCCGTTTCAGCACGGGGTTGTTGTGCCCGTAGTTGAGCGACCCGGCTCCGGCGAAGAAGTCGAGGTACTCGTGGCCGTCCTCGTCGTACATGCGGCTGCCGTGCGCGCGGTCGAAGACGGTGGGCCAGCCGCGGCAGTAGCTGCGTACCTCGGACTCCAGGGTCTCGAAGACACTCAGGTCGGGCTGGGTGATGGTCACGACGAATCGCTCCTCGGTGCGGTGAGGGGTGAGGTGAGGGAAGTCGAAGTCGGTGGGGGTCCGGTGTCAGCGGGCCGCTGACAGGGGGCCGATGCGGTACAGGACCTCGGGCTCGTGCGGTCCGTCGGGGAACAGACCGGCGTCGAACAGCGTCTCTCGCTCCAGCGCGGCGCCGTGGCGCTCGGCGAACGAGGTGAACAGCCGTCGGGAGGGGAGGTTGTCCGGGCTGATGGTCGTCTCCAGCGTGGTCAGCGCCTGCTCCGTCACGGCGCGCGCGACCAGACCGTCGAGCAGTTGCGCGGCCAGTCCACGACCGCGGTACGCCTCGTCCACCGCCACCTGCCAGACCAGCAGGGTGCCGGGACGGTCCGGCCGCACATAGCCGGTGACGAACCCGACCGCCTCGCCGCTCGCCGCGCGAGCGACGGCCGAGGTCGCGGCGAAGTCACGGCACCACAGCAGATAGGCGTAGGAGGAGTTCAGGTCCAGGACCTTCGAATCCCTCGCTATACGCCACAGCGCGGCTCCGTCCGCCACTCTCGGACGATCGATGTGCAGGTCTGCTTGTGCGGCAGTCATGCAAATTGAACTTACCCAGGGAAATGCAAAATTGCATCGCCGGGCGGGGTTACGAATGGCGATGGCGTGTGTTATCACGCGGGCGCGAGTGGTCGCAGGAGGGGCCTGGGGTTTGTGGTGATTTGCCCGGGACTTATGGTGCGAAACGGACCGCTTGTGTAACGGGTCACAATCAGGTAACCCGGTGGAAGCGTTCGCGAAATCTTAGTGTTTAGCCCTCGGGAAAGCGGGCAGAAGAATACGGGAAGCTGCCCTGGAAAGAATTCTGAATTGTTTTTGATTATCTCCCCGAAGGAATCCCGAATTCAGATCCCGTTACGCCTGCCAGGCGCCCTCGGCGGCCCGGTGGGCGCCTTCCGGATCGGTCGGCAGGCCCTTCTCGGCCAGCGCGGCGCCGAGCGCGTCCAGACAGCCGCGGACGGCCCCGCGGGTCGCGTGCGGCCCGTAGTGGTTGACCCGGATCATCTCCTTGGCCAGCGCGCCCCCGCCCGCGGCCAGCGGCAGCGCCGGGTCCAGCTCCAGGGCCCGCGCCACCAGCTCCGAGGCGTCCAGGCCGGCCGGCGCCCGCAGCGTCGTGGCGACCGGCGCCGCGTCGCGCGCCGCGCGCACGTACGGCGTGAGGCCCCCGCCCAGCGCCAGGGCTCCCGCGCGGGTGGCCGCCGCGGCCGAGGCGTGCCGCGCCATGACCGACGCCGCGCCCGCCGCCTCGATCCGCTGCACGCACGCCTCCAGGGCGAGCATCTCCAGCTGCGCCGGAGCGTGCGGCAGCGCCGTGCGCCCGCCGTCGATCCAGCGCTCCTTCCAGTCCAGGAGGGAGAGGTACGACCGGCGCGGCGCCCCGGGGTTCGCCGCCATCCGCGCCCAGGCCCGCTCGCTCACCGACACCGCCGACACCCCGGCCGGACCGCCCATCGCCTTCTGCGCCCCGATCACGCACAGGTCCACGCCCCAGGCGTCCGGCTGTACCGGCTCGGCGCCCACGGAGGCCACGGCGTCCAGGTAGAACAGCGCGCCGTGCTCCTTCACCACCGCGCCGATCTCCGCGACCGGGTTGGTGTTCCCGGTCGCCGCCTCGGCGTGCACCAGCGACACGAAGTCGATCTCCGGGTGCGCGGCCAACGCCTCCCGCACCCGGTCCGCCGTCACCGCCTCGTGGAAGGGCACCGCCAGGTCGTGCACCGTCGCGCCGCAGTCCCGCAGCCAGTCGCCGAAGGTCTGCCCGTACGGTCCCGTGATCACGTTCAGCGCCACGGTGTCCGGCCCGGCCGTCCCGCGGATCGCGCCCTCCAGCGGCAGCAGCGCCTCGCCCTGGGTGATCACCACGTCCTGTGCGGTGCCGAGCAGCCGCGCCACCCGGTCCTCGATCGCGGCGAAACGGCCGGCGCTCAGCGGGGGGAGGTCCAGGAAGGGGTTGGTCACGGTGGCGCTCTCTTCACTACAGCACAGGGGTCACTGCACACGGGTCGGCGTACGCGGGGCGTACGGGTCGAGGGTAACCGCGGCACGCCTCCCGACTCGCGCCGGAGCCCGTCCGTTGCGACACGGTCACGCCCGGAACCCTGGCTTCCGCTACGGCGGCGGGCGGTCACCCGACCGCACGGCGAGCCCTCGCGGGGGCTGACTAGGCTGCGGGACATGAGCGATGGCGCGGTGCTGCACGTGAAGGGCCGGGTGCTCGTCGGACCGGAGGAGGTCCGCGACGAGCTGTGGGTGATCGACGGCAGGGTCTCCTACGACCGTCCGGCCGGCGCCCGGGACGTCCGTACCGTCGAGGGCTGGACCCTGCCCGGCCTGGTCGACGCCCACTGCCACGTCGGCCTCGACCGGCACGGGGCGGTCCCCGCCGACGTCGCCGAGCGGCAGGCGCTGGCCGACCGGGACGCGGGGGCGCTGCTGCTGCGGGACGCGGGGTCGCCCTCCGACACCCGCTGGGTGGACGGCCGCGAGGACCTGCCGAAGATCATCCGGGCCGGGCGGCACATCGCCCGCACCCGCCGCTACATCCGGGGCTACGCCTGGGAGGTGGAACCCGAGGACCTGCCCGCCTACGTCGCCCGGGAGGCCCGGCGCGGCGACGGCTGGGTCAAGCTGGTCGGCGACTGGATCGACCGCGACCTCGGGGATCTGTCGGCGTGCTGGCCGCGCGGCGCGGTGGAGGCGGCCATCGCCGAGGCCCACCGCCTGGGCGCCCGCGTCACCGCGCACTGCTTCGCCGAGGACTCCCTGCGCGACCTGGTGGAGGCGGGCATCGACTGCGTCGAACACGCCACCGGTCTCACCGACGAGCTGATCCCGCTGTTCGCCTCCCGGGGCGTCGCGATCGTCCCCACCCTGGTCAACATCGCGACCTTCCCGGACCTGGCCGCCGGCGGCGAGGCCAAGTTCCCCCGCTGGTCCGCCCACCTCCGCCGGCTCCACGCCCGCCGCTACGACACCGTCCGCGACGCCCACGACGCCGGGGTCCCGGTCTACGTCGGCACGGACGCGGGCGGCACGCTGCCGCACGGGCTGGTGGCGGCGGAGGTCGCGGAACTGGTCACGGCCGGCATCCCGCCGCTCACCGCCCTCTCGGCCGCCACCTGGTCGGCCCGCGCCTGGCTCGGCCGCCCCGCCCTGCGGGAGGGCGCCCCGGCCGACCTGGTGGTGTACGAACGGGACCCCCGGGCGGATGTGCGGGTGCTGGGGGTCCCGTCGCGGGTGGTGGTGAACGGGCGGGTCGTGGGGTGACTTCCCGGTGACCCGCCCGTCCACCACCTCTCAGTCGCCCAGGAACCACAGGTACCGGTGCGGTTGTCGTTCGACTTCGCGACAGAGCCGCTCGATCTCCGTCACGGCCTCCTGACCGAGCAGGTCACGGACGGCCGGGTCCGCGGTCTCCCTGAGCAGCCGTCGGGTCTGCCGTGAGTTGAACATGGTGTCCGCGTAGGGCAGCAGGCTGCCCAGGAACGGAAACCTGTCCTCGTCGATGCGCTGGAGAGCCGTCGCCCAGTCGAGTCCGCAGGACCCGCGCGAGACGATGTCGCCGCTCCCCGTGCGCACCTGAAGGTTGATCATGGACTCCCTCGTTCAGTTCGGATGGACGCTGGTGACATTGCCGTTCTCCACCCATACCGCGATGGAGAACAGGGGATTGTTGTCCGCGTCGTAGCCGACGGGGTTGGTGCGGCCCGTGATGGTGAGGATGTGCTGGTGGGCCGAACCGGTACCGACGTTCAGGCCGTCGATCGGTTTCTTCATCGCCAGCCGGGCCCAGTTGCGGATGTGGCCGGGGGTGACCCAGTCGTCGAACTTGGACTTCTCAGGCCACTCCGTCCAGGCGTCCGTGTGGTTCGGGTCGTGCCTGGGCAGGATGTGTTCGTTCATCACCTGGTCGGAGACGGAGCCGTCCCCGCAGTTGTGCACCAGTGCGGGCACGCCCCCGGCCATCACGTAGTACGTGTGCAACCCCTCGACCGAGAAGTTGTGCACCGTCGCCTCGGCCGTCCGGGACGTCACCGCCGTGATCCGGACCCAGTTGCCGCTGCCCGTGCTCAGCCACTGGCCGCGTTCCAGGTCGCCGGCCTCGACCCACCGGGCCAGGTCCGGCAGCCAGAACGGGTGGCCGTCGGTCGCGGTGAGGGTGGAGGTCCTGCCGCCGGCCCGGCCGTCCGTGTCGACGGTGATGGTCACCAGGTGCTTGGTGCCGTCGCCCTCGATGGTGCGGGTGACCGTGCGGGACTGGGCGTCGTCCGTCTCCACGTCGGACGCGGCGACCCTGTCGCCCTCCTCGATGTCCTCGATGGGCCTGGTCGTGCCGTCCGCCATCAGGACCTCGGTGCCGGGCACGAAGCTGTTGCCCAGCTTGCACGCCGCGCCGCTGGCCGGCGGGGCCTCGGGGACCTTCGGCGGGGCCGGCGCGGGGGCGGCCGGCGCCGCCGGCGCGGGGGCCGGGTCGGCCGGGGCCGGAGCCGGGTCCGGGTCCCGCGGTGTCGTCGGCGCGTCCGGCGTCGTCGCCGCCGGAGGCGTGCCGGCGTCCGCCGCGCGTCCCGCGTCCGCCACGTTGTCCGCCGCGCGGGCCGCGTCGCCCGCCGTGTCGACGGCGTCCAGCGCCCGGTCGCCGTAGCGCGCCGCCTTCGCCGCCGTCGCCCCGTACCCCGCGAACGGGATCGCCGAGGCGCAGGACAGGCCGGCGTCGACGTAGTTGCCCTCGGCCGCGTACCAGCCGCAGTTGGCCAGGTCGGCGACCTCGCCCACGGCCGGGATGAGACCCACCACGTCCAGGGCCGCGTGCCCGATGTCGGACCAGGACAGCCCGAACAGGTGGCCGTCGATCTCGATGAAGGAGACCGGGTTGCCGCCCGCGAAGGCGTACCGGTTGCCGGTGAAGGGGTCGGTCGTCAGCCCCATGTCGGCCAGCGCGCCGCCGTACATGTCCCGGGTCAGGAACCGGTTCAGGCCCGGGTCGTACTGCCGGAAGCCCATGTCGTACGTGCCGGACGTGGTGTCGTAGCGCTTGGCGTTGAAGCGGTAGGAGTTGTACGGCTCCGACGGCTCCTCACCACCCGCTCCCGGCGCGTCCGCGCCCGTGAACTGGGCGTTGTCGTTCTTGCCGTAGGCGGTGTACCCGTACGTCGTCTCGGTGTTCCCGTCCTCGCCGGTCAGGGCCTCGACGTCACCGTGCGGGTGGTACAGGAACTGCGCGGTCTCCGGGTCCGCGTTCTCGTCGGCCTCCTCGTCCTTGATCTGCGTCAGCTTCTGGCCCCAGGACGCGTACTGGAAGGCGGTCGTGCCCTCGTCGGTGACGGACTCCTTCAAGGAGTGCGACGTGATGCCCAGGTAGGTGAACAGGGTCGTCTTCGCGTCGTCGCCGCTGCCCGCCGTCTCCTTCACCGTGCGGTCGAAGGCGTCGTACGTCATCCGCGTGGTCTTCGCAGCCTCCCCGGCGCCCGCCGTGACGGACTCCGGCCGGTCGAAGCCGTCGTAGCGGTACTTCTGGATCGTCTCGCCGCCGAAGGAGACGGTGTCGAGCCGGCCCAG
Source organism: Streptomyces sp. NPDC016677 (assembly GCF_055562815.1). Taxonomy (NCBI): domain Bacteria; kingdom Bacillati; phylum Actinomycetota; class Actinomycetes; order Kitasatosporales; family Streptomycetaceae; genus Streptomyces; species Streptomyces sp. NPDC016677. The sequence continues at coordinate 75,259 of NZ_JBVHEO010000014.1, read as the reverse complement.
CGGGTCGTAGTTGTACGTCGAGGACACACCGTCGGCGGTGGAGGTCAGCAGGCGGTTGCGGTCGTAGCGGTGGGTGGTGGTGGTGTCGTCCACCGTCTGCCACACCACGTTGCCGGCCGCGTCGTGCCGGTACTCCTCCGTCGCCTCGTCGTCGCCGGACTTCGCGACCTTCGCGATGCGGTCCCGCGGGTCGTAGGTGTACGCGTAGGTGTTGTCGATGGTCGAGCCGTGGTCGTCGGCGTCCATCAGCTTCAGGACGTCTTCGAGCTTGTGACCGTTGGCGGTGTACTTCAGGGCGTGCTCGGCGACGACCGTGCCGTCGGGCTTGTGCTCGCTGGTCTTCTTGGTGGACCCGTCGAGGTAGTAGTCGACGGTGAGCACGTTGCCGTTGGGCTTGGTCTGCTTCGCCAGTTCGCCGCGGGCGGTGTACTCCAGGGTCGTGACCTGCCGGTCCCCGGCCGTGGGCGAGTCGGCGTTGGTGATCCGCTGCACCCGGTCCAGGGCGTCGTACTCCAGCTTGCTCCAGGTCAGGTCGTGGGTGGTGGTGAGCGGGTTGCCGTTGGCGTCGTAGGTCAGCGCCGTCGTGTTGCGGACGGTGTCCCCGGCGTGCTCGACGACCTTGCTGAGCTGGTTGAGGCCGTCGTACTCCAGGGTGTAGCGGTCGACCTGGACCCCGGGGCTGTTGTCCGTGATCTCGGTCTGGTTGCCGTTGGCGTCGTAGCGGTAGGCGAAGTCCTTGGCCTCGTTGTCGGTGTCGCCCTCGTTGTCGCGGACCAGCCGCACGGCGTCGGCGACGACCGTGCCGGTGGCCTCGTCGGTGAGGGTGACGGCCTGCCCGGGCTCCTCGGTGAAGGCGTACTCGCCCAGGGACCGCCACTCGCCCGGCAGCTCCGTCTGGTCGAGGGTCCGGGTCTCCGTCCCGTCCTTGTGCTTGATCTCGTACCTGGCGTCCTTCGCCGCGCCGTCGACCTCCGGGTGGCGGACGTAGACGGTGTAGTCGCCGTCCTGCGGCACGGTGAGCTGCCAGACGAAGCGGGCCTCGCCCGAACCGGCCGGGTGGGTGTGGGCGTTGTAGCCGTACGACCCGGCGGGCGCCGTCTCCTCCCAGGTGCCCCGGGTGGCCGTGTTGTTGATGTCGGAGTTGTCGACCAGCGCGACCGCGAGACCGACCGGGACACCGTCGTCCGACCGGGACTTCAGCGCGCCGCTCGGGTAGAACGACGAGTTCAGCGTCCGGGAGACCGAACCGCCCGCGCTGGTCAGCGTGTTCTGGATCTGCTGGCCGAGGTCGTTGTACTCGTAGCGGTTGACGATGTCGTAGGCGTCCGTGGACGTCTTGATCCAGCCGGTGTCGAAGTAGGTGTACTCCGTCTCGTTGCGGACCGACTGGCCCTCGGACGGCGGCGCGCTGACCTTCGTCAGCCGGCTCACCTCGTCGTACGTGTACGTCGTCCGGTCCGGCGTGTCGTACCGGGTGTCGTCGGGGTCGTACGGGGTGAGCGTCTCCTTGACCCGGTTCAGCTCGTCGTAGACCGTCTCGGCGGCGAAGTCCCGGTCGTCGTCGCCGGTCTCCACCCCGCGCGGGGTGATGACGCGGGTCTGGTTGCCCACCTCGTCGTACTCGAAGCGGGTGGCGCGGGTGACGGAGTCGTCGTGCGGGGCGCGGGCCTCGACCAGGGCGGCGCGGGCGTCCAGGACCAGTTCGGTGCGGTTGCCGTCCGCGTCGGTGGTGGCGGTGGTCAGCCCGTCCCAGTCGTAGGTGCTCGTCGTCGACTTCCCGGCCGCGTCGGTGGTCTCCAGGAGCCGGTGGTCGAGGTCGTAGCGGAACCGGGTGGTGTAGTCGTCCGGGTCCTCGCTCTCGTTCTTGCGGGCGTCGCGGACCTCCACCAGGTCACCGACGTCGTTGTAGACCGCCGTGGCCCGCCCGCCGGCCGCGTTGACCGCCTCGACGGGCTGGTACACCTCGTCGTACTTCGTGGTGGAGGTGAAGTCGCCCGGCTCGTCGGTCAGGTTGCCCTTGGGCTCGGTGGAGGTGAGCTGGTTGCCTGCCTTGTCGTAGGTGAACGTCGACACCCGGGCCGGCGAGCCCTCCTCGTCGCCGGGCTGCGTGGACTTCACGAGCTGGTCGGCGGCGTCGTACTCGCTGGTGCCCCGCACCTCGTTCGGGGCGGTGAACACCAGGGTGTTGCCGTTGGCGTCGTACTCGGGGGCGGGCGTCACGATGAAGTCGCCGGCCTCCTGGTCCTTGGGCCGGCGGTTCTCCAGCGGACGGCCGAAGACGTCGTACGTCTGCGTGGTCGTCGCCCCGTTCGCCTCCTGCAGCCCGGTGACGTTGCCGCGCACGTCGTACGTGGTCTGCGTGCGGTTGCCGAGCGCGTCGACGAGGGCGCGCGGGTAGCCGGAGGGGTGGTAGTCCTCGAAGCGGGTGGTGTGCTCGTTGGCGTCGGTCGCGGTGGCGAGCCGGCCGCGGCCGTCGTAGGTGTTGGTCGACGTGTAGTCGCCGTCGGCCTCGCTCTCGACGCCCTTGGGGTCGGTGACCGAGGTCAGGTTGCCGCGCGCGTCGTAGCCGAACTCCCAGGTCCGGCCCTCCGGGGAGACCCTGCGCACCAGGTCGGCGATGTAGCCGTCCTCACCGGTGGCGTAGGCGAAGGTCGCGGCGGGACGGTCGTGCTCGACGCTCTCCGCGTCCCTGGTCTCCAGCGGGTAGCCGGTCTTCGGGTCGTAGGTCCAGGTGCGGGCGGCGCCGTTGTTCTCCTCCAGGCGCGTGACGTTGTTGTCCGCGTCCCAGGCCAGCTTCGTGGTGCGCTGCTTGGCGTCGGTGAGCTTCACCGGGCGGCCGTAGCTGTCCATCAGCTGGGCCGACGGATGGTCCTCGGCGTCCGTGACGACGGTCCGCACCGCCTTGCCGTCGTGCCCGTCGGCGTCCTCGTACCGGTAGCGGGTCAGCCCGCCGAGCCGGTCCTCGACCGCCTTGGTGCGGCCCAGGAAGGGGAGCTGGTCCTTGTCGTCGTGCGGGCCGACGTAGTCCAGGCGGGTCGCGTTGCCGCGCGGGTCGGTGATCTTTTCCAGCTTCACCGCCGGAACGTCGAGTTCCGTGCCGTAGTCGAACCGGAAGACCTTGCGCAGCTTCGCCTCGGCGTTCGCGCCGTCGGTGAGCCGCGCGAGCAGGCCCTTGGCGGTGAAGGTGAGGTCGACGCGGCGGCCGGAGATGTCGGTGACGGACTGGACGTTGCCGATGATCAGCGGGTTGAGCAGGTGGTCACCGGTGCGGACCTCGCCGTCCTTGTCGACGTACGCGTACTTCTCGCCCGTCTCCCAGTAGTCGAGGGAGAGGGTGCGCCGGCCCTCCGCGTCGGTGACGTACGCGAGCCGCTTGTGGCCGAGGAGGTGGCTCTCGTAGGTGAACTCCATCCGGTTGCCGTTCTTGTCCACCTGGGCGCTCGGATAGCCCTGGCAGTCGAAGAGGAACCGGGTGCGGTCCGGGCGCAGGAACTCCCACGCCTCCCGCTGGTGCGGCTTGAGCAGGCAGTCCTTCTCCAGCTGCTCGACCCGGAAGTGGACCCCGGCGGGGCTGTCCCAGCCGCCCTTCTTGTTCTTGCTGAAGACGTGGCTGGTGCCGTCGCCGTCGGTCAGCGTGATCTGCGCGGGCAGCAGCGCGGAGGGGTGGAAGTCCAGCGGGGAGCCCAGGCGCACCGGTGAGGACGCCTGGAGCGACCAGCCGGGACCGGCCGGGGTGTGCGAGGCGTCCTGCGAGTTGTACGCCAGCCGCAGGAAGGTCGAGAAGCCCAGGGAGGGGTTGGAGAAGGCGTCGTAGGACCAGACGGCGTTGCCCGCGTACAGGTTGCTCATCAGCGCCGAGCCGGCGCCGGTGTTCTTCCCGGCGTAGGAGTAGAAGTCCTCCAGGCCGAGCTGGCCGGAGGTCGGGTACTCGGCCGTGACCCGGTGGACGGAGGGCGGCACGCCGTCCGTCTCGGAGAGCCACTTCCCGGTGGTCTTCTCCCTGAGGTCCCACTCCAGGCCGAAGGCAAGCCGCTTGTCCAGCGGGTCGGCGAGGACGGGGGCCTTCAGCTCCGCCTCGAAGGTGACGCTGGCGCCGGGCGCCATGTCCTGCGGCAGCGGCGTGGCGTCCTTGTTGAGCAGGTTGGTGACGTCCTTGCCGCCCAGTGTCCAGCGGTACGACAGGACCCGCTCGCCCTTCTTCCACACCGTGTCCGTGGTGTTGGTGAGGGTCGCCTCGACGGTGTACCGCTCGCCGGGGACGACCCGGGCGGGCGTGTACGGCAGGAAGTAGGCCTCCGGGGCCGCGGCCTGCCCGAGGTCCGGCAGTTCGACCGTGCGTGCCGGGCTCGCCAGCAGCCTGCCTTGCGTGGTGCGCACCGCGACGCGGTAGGTGTACGCCGGTCCGTCGGCGCCCGCGCGGGCCGGGGCCGCCGTACGGTCGGTGAAGGCGCGGCTGTCGCGGCCGACGGGGGCGAGCAGCGTCTCGGCGCTCGGGGTGAAGTCCTTCGCCGTGGAGCGGTGGACCTCGTACTCCAGCAGGTCCTTGCCCTGGTAGGCGCTCCAGGTCAGCTCCGCGCCGGTGGGGTGGAGCGTGCGGGGCGCGCGGATCGTCACGCCCTTCGCCGCGCCGGCCACCCGCCAGGAGACGGGGGAGGAGCCGCGTCCTCGGTCCAGAGTGATACGGCCCGGGTCGCCGGCGGCCGCGGTCCCGTCGTCCCGGCCGTCGTCCCCGCCGTCGTCCCCGAAGAGGCGGTCCCAGAACCCGGGTTCGTCGTCGGCCCGCTCACTGTTGGAGCGCCAGCCCTCGCGCGGGTCACTGGTGTCGGGTCCGGCGGCGGATCTCTGATCGCCCTGCTGGGCGGGTACGGCCGGAGCCGAACCGAGGAGCAGCGCGGTCGCCGCGGCGCCGACCAGGGCGGCGCGCAGTCGTGACCGGGTGCGGAGGCGGGCTGGTAAGCGGGTGCGCAGGCGTGGTCTCGCCATGGCGGGCTCCTTGTCCCCGTAGACACAGAGTGCTCACAGAGAGCGCTCAGGCCCACTTGTGTACCAACGCCTCGCACAGGATTGTCAATGTCATGTCAAAAGTGAGGGGGTGAGTTCCGGACGGTTGTCCCGGCCCGCCGTTCCCGCCCCGCCGCCCCCCGCTCAGCCCCGCCCGACCGCCCGCTCCAGCGCCCGCAGGAAGCCGTCCGTCGTCGCCCGGTCCCGTACCGCCAGCCGCAGCCACCCCTCGTCCAGCCCCGGGAACGTGTCCCCCCGCCGGACCGCGTACCCCAGCTCCCGCAGCCGCCGGCGTACGTCGGCGGCCCCCGGCAGCCGTACCAGGACGAAGGGCCCCTCGGCCGGTTCCACCACCCGCAGCCCCCGACCGGCGAACCCCTTCAGCCCGGCGACCAGACGGTCCCGGTCGGCGGCGACGCGGTGGGCGGCGTGCGCGGCCTCCGCCAGCGCCCGCGGCCCCACGCACGCCTCGGCCGCCGCCAGCGCCGGCGTGGACACCGGCCACAACGGCTGCGCGCGCTCCAGCTCGCCGATGACGTCCGGCGCCGCCAGCACGTACCCGATCCGCAGTCCGGCCAGCCCCCAGGTCTTGGTGAGGCTGCGCAGCACCACCAGACCGGGCACGTCCGTGCGCCCGGCCAGTGCCTCCCGCTCGCCCGGCACCGCGTCCATGAACGCCTCGTCCACCACCAGCGTCCGCCCGGGCCGGGCCAGCGCGGCGACCGCTGCGGCGGGATGCAGCACGGACGTCGGGTTGGTCGGGTTCCCGACCACCACCAGGTCGGCGTCCTCGGGCACGGCCGCCGCGTCCAGCCGGAAGCCGTCCCCGGCGCGCAGCAGCACCCGGTCCACCGTGTGCCCCGCGTCCCGCAGCGCCGCCTCCGGCTCCGTGAACTGCGGGTGCACCACGACCGGCCGGCACACCTTCAGCGCCCGCGCCAGCAGCACGAACGCCTCCGCCGCGCCCGCCGTCAGCAGCACCCGCTCCACCGGCAGCCCGTGCCGCGCCGCCACCGCCGCCCGCGCCGCCCGGCCGTCCGGGTAGGCCGCGAGCGAGCCGAGCGAGGCCGCGAGGTGCTCGCGCAGCCAGGCCGGCGGGGTGCCCGCGCGGACGTTGACCGCGAGGTCCACCAGCGCGGCCCCGTCGCCCCGGACCTCGGCGTCGCCGTGGTGGCGCAGGTCGTGGCCGCTCCCGGCGGGCACGGTCCCCTCAGTGAGCATGGGAGTGCGCGTGCCCGTGGCCGTGGTGGTGATGGCCGTCGTCGTCGGGGTGGAAGTGCGGCTGCTGCGGCGCCCCCACCTTGTCCTCGAAGCCCGGCAGCGCGATGCGGTACACGCACGAGTCGCAGTTCATCCGCAGATCACCGCCCACCGCCTCCTCGTACCGCTCCCACACCAGGTCGAGCAGCTCCGGCTCCGGCCCGATGACGTCCGCCGAACGCACCTGGATCTCCGGACGCGCCCCCGCCCACTCCTCGGTCTGGAACCGGACCCGGTCCGGGAGGATGCCGGTGAACAGGAAGTACGGCAGCACCACGATCCGTCGGGCGCCGAGCCGCGCGCACCGCTCCAGGCCGCCCGGCACGTCCGGCCGCGCCAGCGACACGAACGCCGTCTCCACGCCCGCGTACCCCCGCCCCTCCCACAGCAGCCGCGCCGCCTTGAACACCTCGGCGTTGGCGTCCGGGTCCGTCGACCCGCGCCCGACCAGCAGCACGGTCACCTCGGCCGGGTCCCAGCCGGGGTCCATCGCCTCGGCCAGCCGCCGCTCGAGGACCCGCAGCAGCGCCGGGTGCGGACCCAGCGGACGGCCGTAGGTGTACGAGATCCCGGCGTGCCGTTCCTTCTCGCGGGCCAGCGCCGCCGGGATGTCGCCCTTGGCGTGCCCGGCGGACACCAGCATCAGCGGCACGGCGGCGAACCGGCGCACCCCCCGCTCCACCAGCTCGGCGACCGCGTCGCCCAGCGGCGGCGGGGACAGCTCGATGAACCCGCCGGCGACGGGCAGTCCGGGGTGGCGGCGGCCCAGCTCGCGCACGAAGTCCCGGAACGCCTCGGCCCCGGCGTCGTCCCGGGTGCCGTGTCCGGCGATGAGCAGGGCGGGCGGGGTGGTCACAACGTCTCCTCGGGGAATCGGGAAAAGTGAAGCGGTTCGGGGGTCATCGGGCGCTCTCCTGCCACCGGTAGCCGCGCGGCGTCACCATGCGCCCGGCGATCTCGCGGGTGGCGGTGTTGCCGACCGTCACGACCGTCATCATGTCGACGGCTCCCGGGTCCAGCGCGGCCAGCGTCGTCAGCCGGGCCGACTCGTCGGCGCGGGAGGCGTTGCGCACCACCCCGACCGGTGTCGCCGGCTCCCGGTGCTCCGCCAGGATCGCCAGCGCCTTGGGCAACTGCCAGTGGCGGCCCCGGCTGCGCGGGTTGTAGAACGTCACCACCAGGTCGGCCTCGGCCGCCGCCCGCACCCGGCGCTCGATGACCTCCCACGGCGTGTGCAGGTCGGACAGGCTGATGGAGACGTGGTCGTGGCCGAGCGGCGCGCCCAGCACCGCCCCGGCCGCCAGCGCCGCGGTCACCCCCGGCACCCCGACCACGTCGATGTCGTCGGACGCCTCGGCCAGCGCCGGCGAGGCCATGGCGTACACGCCCGCGTCGCCGCTGCCGATCAGCGCGACGGCGTGGCCGCGCCGGGCCTCCTCGACGGCGGTGCGGGCCCGCTCCTCCTCGGCGCCCAGCCCCGACTCCAGCACCCGGGTGCCGGGCCGCAGCAGGTCGCGGATCTGGTCGACGTACTGGTCCAGGCCGACCAGCACCGACGCCCGCCGCAGCTCGGCCGCCGCGCGCGGGGTGAGCAGGTCGCGGGCGCCAGGGCCGAGCCCGACCACCGCGAGCCGCCCGCGCCCCGGCCGCCGTACGACGGCGCAGGTCGCCATCGCCGGCCGGCCGTCCGCGCGCTCGGACTTCCGCTTGGGCACGAGGAGTTCACCGCCGCCCAGCAGGGCGGCGGCCTCCGCGACGGAGGGGGTGCCGACGGCGGCGAGCGGCGCGTCGGAGGGGTGGGGCACCTCGACACCGGCCAGTTCCCCGGCCGGGTACGTCACGAGCGGCACCCCGAGCCGCCGCGCCGCGGTCACGATGCCGGGCTCGGCCGCCTTGGCGTCCACGGTGGTGATCCGGGCCACGGACGCGGGGGAGAGCCCGGCCTCGCGCAGGGCGCCCTCGACGACACCGAGCACCTCCTCGGCGGGCGCGCCCCGGGACGCCCCGACCCCGACGACGAGCGACGGCGGACGCAGGACCACTTCCCCGGCGGTCTCCTCGACCAGCCGGTCCGTCACCCGGACCGTGTACGCCCCCTCGGCGGCCAGCGGCAGCGGCGGCAGCGGCCAGGACACCTCGGCCCGCAGCGCCACCGGCTCCCCGTCCAGCAGGGCCCGGGTCACCCCGGCGACATCGCCCTCGACGGGAAGCCCGAGCGTGTCCAGGCCCGGTACGCCCACCGCGTCCGTCGCCGTCGTCACCACCGGCTCGGCGCCCAGCACCCCGGCCACCTCGGCGGCGAGCCCGTTGGCCCCGCCGCCGTGCCCGCCGAGCAGCGACACCGCGAACCGTCCCGCCTCGTCGACGCAGACCACGCCCGGGTCGGTCCGCTTGTCCGCCAGCAGCGGCGCGACGAGCCGCACCACGGCCCCCGTCGCCAGGAAGCACACGAGCTGCTCGCACTGAGCGAACGCGGCCCGTACGGCGTCCGCGACCGGACCCTCGTAGACACGGGTGCGCTCGGGCCACGCGGCGGCCAGCCGGTCGCGGGCCGCCGCACCCGCCGCCGTGGCGGAGACAAGGCCGATCACTGGGGAACTCCTTCGGTACGGGTGGGGGCGTCGCCGGTCTTCCGGCCGCGCAGCGCCCTGCGGGCCTGGGGGTCGGCCTTGCGGTAGCCGTGGAAGTGGCCCGGGTGGTAGAGGTGCGAGCGGGTGCCGCGCGCGTCGAGGGCCGGACCGACCAGGAACAGCGTGTGCTTCCACAGCTTGTGCTCCTTGACCGTCTCCTCCAGCGTGCCGATCGTGCACCTGACGATCAGCTCCTCCGGCCAGGTCGCCTGGTAGGCGACGACCACCGGCGTGTCCGTCGGGTAGCCGCCCTCCAGCAGCTCCCGCACCAGCTGTCCGCTGCGGGCGGCCGACAGGAACACCGCCATGGTCGTGCCGTGCCGGGCGAACTCGCGGACCTCCTCCCCGGGCGGCATCGGCGTCTTGCCGCCGCCCAGCCGGGTGAGGACGACGGACTGCGCCACCTCCGGGATGGTCAGCTCCCGCCCCGCGAGCGCGGCGACGGCGGAGAACGACGACACGCCGGGCACGATCTCGGTCGCGATGCCGATCGCCGCGCACCGGTCGAGCTGCTCCTGCGTGCCGCCCCACAGCGCCGGGTCGCCGGAGTGCACCCGGGCCACGGCCAGACCCTCCCGGTGGGCCCGCTCGTAGACGGCGACGACGTCCTCCAGCGACATCGCCGCGGAGTCGAGCACCTCGGCGCCCTCCCGGGCGTGCTCCAGCACCTCGGCCTGCACCAGGCTGGCCGCCCAGATCACGACATCGGCCTCGGCGATGGCGCGCGCGGCACGGAACGTCAGCAGATCGGCGGCACCGGGGCCGGCACCGACGAAGGTCACCTTGCCCGCGGGGGCATCGGCATCGGCCATGGAATCGGGTCCTCTCCTACTCATACTTACTGCGGTTGCGGCTGTCGGACGCGCGGGGACGCGGGACGATCGGATAGCAAGGGCACATGGCGGTCTTCGTCGCGCTCGGCGCGTTCCTGATGACGCTGGCCGGCGGCTGGACGGCACAGCGCGTGACCGACCGCCGCCACCTGGTGCTGGGCCTGGCCGGGGGCCTGATGCTCGGCGTGGTCGGCCTGGACCTGCTGCCGGAGGCGCTGGAGGCGGCCGGCCGCGAGGTGTTCGGCGTCCCGGAGGCCCTGCTGCTGTTCGTCGCCGGGTTCCTCCTGGCCCACCTGGTGGAACGCCTGCTGGCCGCCCGCCGCGCCGCGCACGGCGCCGGCGAGGACGGTCACCACGCCCCCGAGGTGGGCCTGACGGCCGCCGCGGCGATGGTCGGGCACAGCGCGATGGACGGCGTGGCGATCGGCGCGGCCTTCCAGGTCGGCGGCAGCATGGGCGTGGCGGTCGCCCTGGCGGTGATCGCCCACGACTTCGCGGACGGCTTCAACACCTACACACTCACCAGCCTCTACGGCAACGCCCGTCGCCGCGCCGTCGCCATGCTGGTCGCCGACGCCTGCGCCCCCGTGCTCGGCGCGGCCTCGACCCTCCTCTTCAGCATCCCGGAACAGGCCCTCGGCGCCTATCTCGGCCTCTTCGGCGGCGTCCTGCTCTACCTCGCCGCCGCCGAGATCCTCCCCGAGGCCCACCACGAGCACCCCGCCCGCTCGACCCTGCTGTGCACGGTCGCCGGCGCGGGGTTCATCTGGCTGGTGGTCGGCATCGCCGAATAGCGCGGCGCCGGTCACAGTTTCCCGCCCCGGCCGCCGTCCCGCCGCGCGGGCGCGATCAGCGTCGACAGGTACGGCAGGGGAGTGCCGTCGAGGTCGGCGGCCGGCCGGATCGACTCCTCCTCAAGGCCCAGCGCCGACCCCCACACGGCGTCGTCCAGCCGCCCGGTCTCCCGCAGCGCCTCGGCCACCTCGGCCGCCTGCCGCCCGAACTTGTACGCCACGACCGTCCCCGGCCCGTTCAGAGCGTCCTTCAGCACGGCGGCCCCCGCGGTGACCGGCACCAGCGTCAGCGGCTCGGTCCCCTCGGTCAGCACGGCCCCGGACCGCGCCGCGAGGTCCTGCATGGCGGTGATCCCGGGGACGGTCTCCACGACCGTCCCCGGCACGGACACGGCGACGGTCTGGGCGAGATAGGTGAACGTCGAGTACACGTTGGGGTCGCCGATGGTCGCGAAGGCGACCGAGCCGTGGGAGCGCAGCAGCCCGGCCACCGTCTCACCGGCCGCGTCCCAGGCGGCCTCGCGCCGCGCCCGGTCGCCGCGCTCGTTGAGCGCGAACACCACGCGGCGGATCTTCTCCGGCGCCACGTAGTGCAGGACGGTCGCCTCGGCCCGCCCCCGCTCGCCCGTGTCCATCACGGGTACGACGACGACCTCGGCGGCCCGCAGCGCGTTGACCCCCTTGACGGTCACCAGCTCGGGGTCGCCGGGACCGACCCCCACTCCGGTCAGCGTGTTGCTCATGACGTCCGGCACCTCTCCACGAACCGACGGGCGACACCGGGCTCGGACGCCCAGTGCGTGTGCAGATAGCTCGCGTGCACACCCCGCTGTACAAAACCCTCCAGGCGCCGTTCGGGCGCCCGCATCCCCCACGCCGGAGCCGCACCGGCCCCCGGCTCGATCACCGTCCGGTGGAACTCGTGCCCCCGCATCCGCGTCCCGGCGGCGGCCAGCGCGCTGTCGGAGACGGCCACGGCGTCCCGGTAGCCCAGCGTCAGCCGCTCGCCCATCCGCGCGGTGGCGTCCAGCACCCCGCACATCGGCATCCCGTCCAGCTCCCGGCACAGATACAGCAGCCCGGCACACTCGGCCGCGACCGGGGCACCGCGCTCCGCGAGCCGCGCGACCGACTTCCGCAGCGGCTCGTTGGCGGACAGCTCGGCGGCGTACACCTCGGGGAAGCCCCCGCCGATCACCAGCCCGTCCGTCCCCTCCGGCAACTCCTCGTCCCGCAGCGGATCGAAGGGCACGACCTCCGCCCCGGCGGCGGTGAGCAGCTCGGTGTGCTCCGCGTAGGAGAAGGTGAACGCGGCCCCACCGGCGACGGCGACGCGGGGACCCGGCTTGTCGGCCGGCCGAGCCGGGCGGTGGGCGGGCGAAGGCCCGGGGGTCCAGGGGGCGGGGCCCCCTGGCAGGGGCCCGGCGGACCGGGCGAGCAGCTCAAGGGCGTCCAGATCACACCCCCGTACCACCTGCCCCGCCATCGCCCCGACGGCGTCGACCGCTTCCGCCCGCCGCTCGGCGACCGGCACCAGCCCGAGATGCCGCGACGGCACCCCGACCGGCGCGGCCCGCCGCAGCGCCCCCAGCACGGGCACCCCGGTCGACTGCAACGCCTCCCGCAGCACAGCCTCGTGCCGGTCCGACCCGACCTTGTTCAGGATCACGCCGCCGACCCGCACCTGTGGGTCCCAGGAGACGAACCCGTGCACCAGCGCCGCCACCGACCGCGCCTGCGCCGACGCGTCGACGACCAGCACGACCGGCGCCCGCAGCAGCTTGGCCACGTGCGCGGTGGACGCCAGCTCCCCTTCCCCCGACGCCCCGTCGTACAGCCCCATCACGCCTTCGACGACCGCGAGGTCGCACCCGGCGGCCCCGTGCAGGAACAGCGGAGCGATCAGCTCCGCACCGCACAGGTACGCGTCGAGGTTGCGTCCCACGCGCCCGGTGGCGAGCGCGTGGTACCCGGGGTCGATGTAGTCCGGCCCGACCTTGTGCGGGGACACGGCGAGCCCCCGCGCGGCGAACGCGGCCATCAGCCCGGTGGCGACGGTGGTCTTGCCGCTCCCCGACGAGGGCGCGGCGACGACCAGCCGGGGAACGGAGGAGGTCACCACTCGATGCCCCTCTGCCCCTTCTGCCCGGCGTCCATCGGATGCTTGACCTTGGACATGTCGGTGACCAGGTCCGCGAACCCCACGAGCTTCTCGGGCGCGTTCCGCCCGGTGATCACGACGTGCTGGCTACCGGGCCGGTCCCGCAGCACCTGCACCACCTCGTCGGTGTCCACCCACCCCCAGTGCATCGGGTAGGCGAACTCGTCGAGCACGTACAGCTTGTACGTCTCGGCGGCCAGGTCCCGCTTGACCTGCTCCCAGCCCTCGCGGGCCTTCTCCTCGTTCGTCGAGTTGTCACCCTGGATGTCGCGCTGGACCCAGGACCAGCCCTCGCCCATCTTGTGCCAGTCGACGGACCCGCCCTCGCCGCTGGCGCCCAGCACCCGCAGCGCGTTCTCCTCGCCGACCTTCCACTTCGCCGACTTGACGAACTGGAACACCCCGATCGGCCACCCCTGGTTCCAGGCCCGCAGCGCCAGCCCGAAGGCGGCGGTCGACTTCCCCTTGCCGATCCCGGTGTGCACGACGACCAGCGGCCGGTTGCGCCGCTGACGGGTCGTCAGACCGTCGTCCGGAACCACACTCGGCTGTCCCTGCGGCATCAGGCCGCCCTCCTGTTTCCCTGTACGTCCTTGACCAGCCCGGCGATCGAGTCCGCCCGCAGCTCGTCCAGCGTCACGGCGGTACCGCCCAGCTCGCCCGCGAGCTGCCCGGCGAGCCCCAGCCGCACCGGCCCCGCCTCGCAGTCCACGACCACGGAGGCGACGCCGTCGGCCGCGAACAGCCGCGCCGCCCGTCCCGCCAGCGCCACCGGCTCGGGGCCACCGGTGGCCCGTCCGTCGGTCACCACCACGACCAGCGCCCGCCGCGCCGGGTCCCGCAGCCGCTCCACGCGCAGCACCTCGTGGGCGCGCAGCAGCCCGGCGGACAGGGGCGTACGCCCGCCCGTGGGCAGCGACTCCAGGCGGGCCGCCGCCGCGTCCACCGACGAGGTCGGCGGCAGCGCGACGTCGGCCGACGTCCCCCGGAAGGTCACCAGCCCCACCTTGTCCCGCCGCTGGTAGGCGTCGAGCAGCAGCGACAGGACGGCCCCCTTCACGGCGCTCATCCGCTGCCGCGCGGCCATCGACCCGGAGGCGTCCACCACGAACAGCACGAGATTGCCCTCGCGGCCCTCCCGCGTCGCCTGCCGCAGGTCGTCCCGCCGGATCACCAGCCCCGGCCCCGACCGGCCGCGCGCCCGCTGGTGCGGCGCCGCGGCTTGCACGGTCGCGGCCAGGTGCAGCTTGGTCAGCGCGCCCCGGGGCCGCCGGGCGCCGGTCGTCCGCCCGTGCTCGGTCCGCGCGCGCGAACGCCGCCCGGCGGCACCCTCGCCAAGACCCGGCACGCTCAGCACCTTGGTACGGAACGGCTCCGCGGCCGGCGCGGGCCGCTGCTCACCGGCCCCGCCGGACGGCTGCGGCTCGCCGCCCTCCCCGGCCTCGGGCCGCGCGGCGGTGTCACCGCCCCGCGGACCGTCGTCCTCGGGAGCCGGCTGCCCACCGCCCCCGCCCGGACCGCCGGGACCGTCGGGGTCGTCGTCCCCGTCGCCCCGGTCCCCGAACTCCTCCAGCGTCTCGTCGAGCTTGTCCTCGTCCAGCCCCGGCGCGTCGAACGGGTTGCGCCGCCGCCGGTGCGGAAGGGCCAGCAGCGCGGCCTGCCGCACGTCCTCCGCCAGCACCTCGGTCCGCCCGGCCCACGCCGCCAGCGCGGTCGCCGTCCGCGCCATCACGATGTCGGCCCGCATCCCGTCCACCTCGAACGCGGCGCAGGTCGCCGCGATCTGCCGCAGCGCCCCGTCCCCGAGCCGCACCGACGGCAGCAGCTCCCGCGCCGCCACGATCCGCGCCCGTACGGCGGCCTCCTCGTCGGCCCAGCGCGCCGCGAAACCGGCGGGGTCGTCGTCGTGGGCGAGCCGCCGCCGGACGACCTCCACCCGCTGGTCGGGCTCGCGGGAGGCGGCGACCTCGACGGTCAGCCCGAACCGGTCGAGGAGCTGCGGCCGCAGCTCGCCCTCCTCCGGGTTCATGGTCCCGACCAGCAGGAACCGCGCGGCGTGCCGCACCGACACACCCTCGCGCTCGACGTACGAGGCACCCATCGCCGCCGCGTCCAGCAGCAGGTCGACCAGGTGGTCGTGGAGCAGGTTGACCTCGTCGACGTAGAGAATCCCGCGGTGCGCGTCGGCCAGCAGCCCCGGCTCGAACGCCTTCACGCCCTCGGCGAGGGCCCGCTCGATGTCGAGGGCCCCGACCAGCCGGTCCTCGGAGGCCCCGACCGGCAGCTCCACCATCCGGGCCGGCCGCGCCTCGAAGGCCCCCGGCTGGTGCGGCCCGTCCGGGCAGGCCGGGTCGGGGGAGTCGGGGTCACAGGAGAAACGGCACCCGGAGACGACGTCCACCTGCGGCATCAGGGCCGAGAGAGCCCGTACCGCCGTGCTCTTCGCGGTCCCCTTCTCGCCGCGGACCAGGACGCCGCCGACCGCCGGGGACACGGCGTTCAGCAGCAGCGCGAGGCGCAGGTCGTCCTGGCCGACGACGGCCGTGAACGGGAACGGGGTCGTGATCACTGGTCGTCACCCTCCAAGTCGCCCTCAAGCTCCAGATACGTGGCGCGCAGCCGCTCCAGCGTCTGAGCGTCCGGCTCGGCCCACAGCCCCCGGTCCGCTGCTTCCAGCAGCCGTTCGGTGATCCCGCGCAAGGCCCAGGGGTTGGACTGCCGCATGAACTCCCGGTTCTCCGGGGCGAACACGTACTCCGCCGACAACTTCTCGTACATCCAGTCGTCCACGACCCCGGCCGTCGCGTCGTACCCGAACAGGTAGTCCACGGTCGCCGCCATCTCGAAGGCGCCCTTGTAGCCGTGCCGCCGCATCGCCGCCATCCAGCGCGGGTTGACCACCCGGGCCCGGAAGACGCGGTGGGTCTCCTCGCCCAGCGTCCGCGTCTTCACCTGGTCGGGGGTGGCGGAGTCACCGACGTACGCCTCGGGGCTCGCGCCCGTCAGATGCCGGACCATCGCCACCATGCCGCCGTGGTACTGGAAGTAGTCGTCGGCGTCGACGAGGTCGTGTTCGCGGGTGTCGACGTTCTTGGCGGCGACGGCGATCCGCCGGAACGCCGTCTCCATGTCCCCCCGGGCCGCCCGCCCGTCCAGCCCCCGCCCGTAGGCGTAGCCGCCCCACACCGCGTACACCTCGGCGAGGTCCGCGTCGGAGCGCCAGTTGCGGGCGTCGATCAGCGGCAGCAGACCGGCGCCGTACGCCCCCGGCTTGGAGCCGAAGACGCGTGCCGTGGCCCGCCGCCGGTCGCCGTGCTCGGCGGTGTCCTCGTCGGCGTGCGCCCGTACGTAGTTGGCGTCGGCGGGCTCGTCCAGCTCCGCCACCGCCCGTACCGCGTCGTCGATCAGCCCCACCACGTGCGGGAACGCGTCCCGGAAGAAGCCCGAGATGCGGACCGTGACGTCGATCCGCGGCCGGCCCAGCTCGGCCACCGGCACCACCTCGAAGCCGGTCACCCGCCTCGACGCGTCGTCCCAGACCGGGCGGCAGCCCAGCAGCGCCAGGATCTCCGCGATGTCGTCGCCCTGGGTGCGCATCGCGGACGTGCCCCACACGGTCAGGCCGACCGACTTCGGATACTCGCCCGTGTCCGCCAGGTACCGCTGGACCAGGGAGTCCGCCAGCGACTGCCCCACCTCCCAGCTCAGCCGGGACGGGATCGCCTTGGGGTCGACGGAGTAGAAGTTCCGTCCCGTCGGCAGGACGTTGACCAGCCCGCGGGTCGGCGAGCCGGACGGCCCCGCCGGCACGTAACCGCCCTCCAGCGCCCGCAGGATGTGCCCGATCTCGTCCGTCGTGCGGGCGAGCCGCGGCACGACCTCGACGCAGGCGAACTCCAGCACGGCGACCGCCTCGGGCAGTCCGGCGCCCAGCACCTCCCGCACCAGACCCGGCACCGCCGCCGCGTCCCAGCCCCGCGCCTCCATGCCCTCCGCGAACCGCCGGCAGAGCTGCTCCAGCAGGTCGATCGCGTCGGCGCCGGTCCTGGCCGGGCCGTCCACCAGCCCGGTCAGCTCCACCGGCACCTTCACCGCGGCGCCCGGCTCGGCCAGCAGCTCCTTCTCCACCAGCCCGAAGTGCGCGGCCAGCGCCGCCCGCAGACCGGGCAGCGCGTTGGCCTGACCGCCCCACACCTGCGAGGCGCGCAGCACCGCCAGGACGAGGTTGACGCGGGGCTCGCCCTCCGGACCGCCGCCCAGGATGTGCAGGCCGTCGCGGATCTGCACGTCCTTGATCTCGCACAGATAGCCGTCGATGTGCATGACGAACTCGTCGAACGCGTCGTCGTCCGGCTGGTCGTCCACGTGCAGGTCGTGGTGGAGTTCCGCCGCCTTGACCAGCGTCCAGATCTGCGCCCGCACGGCCGGCGCCTTCGCCGGGTCCAGGTCGGAGACGAGCGCGTACTCGTCGAGCAGCTGCTCCAGCTTGGCCAGGTCGCCGTAGGTGTCGGCGCGGGCCATCGGCGGCACCAGGTGGTCGACGACCGTGGCGTGGCCGCGCCGCTTGGCCTGGGTGCCCTCGCCGGGGTCGTTGACGATGAACGGGTAGATCAGCGGCAGGTCGCCCAGCACCGCGTCGGGCGCGCACCCGGCGCTCAGCCCGAGCCCCTTGCCCGGCAGCCACTCCATCGTGCCGTGCTTGCCCATGTGCACGATCGCGTCGGCGCCGAAGCTGTTGTCCAGCCAGCGGTAGGCGGCCAGGTAGTGGTGGGACGGCGGCATGCCGGGGTCGTGGTAGATCGCGATCGGGTTCTCCCCGAAGCCGCGCGGCGGCTGGATCATGACCACGACGTTCCCGAACTGGAGGGAGGCCAGCACGATGTCGTCGCCGTCCACGTACAGCGAGCCCGGCGGCTCGCCCCACGCCTCCAGCATCGCTTCCTTCAGCGACGGGTCGAGCGTCTCGAACCACGCCCGGTAGTCCGCCAGCGGCACCCGCGCGGGCGCCGCCGCCAACTGGTCCTCCGTCAGCCACTCCACGTCGTGACCGCCGGCCTCGATCAGCCGGTGGATCAGCTCGTCGCCGCCGGACGGGTACCCGTCGACCGCGTACCCCGCCGCCCGCAGCGCGTCCAGCACCCGCACCGCCGACGCCGGCGTGTCAAGACCCACCGCGTTGCCGACCCGCGAGTGCTTGGTCGGGTACGCGGTGAAGACCAGCGCCAGTTTCTTCTCCGCGTTCGCCTTGTGCCCCAGCGCCGCGTGCCGTACGGCGATCCCGGCGACCCGCCCGGCCCGCTCGGGGTCGGCGACGTACACCGGGACCTCGTCCGGTCCCTGCTCCTTGAAGGAGAACGGCACGGTGACCAGGCGCCCGTCGAACTCCGGGATCGCGACCTGCATCGCCGCGTCCATGGGGGAGAGGGCGGCGTCGGACGCCTCCCAGGCCGCCTTCGACGAGGTGAGGCAGAGCCCTTGCAGCACGGGCACGTTCAGGTCGGCGAGCGCGCCGATGTCCCACGCCTCCTCGTCCCCGCCGGCCGACGCCTGCGAGGCGTGCGTGCCGCCGGCCGCGAGGACGGTGGCGACCAGGGCGTCCGCCCGGCCCAGCAGCTCGTACAGCCCGGCGTCCGCGCCGCGCAGCGAACCGCAGTACACGGGGAGCGCGTTGGCGCCCTTCGCCTCGATCGCGTCGCACAGGGTGTCCACGAAGGCGGTGTTGCCGCTCAGCTCGTGGGCCCGGTAGAAGAGCACGCCGACCGTCGGGCGGCCCTCGACGTACGGGCGGTCGCCGTGGACGCCGTACTCCGGCATCTTCCGCGGCTCGTCGAAGCCCTCGCCGGTCAGCAGCACGGTGTCGGAGAGGAACCGGGCGAGCTGGGTGAGGTTGTCCGGGCCGCCCTCGACCAGGTAGCGCAGCGCCTCCGCGACCACGCCGGCCGGCACGGACGACTGGGCCATCAGCTCCGCGTCCGGCACGGACTCCCCGCCGAGCAGCACGGTCGGCAGCCCGGACGCCTTCAGCGCGGCCAGCCCGTCCTCCCAGGCCCGCTTCCCGCCGAGCAGCCGTACGACGACCAGGTCCGCGCCGTCGAGCAGCGCGGGCAGCTCCTCCTGGACGTCGACCCGGGTGGGGTTGCCGATCCGGTACGAGGCACCGGACGCGGCACGGGCCGCCAGCAGATCCGTGTCGGCGGTCGACAACAACAAGACAGTGCTCATACGGGCGCTCCCGGTGGAATGAAGGGCAGTCCTTGTGGCGCGCCGGACTCGATGAGCCGCCACAGCGCGTCCGTGTCCGCGTGCTGTTCGATCAGGTCGCCGAGCCGGTCGAGCTGCTCCTCGCGCAGCGCGGCGAACGAGGTGTCGGGGGCCGGCACGAAGCGGCGGCCCGCGGCGGCGGCCACCTCGCGCAGGAACGCCCGCCGGAACCCGTCCGACTCCAGCGAACCGTGCCAGTGCGTGCCCCAGGTCTGGCCGACCCGGCAGCCGTCCAGGAAGGGCTCACCGCCCTCCACGGAGGCGACCCCGTGGTGGATCTCGTACCCCTCGACCCGCTCGCCGAGGGCCTCGCCCACCGGCCGGGTGAGCGTCTTCTCACGGGCGAACCGCACCCGCACGGGCAGCAGACCGAGCCCGTCGACGTGCCCGGCGCGCGACTCGACGTCGTCCTCGATGTGCTCGCCGAGGAGCTGGAAGCCGCCGCAGACCCCGAGCACCGGCCGCCCCTCGGCGACCCGGCGCGCCAAGGCGTCCGCGAGCCCCCGCTCCCGCAGCCACTCCAGGGCCCGGACCGTCCCCCGCGTCCCCGGCACGACGACGAGATCCGCGTCGGCCAGCTCCTCCGGCCGGTCCACGAACCGCACGACGACACCCGGCTCGGCGGCCAGCGCGTCCACGTCCGTGAAGTTGGACATGAGGGGGACCGCGCAGACGGCGACCCGCAGCACGTCCTCGCCGACGGGGGCGGTGACCCGGGACTCCCGGACGGCGCCGCGCAGCGACACCGCCATCCCGTCCTCCTCGTCGATGCCGAGCCCGTGCCGGTACGGCAGCACGCCGTAGGCGGGCCGCCCGGTGAGCCCGCGCAGCATCTCCAGGCCCGGCTCCAGCAGCGAGACATCGCCCCGGAACTTGTTCACCAGGAACCCGGCGACCAGCGCCTGGTCCTCGGGAGCCAGCAGCGCCACCGTGCCGAAGAACGAGGCGAAGACCCCGCCGCGGTCGATGTCGCCGACGACGAGGACGGGCAGCCCGGCACCCCGGGCGATCCCCATGTTCACGATGTCGGTCCGGCGCAGGTTGATCTCGGCCGGACTGCCCGCCCCCTCACAGATCACCGCGTCATACGTGCCCCGCAGCTCGGCCAGGCACTCCAGTACGGTGCAGAGCAGTCGCTGCTGCCGCCCGCCGTGGTAGCCGCGGGCGCTCATCTCACCGACCGGCTTGCCCAGCAGCACGACCTGGCTGCTCTGTTCGCCGCCCGGCTTGAGCAGGACGGGGTTCATCAGCGCGGTCGGCTCCACGCGGCACGCCTGCGCCTGCATGGCCTGCGCCCGCCCGATCTCGGCGCCCTCCCGCGTCACGAACGAGTTGAGGGACATGTTCTGCGCCTTGAACGGCGCCACCTTCACGCCCTGCCGCACCAGCCACCGGCAGATCCCGGCGGTCACGACGCTCTTCCCGGCGTCGGAGGTGGTACCGGCGACGAGCAGACCGCCGTTCATGCCGTACGTCCTTTCCTCAGTCGCGCTCCCACGATCCGTGCGCCCGCGCACACGCCCAGCGCGAGCCAGCTCACGCGCCGGGACAGCCGTACCGCGCGGTCGATGTCGGCGACCCGCACGGCGCGTCCGCTCCGGTTGAGGACGGGCCGGTGCTCCACCCGGCCGCCGTAGGACAGCGTCCCGCCCAGCCGCACGCCGAGGGCGCCCGCGAAGGATGCCTCGACCGGGCCGGCGTTGGGGCTCGGGTGCCGGCCGGCGTCGGCCCGCCAGGCCCGTACGGCACCCCTCGGGTCGCCCCCGGCCGCCGTGGCCAGTACGGCGGTCAGCCGGGCGCCCGGCCAGCCGGCGAGGTCGTCGAGCCGGGCGGAGGCCCAGCCGTAGCGCCGGTAGCGGGGCGACTTGTGCCCGACCATCGCGTCGAGGGTGTTGACGGCACGGAAGCCGAGCAGCCCGGGGACCCCGGCCACGGCGCCCCACACCAGGGCGCCCACCACCGCGTCGGAGGTGTTCTCGGCGACGGACTCCACCACCGCCCGGGCGATCCCGTCGGCGTCCAGGGCCTGCGGGTCCCGTCCGCACAGGTGCGGCAGCCGGGCCCGGGCCCCCGCCACGTCCCCGGCCTCCAGTGCCCGCCCGATCGCGGACGCCTCCCGGGCCAGCGAGGTCCCGCCGACCACGGCCCAGGTGGCGGCGCCGGTCAGCGCGACGGAGGCGGCGGGGCAGGGGCGTACGGCACGGGCGGCCACGGCACCGAGGGCGACGGCGCCACCGGCGCACACGGCGGTGTGCAGGGCGCCCCGGCCCCGGTGGTCACGCCACAGCAGTTGTTCCACGGCACCGGCGGCACGGCCGAAGACGGCGACCGGATGCCCGCGGCGGGGGTCGCCGAGGAGCAGGTCACCGAGGAGGCCGGCGGCGGCGCCGTACGCGAAGACGCGTCCGGCACGCACGGGGATCAGCCGGTCACACGGGAGGCGGGAGAGGTACCGGGCCTGCGTTCCGGACGGCAGCCGAGCATCGCGTTATGTCCTCACTCAGGGTGTCCACGCCCTGGTTCGACGAGACCGGCGGTGAGAGTTCCTGGCTCCCGGGGAGTGCTCCCCGGTCACAGTGGCGGGACCGCGCCGGATTCGCACCGGGCTTCCTCTCCTGCCGCCGTACATGGCCCCGGAAGTCCACCACGGGCCGAGAACGCCCGTCAACTTGCCGTTGACCTGCGCGGGGGGAGTGTGCTGAGGCCCACACCGTGGACCGTTCGGGCTGGAGATGCCCTCGATCCGCCCGTCCCCGATGTCCCCGACGCCCGGAGACGGGGTGCGGACACGAAGCCGCCCTGCCGTAGGCACCCGTAGGGCACCCGGCAGGGCGGCGACAAGGGAGGCGAGGGGGAAGGGGGGAGGCTGGGAGGGGGGGCGTCAGGCCACGATCAGATAGATGCCGTACGCCACCGCCGCCGCGCACGCGGCGAAGCACACGTACGCGCCGGTGACCGCGAGGCCCGCGGAGCCGCCCCGCTCGGCGGCCCGCTCCTGGCGGGACAGGCCGGCGATGCCGAGGGTGAACAGGGTCACCAGGGCGACGGTGGCCACGAGGCCGACCCCGAAGACGGAGCCGAGGGCTGCCCAGTCGATCTTCATCGTGCTTCTCTTCTCCTGATGTCCGGACGGGACCGGCTCAGACGGGGGTGGCGGCCGAACGGGCGGCCGGGGCGTCGGGGGCCTCGGACGACTGGGCCGGGATGGTGGCCGAGAGCCCGCCGGTCACCGGAAGTCCGTCGTCCACCGGGAGCCCGTCCGTCGCCGGAGGTCCGTCGGCCGGGGTGCCCACCGGAGGCGGCGCCACGGCGGCCACCGCGGCGGTCACCACACCGGCCGGCTCCTGGGCGTCGTCCCCGCCGGTGACGTTGGTGTGGTCGACGACCTCGCGCCGCGAGATCCGCCAGATCGCGAAGCTGGCCGCGACCAGCAGCACCGCGACGAGCGCCGTGCCCCAGTCGCCCAGTCCGCAGACCCACTCGGCGAGCGCGGCGACCAGGGCCGCGGCCGGCAGCGTCAGCCCCCAGGCGACGAACATCCGCGTCGCCGTCGACCAGCGCACCACACCGCCCTTGCGGCCGAGGCCGGCGCCCATCACCGAACCGGAGACGGAGTGCGTGGTGGAGAGCGAGAAGCCCAGGTGGGAGGAGGCCAGGATGACCGTCGCCGCGCTGGTCTGGGCGGCGAAGCCCTGCTGCGGCTGGAGGTCGGTCAGGCCCTTGCCCATGGTGCGGATGATCCGCCAGCCGCCGAGGTAGGTGCCGAGCGCGATGGCGAGGCCCGCGGAGAGGATGACCCACAGGGGCGGGTCGGAGTCCGGGGTGAGGGCGCCGCCCGCCACCAGGGCGAGGGTGATGATGCCCATCGTCTTCTGCGCGTCGTTGGTGCCGTGCGCCAGCGAGACCAGCCCGGCCGAGGCGATCTGGCCGACGCGGTACCCCTTGTCGGCGGCCTTGCCGTCGGCCTTGCGGCCCAGCCGGTACATCAGCCGGGTGGCGACCAGTGCCGCGATGCCCGCCACCACGGGGGCGGCGATCGCCGGGAGCAGCACCTTGGTGACGAGGACGTCGCCGTGCACCGCGCCGACCCCCGCCGAGGCGATCGCGGCGCCGATCAGACCGCCCATGAGGGCGTGCGAGGAGCTGGACGGCAGGCCGACCAGCCAGGTCAGCAGATTCCAGAGGATCGCGCCGACCAGGGCGGCGAAGATGACCTCGGGACGGATGCCGGTCTCGTCGACGAGACCCTTGGAGATCGTGTTGGCGACCTCCACGGAGAGGAAGGCGCCCACCAGATTCAGGACGGCGGACATGGCCACCGCGATCTTGGGCTTGAGCGCACCGGTCGAAATGGTCGTCGCCATCGCGTTCGCGGTGTCGTGGAAACCGTTCGTGAAATCAAACGCGAGTGCGGTCACCACCACAATCGCGAGGATCAGCGAGAAGCTTTCCATTTACCCAGGCAATCGTTCGAGGTCATTGGCTGGACGAACGTAGGTAACCAGGGTGAACGGAAGATGAACTGGGAGGGGCGTGGTGGTGTCCGGAATCGGAGCCACCGCCCCCTGCCCCTGCCCCCTCCGGCCTCAGCCCCCCTGGGCGAACGTCTTCAGCCGGGCGAGGGACCCGTTGAACACGTTCTGGTCGCCCGGGAGCGGACCGGCGTTGTCGTACTGCCAGAACGTGTACGACGCCCAGCCGGCCGGCAGTTCACCCGCGCTCGGGGCGTCGTAGCGGGCGATCCACAGGGGGTGGTCCGCGGCGAAGGCGCGGCTGTTCCCGGTGCACGTCTTCCACCAGTGCGTGGTGGTGTAGATCACCGGCCGGCGGCCCGTGAGCCGCCTCACCTCGTCGCTGAACGAGTCGATCCAGGCCGTCATCCGCGCCTTGCTCAGCCCGTAGCACTTCTTCGTCTTGTCGTACGGGTTGTACTCGATGTCCAGCGCGGGCGGCAGGGTGCGGCCGTCGGCGCGCCAGCCGCCGCCGTGGCGCACGAAGTACGCCGCCTGGGTGCGGCCCGAGGACCTGTGCGGCAGCGCGAAGTGGTAGGCGCCGCGGATCAGGCCCGCCCGGCGCGCGCCGTCGTACTGCTCCTCGAAGTAGGGGTTGCGGTAGGTGTGCGACTCGGTGGCCTTGACGTAGGCGAACGTCGCGCCCTTCGCCCTGGCCCGGCCGAAGTCGACGGTCTTCTGGTGGGACGAGACGTCGTGCCCCTTCGGCCGGCCGGCCGCGGCCGAGGCGGACGCATCGGTGAGCGCGGTCCCGCCGAGGGCGAGCGCGGCGGCGCAGGCCGCGAGCAGCCGGCCCCGGCGGGACGGTATGAGGCGGGTGCGGTCACGGGCCATGATTCCCCCCGGAAATCCCCCGAAAATGGCAACGTGCATGACAAACCAGCCCGAGCGTACTCGAAGATCATCGAACGCTCACCGATCCCCGGCCAAGAGGAAGCCAGGGGCTGTTTGTCGTGATATGCACCCTCCCGGAGGCTCGGCTTCCGCCCTACAGTGCCCCGGCCTCCCGGCCCGCCTGGCAGGATCGCCGCAGCGCCGGTCGGCGGCGGGACCACTGGGGCGTACGGGACGCCCGGGAGGAGGCGGGATCGTGCGGGAGCCGCGGGGGAGATGTGTACGACCGGAGGAGGCCCGCGCCTGGGAGGCGCTGGTGGCCGCCGCCCGGCGCACGGTCGCCGACGGACTGGTGGTCGGCACCTCCGGCAACGTCTCGGTCCGGGTCGGCGACACCGTGCTGGTCACGCCCTCGGGCGTGCCGTACGACCGGCTCACCCCGGACGACGTCACCGGCGTGGACCCGGACGGGCGGCAGGTGCTCGGCGCGCTCGTCCCGACCAGCGAACTGCCCATGCACCTCGCGGTCTACCGGCACACCGACGCCCGCGCGGTCGTCCACACCCACGCCGTGCACGCGACGGCCGTCTCCACCCTCGTACCGGAGCTGCCGCTGGTGCACTACATGGCCGCGGCCCTCGGCGGACCCGTCCGGGTCGCCCCGTACGCGACGTACGGCACCGACGAGTTGGCCGAGAACATGCTCCGCGCCCTCGACGGCCGGACCGGCTGCCTCCTCCGCAACCACGGGACGATCACGTACGGCTCCTCCCTCGACCAGGCCTACGACCGCACCGCCCAGCTCGACTGGATGTGCCGCCTGTGGCTGACCGCCGCCTCGGTCCCCGGTCTGACCCCGTCCCTGCTGACGGAGGGGCAGGTCGCGGAGGTGGCGGAGCGGCTGCGCGGCTACGGGCAGCGAAGCTGAGGCGAGCCGGGAGGCCGGGAGGAGCGGTAGGCCGGGAGGAGCGGTGGGCCGGGAGGCGGGCCGGGGGGCGACGGGGCGCGGTAACGGCCGCGGTGACGGCCGGGGTGGCGGGACGGGGTGACGGCCGGGACGGTGCGGCCGGGTGCCGGGTGCCGGGTGCCGGGTGAGGGGTGCCGGGTGAGGGGCGAGGGGTGACCCGTCCGTCACCCCCAGCCGTCCTTCCGGTGGCTTACGGCGGAGCACGCCGGGAAACTGGGAGCTGTGCGCACCGTCACCGCAACGACCGCCGCCGTCACCGCGGCCCTGGCAGCCGGCGCCGCGAGCGTCGCGGCCGGCCGCCTCGCCAGCGACGCCGCCCTCAAGGCGACGCCCGGCCGGCCCCTGCCCACCGAGCCCCGGCTCACGGTGCACGGCACCGCCGCCGGACAGATCACCCTCACCCGGCACCTGGCCACGCTGCGGCCCGGCCGGTACGGCCTGGCCGGCGACGGCTCGCACGCCGTCGTGGGCCCTGTCCTGCCCGGTGCCCAGCACCCGGCCGACACCGTCGTCCGCCGCCTCGAAGGCGTCACGCACGGCACCCTGGAACCCGGCGACAAGGCCTGGCTCACCCCCAACCTGTACGTCGGCGACCCGGGCACCGCCCTGGGCCTCGCCCACACCGACGTCGAGGTCCCCGGCGACCTCGGCGCGCTGCCCGCCTGGTTCCTGCCGGGCGCCCGCGGCACCTGGATCATCGCGGTGCACGGCCTGGGCACCACCCGGGAGCACGCCCTGAACCTCATGGGCCTCCTCAACCGCCTGGAGTTCCCGCTCCTGGCCCTCGCCTACCGGGGCGACGCCGGCGCTCCCCGCCCGCCGGGCGGCCTGCGCCACTTCGGCGAGACCGAGTGGCACGACCTGGACGCCGCCGTCCGGTACGCCGTCGGCCACGGCGCCCGCGAGGTCGTCCTGCTCGGCTGGTCCACCGGCGCCACCATGGCCCTGCACACCGCCGCGCGCTCCACGCACCGCGACCGGATCTCCGGACTGGTCCTCGACTCCCCGGTCCTCGACTGGCAGACGACCCTGCGCGCCCTCGCCGCGGCCGGACGCACCCCGGGCGCGCTGCTGCCGCTCGCCGTCCGCGCCGCCCAGGGCCGCACCGGACTCGACTCCGCGCGGTCCGCCGGCCACGACCGCCTCGACGTCCCGGCCCTCGTCTTCCACGGCCCGGCCGACAGCGTCGCCCCCTGGCAGCTCTCCCGCCGCTTCGCCGACGCCCATCCCCGCCTGGTCGCCCTCCACACCATCCCGCACGCCTCGCACGGCGCGATGTGGAACGCCGCTCCCGACCGGTACGAAGAGGCCCTGCGCCGCTTCCTGACCCCACTGATGTAGCCCTCGCCCGGCTCTCTCGCTCGTTCGGCGCCCTGTTCCGGCCTTTTCCGTTCCCTTCCGCCCCCTCCCGACCTCTTCCGTCACGGGACCACCGGCCTCTGCGGCCCCTCCTGTCTCCAGGGCCGCGGGCCCCCGCACCGGACTTGTCCGTGCCCCGTCGAACCGTTCCGTTTGGGTTTTCGGACCGTCAACCGGAAGACTGCACCCGTGACGTCCCGTATCCCGCGCGACTCCAGGCTCCGACTCGTCCGCCCGCGACCCCTGGCCGCCGCCCCCAGAGCGATGAACCAGCGGCCACCGCGCCGCACCGCGCCGCGCCCTCCGGAGGGCACCCCCGCACGGTCGGAGCTGGCCCGCATGGCCCGCTCCGTCCTGGCCGACGCGGCCCGCGTCGCCCGCTGGGCCGACACCGCACTCGGTCCCGGCCGCGCGTGCGGGACCACCGACGGCAAGGCCACCCTCTCCGTCGCCTCCGCCGAACTCGCCGGCCGGGAACTGGGCCTGACCTCAGCTCAGGTGCAGGCCGACTGGGACATCGCCCGGCTCGCCGGACTGGTCGAGGTGCACGGCGGCAGCGCCCGCCCCGGCTGGCGGCTGCGCGCCTGGGACCGCGACGACAGCGCCGTACTGCGCGGCTGGGTCGCCCTCTTCGACGCCTGGTCGCTCGCCCACCCCGAGCCCGCCGGCCAGGAGCCCGCCGCGGTCGCCGAGGTCGTCTCGGCCATGCCCCAGGTGCTCTCCTTCCTCCAGCTGTCCGCCGGACCGGTACCCGTCGCCCAGCTCCTCGACCTCCTCCAGCAGCGCGTCACCGAACTGCGCACCGAGCGCTGCGAGGTCCCCTACGACGGCCCCCGGCCGGACCTGCCCGAGCAGCCCGAGCAGCCGGAGCGGCCGGAGGACGACGACACCCCGCTCGACCCGCTCCTGGACTGGGCCCTCGGCGCCCTCGCCTCCGTCGGCGCCCTCACCTACGGCGACGGACAGGCCACCCTCACCCCGCTCGGCAACTGGGCGGTCTGGGTCAAGCTGGAGCAGATCTGCGTCGCCGCGCAGAGCCCCGCCGGCAACATCGAGCAGGCGGCCGAGGACATGCTCCGCGGCTGTGCCCAGCTCCGCCCCAACGCGGCCCGCGCCGAGTACCGCGCCTGGCTCGCCGCCCGCCCCGTCGGCAGCGCCGTCACCGAACTCCTCAAGGCCGCCCGCGGCGAGGACGCCCTGCTGCGCGGCCTGGCCTTCGAGGCGCTGCGCGTGGTCGGCGCCCCCGCCGAACCCGACGTACGGGCCGTGGCCGACGAGCCGACCCTGCGGCCGTACGCCCTGCTGTGGCTGGCCGAGCACGACGGCGCCGACCCGGAGGACGCGCACGAGGTGCTCACCCGCCAGGAGGCCACCTGGCTGTGGGTCGACACCGCCGCCGCCGTCGCCGACCACGGCGAGGCCCCGATGCTCGTACGCCACCTGGAGTCCGCGATCCAGCCCACCGTCCCGATGCTGCTGGACGAGGTACGGGCCGTCGGACACCCCCGGACCGTGCAGGTCCTGGTGGCGCTGGCCGCCGCGCACCCCGACCCGGCGCTGGCCAAGGCCGTGCGCCGGGCCGCCTTCCAGGTCCACACGGGAGGAAGCTGACCGGCGCCCCCGCCGCTCAGGCGGGTATCCGCGGGGCGTACGTGCCGAAGCTCCAGATGTTGCCCTCCAGATCGCGGGCCATGTAGTCGCGCGAGCCGTAGTCCTGGTCGGCCGGCTCCATCAGGATCTCCACGCCGTGCGCCACGGCCCGCCGGTGGTGGGCGTCGATGTCGTCCACCACCACGTACACCCCGGTGTGGCCGGAGCCCTCCATCAGCTTGTCGAACCGGCTGCCGGTGCCCTTCGAGCCGAGCATCAGCGCCGCGCCGCCCAGCGCCAGCTCGGCGTGGACCACCTTGCCGTCCTCGCCCTCGTACACCGCCAGCTCCGTGAAGCCGAACGCCTCCTTCAGCTGCCGGATCGCCGCCTTCGCGTCCGCGTAGAGCAGCGCCGGGAAGATTCCGCCCGCCATGCCGATCACTCCCTCACGGGGCCGCTCCGGTCCGTGCGCGACGCGGGAAGACGCAGGAAAAAGTGGTTGCACGGCACCGTTAGACTGGCCTCATGGCCATTCTCCTCGCGCATTAGACGGCGGGCACGTCCTCAGCCGCCCCTCCCGCCACCCTCCCCACCGCCCTGGAGTCTGTCCGTGATCTCCGCCTCAGGTATCGAGCTGCGCGCCGGTGCCCGTGTCCTCATCGAGAGCGCCACCTTCCGCGTCGCCAAGGGCGACCGCATCGGCCTGGTCGGCCGCAACGGCGCCGGCAAGACCACCCTCACCAAGTGCCTGGCCGGTGAGGGCATCCCCGCCGCCGGCACCATCACCCGCTCCGGCGAGGTCGGCTACCTCCCGCAGGACCCGCGCACCGGCGACCTCGACGTGCTCGCCCGCGACCGCATCCTCTCCGCCCGCGGCCTGGACGTCCTGATCCGCAAGATGCGGGAGAACGAGCAGCGCATCGCCAACGGCCAGGGCGCCACCCGCGAGAAGGCCCTGCGGCAGTACGAGCGCCAGGAGACGGAGTTCCTCACCAAGGGCGGGTACGCCGCCGAGGCCGAGGCCGCCACCATCGCCGCCGCGCTCAACCTGCCCGACCGGGTGCTCGGCCAGCCCCTGCACACCCTCTCCGGCGGTCAGCGCCGCCGTATCGAGCTGGCCCGCATCCTCTTCTCGGACGCCGACACGCTCCTGCTCGACGAGCCGACCAACCACCTCGACGCCGACTCGATCGTCTGGCTGCGCGACTACCTCAAGACCTACCGCGGCGGCTTCATCGTGATCTCCCACGACGTCGACCTGGTCGAGACGGTCGTGAACAAGGTGTTCTACCTGGACGCCAACCGCTCCCAGATCGACGTCTACAACATGGGCTGGAAGCTCTACCAGCAGCAGCGCGAGGCCGACGAGAAGCGCCGCAAGCGCGAGCGCGCCAACGCCGAGAAGAAGGCCGCCGCCCTGCACTCCCAGGCCGACAAGATGCGCGCCAAGGCCACCAAGACGGTCGCCGCGCAGAACATGGCCCGCCGCGCGGACAAGCTGCTCAGCGGCCTGGAGGCGGTCCGGCAGTCCGACAAGGTCGCCAAGCTGCGCTTCCCCGAGCCCGCGCCCTGCGGCAAGACCCCGCTGACCGCCGAGGGCCTGTCGAAGTCGTACGGCTCCCTGGAGATCTTCACCGACGTCGACCTGGCCATCGACAAGGGCTCCAGGGTCGTCATCCTCGGCCTCAACGGCGCCGGCAAGACGACCCTGCTGCGCCTGCTGGGCGGGGTCGAGAAGCCCGACACCGGCAAGGTGATCGAGGGCCACGGCCTCAAGCTCGGCTACTACGCGCAGGAGCACGAGACTCTCGACCCCGAGCGCACGGTCCTGGAGAACATGCGCTCCGCCGCGCCCGACATGGACCTGGTCGAGGTCCGCAAGGTGCTCGGCTCGTTCCTGTTCTCCGGCGACGACGTCGACAAGCCGGCCGGAGTCCTCTCCGGAGGTGAGAAGACCCGTCTGGCCCTGGCCACCCTGGTGGTCTCCTCGGCCAACGTGCTGCTGCTCGACGAGCCCACCAACAACCTCGACCCGGCCAGCCGCGAGGAGATCCTCGGCGCGCTGCGCACCTACAAGGGTGCCGTCGTCCTCGTCACCCACGACGAGGGCGCCGTCGAGGCGCTCCAGCCGGAGCGGATCATCCTGCTGCCGGACGGCGTCGAGGACCTCTGGGGCGCCGACTACGCGGATCTCGTCGCCCTGGCCTGATCGTCGTCTTGTCTCCGACCGTCTTCCTCGCGTGATCGAAGGGATGATCCACGACGTATGGATCATTCGGCCGATCCGTGATCCACCATCTGTGTGAGATCTCCTCGTACCGAGGTGTGTCATACATCGATTTCACGGCCGAGTCACCCGTCCCCGGGGGCTCGGCCGTTTCACCTTTCTGACCAGCAACTTCGCCAGGGAACCCGTTCGGGTGTACGGACGCGAGATCTTGGAATTCGTGATTCCGCTTGTGGGGACGCGCTCCTGTCGTCACAACCTTGTCTCATCGACCTTGCCGAATGGGTGGCCATCAGGGCCCGGAGGGGTGATCATGAGGAGAACCAGAGCGCACTTCCCATGAGGAGGCACGGGTGGCCGAGACTCTGAAGAAGGGCAGCCGGGTGACCGGCGCCGCGCGCGACAAGCTCGCGGCAGACCTGAAGAAGAAGTACGACGCCGGTGCGAGCATCCGGGCGTTGGCCGAGGAGACCGGCCGCTCGTATGGCTTTGTGCACCGCATGCTCAGTGAGTCGGGCGTCACGCTGCGAGGGCGTGGCGGGGCGACCCGGGGCAAGAAGGCCACGTCGGCCTGATTCACCCCCGGGCGGCCCCTCGGCTCTTCGATGGTGGCCACCCGGTCGGAGATATGACCGACCGGGTGGTTACTGTGCAGTCACTTAAGTGCGCTGTACGGGTGTCCGTACGGCACACAGGCCGACCGCACCCATCGGAGGCGCCTCATGGCTGCACAGGACCCCGTACTCGACCAGGACGGCGTACGGCTCACCGTCGACGACGCGATCGCCACGGTGACGCTGACCAACCCGGCCAAGCGCAACGTGCAGAGCCCCGCTCTGTGGCGGGCGCTCACCGAGGCCGGGCGGCGGCTGCCGGGCTCCGTGCGGGTCGTCGTCCTGCGGGCCGAGGGCAAGTCGTTCTCGGCGGGGCTCGACCGGCAGGCGTTCACGCCCGAGGGCTTCGACGGCGAACCGTCGTTCCTGGACCTCGCGCGCGGCAGCGACGCCGAGCTGGACGCGGCCATCGCCGAGTACCAGGAGGCGTTCACCTGGTGGCGGCGCAGCGACATCCTGTCCGTCGCCGCCGTGCAGGGGCATGCCATCGGGGCGGGTTTCCAGCTCGCCCTCGCCTGTGACCTGCGAGTGGTCGCGGACGACGTGCAGTTCGCCATGCGCGAGACCTCGCTCGGTCTCGTCCCCGACCTGACGGGCACCCATCCGCTCGTCGGCCTGGTCGGGTACGCGCGCGCCCTGGAGATCTGCGTGACCGGACGGTTCGTCCTGGCCGAGGAGGCCGTGCGCAGCGGGCTGGCCAGCCTCGCCGTGCCCGCGGACCAGCTGGCGGACGCCGTGAGCGACCTGACGTCGGCCGTCCTGGCCGCGCCGCGCGACGCGGTGATCGAGACCAAGGCCCTGCTCCAGGGCGCCCTGTCCCGGGACCTGAAAACCCAGCGCGCCGCCGAACGCGCCGCCCAGTCCCGCCGCCTACGGGACCTGGCCGGCCTCGGCGAGTAAGGGGTCTTCGCAGGGCGCGTGCGGCGGACGTCCCTCAGGGGCGCAAGGAACCGCGCGGCCGGCCACGACGCACCCGCACCCGACAACCGGGCCCCGCGTCAGTCGACGGCGGTCACCAGCACCGCCACGGACGGCCGGTCGGCCAACGCGTCCGCCACCGCGGCGCGGACGCGCCGGGCCACCTCCACCGCGCGGTGCTCCGCACCCACCGCGCACTCCACCCGCACGTGCCGCCGCGGCAGCACCGCGTCCTGTTCCGGCGCGGAGAAGTGGACGGGACGGCCGAGCACGCCGGTCAGCCGGGTCACGCCCGCCACCGCCAGCGCGGCCCGGCCCGCCCGGTCCTCGTCGCCGTCCGGTCCGGCCCCCGCCTCCGGCTGCCGTTCCGGCGGAGCCGCCGGCCGCTCCGGTTCCGGTCCCGGGTCCGTGTCGAGCAGCGCGGTCACCCGCAGGTCCACCTCGCCGACCGTCAGGCCGAGCCGGAGCGACGCCGCCTGGGCCAGGGTGGCGCGGACCCGGTCGGCCGTGACCGGCAGGGGATCGGCCGCGGTCGCCGCCAGGTCGGCCGTCATCCGCAGCGGCCCCGGCGGCAGGGCGCTCGGCGGCGCCGGTACGGCGGGCCCGGGCGCGGCGTCGGGGTCGGCGAGCGCGAGGCGCAGCCGGTCCAGGCGCACGCCCGGCAGGCCGGCCACCGCGGTCAGCAGCACCTCGCGCGCCGCCCGTTCGGCGATCCAGGACCCGTCCGCCGCGGTGCCCAGGGGCAGGAACCTGCCCAGCCCCAACTGCTCCCGAACTGTCCGTGCCCACCGGTCGGCCGTCGTCATTCCTCCAGCCTGCCGCATCCCTGGCGCGCGAGCGCGCAACCACGCTTAACGTGGGTCACAGGACGACGACCGGAAGGGACGTACGGCGATGAGTGAGACCACGGAGCGCAACCGGCCCGGACAGGACATCGGGGCCGAGTCACTGGGCAAGGGACAGTCGGTCAGGCGCGGCGGCGGGGACCCCGGCAGCCGCGGCCGGACCATCATCGCCGACGGCGTGGTGGAGAAGATCACCGGCATGGCGGCCCGCGACGTGGCGGGTGTGCACGCCATGGGCAGCGGCATGTCACGCACCTTCGGCGCCGTACGGGACCGGGTGCCCGGCGGCTCCAAGTCGGGCGTGACGCGCGGCGTGAAGGCCGAGGTCGGCGAGAAGCAGACCGCGCTCGATCTGGAGATCGTCGTCGAGTACGGCGTGTCGATCGCCGACGTCGCCCGCGACGTGCGGGAGAACGTCGTCGCGGCGGTGGAGCGGATGACCGGCCTGGAGGTCGTCGAGGTCAACATCGCGGTCAGCGACGTGAAACTGCCGGACGAAGCGGACGAGGAGCAGCCGGAGCCGCGGATCCAGTGACCCGGCCCGCACCGTCCCGGACTGAGGAGAGCGCACCATGAGCATGGCCGTGGTCGGAATGATCGCCGGCATGGCGCTGGGTTTCGCCGGATACTTCGGCGGGTTCGGCGCCTTCCTGCTGGTGGCGGCCCTGGGCGCCGTCGGCTTCGTCGTCGGCCGGTTCCTGGAGGGCGATCTGGAACTGGGCGACTTCTTCCGCGGCCGTGACGACCGCCGGCGGTGACCGGCGTGAGCGGCGCCGCCGCTGAACCGCGCGCGGCACGGGGCGCCGTACCGCCCGGCGAGCGCGGCGCCACGCGGATCACCGACCGGGTCGTCGCCAAGGTGGCCGCCCAGGCGGCGCGCGAAGCGGTGGGCGAGCTGCCGCCGGACGCCGCGCGCCCGCACGCGAGCGTCGTGGTGCGCCACGGTGCCGCCCGGGTCCGCGTCCACCTCGAACTCGACTACCCCTGTGACGTCGGAGCCCGCTGCGGCCGGGTACGGCACCGGGTCGCCGAGCGGGTGAGCACGCTGACGGGCATGAGGGTGCCGGAGGTCACCGTGCGGGTGGAACGGCTGCACCCGGCGGCGGAGTACGGCGCGGCCGAGGGAAGGACGCGATGAGCGAATCCGCTGAGCCCCAGGGCAGCACCGCCCGGCCGCCGGTCCTGGAGAAGGAGCCCGGCCCGCGGCCGCAACCGCCGCCGGGCGGCACCGGCCGGGCCCACCGGTTCTGGTCCGCGCGGCGCCTGCCCGCCGGCCTCGTCGCCCTGCTGCTCCTCGCCCTCGCCGGTCTCTTCCTGTACGACGTCGTCGCCGTGCGCGCCGGCCGGCCCGGCATGAGCTGGCGCCGCGAACTGGCCCGGCAGCTCGCGAAGCGGCCCCTGGACGACACCTGGGTCCTGGTCGGCGCGGGGATCGCCGCCGCCCTCGGCCTCTGGCTGCTCCTGCTGGCCCTCACCCCCGGCCTGCGGTCCGTCCTGCCGATGCGCCGCACCCACCCCGACGTCCGCGCCGGACTGCACCGGGACGCCGCCGCGACGGTGCTGCGCGACCGGGCCGTGGAGGTCGCCGGAGTGCAGTCGGCGAAGGTCCGCACCCGCCGGTCCAAGGTCAAGGTGCGCGCGATGTCGCACTTCCGTGAACTGGACGACGTACGCGCCGATCTGGACACCGCGCTCGGCGACACGGTGCGGGGGCTGGGCCTGGCCCGGCAGCCCCGCCTGTCGGTGAAGGTGCGGCGGCCCGGACGGAAGGGGTGACCACCGTGCTCAGAACCGTGAACCGGGTGCTGCTCGCGCTCGCCGCCCTCGTCCTGCTGGCCCTCGGCGGCTCGGTGCTCGCCGTCGGACTCGGGGCACCGGCGCCCTCCTGGTGGATCCACGACGGACGTCACGACGTGCTGCTCAGCGACGCCGAGCGGACCAGGTGGCGGGAGGCCGGCTGGTGGTGGCCGGTGGTCATCGCCGCGCTCGCGGTCCTGCTGCTGCTCGCCCTGTGGTGGCTGGTCGCGGTGGTGCGCCGGCGCCGGCTCGCCGAGGTCTTCGTCGACACCGGCGACGGCGAGGGCGCCGTGCTGCGCGGCCGGGCGCTGGAGGACGCGTTCGCCGCGGAGGCCGGCCGGGTGGACGGCGTCGACCGGGCCGACGTACGGCTCACCGGGCGCCGCGGCGCACCGCGCGCCCGGGTACGGCTCCGCCTCGCACCGCACGTCGACCCCGGCACCGCCCTCGACGCCCTCACCACCGGCGCGCTCGCCCGCGCCCGCGCCTCGGCCGGCCTCGGCACCCTCCCGACGGAGGTCCGCCTCAAGGGCGCCGGCCACCGGGCGGAACGGGTCAGCTGAGCCGGACCGGCCGCGCCGGCCCAGCCGGATCGGCCGGCGCGAACGGCTCGGCGCAGCCGGCCCCTCGGCCCAGCCGCCCCCGGCCGGTCGCCGTACACGGCCGCTCAGACACTCAGAATCCGTGCCGTACCCCGCCGTCCACCGGCAGCATGACGCCCGTGACGTACGACGCGGCCGGCGACAGCAGGAAGGCCGCCGCGCGGCCGAACTCCTCGGGCGTGCCGTACCGGCGCAGCGGGATGCGGGACTCGGCCGCGGTGCGGGTCGCCACCGGGTCGGCGGAGAGGCCGTCCAGCTCACGCACCCGGTCGGTGTCGATGCGCCCCGGCAGCACGCCCACGACGCGGATGCCGTGCGGGCCCAGTTCGTCGGCGAGGGACTTGGCGAACCCGGCCAGCCCCGGCCGCAGCCCGTTGGAGACGGTCAGCCCCGGGATCGGCTCGTGCACCGAGCCGGACAGCACGAAGCCGATGACCCCGCCCTCGCCCAGCTCGGACGCCGCCGCCCGGGCCAGCCGCACCGCGCCGAGGAAGACCGACTCGAACGCCGCCTGCCACTGCTCGTCGGTGATGTCGGCGGCGAACCCGGCGGGCGGCCCGCCCACGCTGATCAGCACGCCGTCGAACCGCCCGAAGCGCTCCCGGGCGGTGGCGATCAGCCGTTCCGCGGCCTGCGGATCGGCGTTGTCGGCGGCCACTCCGGCCGCACCCGGCCCGAGGGCCGCCGCCGCGTCGGCGACGCCCTTCTCGTCCCGGCCGCTGACGACCACCTTCGCCCCGTCGGCGACCAGGGCGCGCGCGGTGGCGTTGCCCAGGCCCCGGGTGGCTCCCGTGACGACGTACACCCGGTCCTTCAGTCCAAGATCCATGCCGCCTATCCTGCCTCCTGGGCACCGGCCAGGGCGAGGGCGGTGTGCACGAGACCGATGTGGCTGAACGCCTGCGGGAAGTTGCCGAGCTGCCGGCCGGCCACCGGGTCGTACTCCTCGGCCAGCAGTCCCACGTCGTTGGCGAGCCCCGCCAGCCGCTCGAACAGCTCCCGGGCCTCCTTGGTCCGGCCCGCCATGAGCAGCGCGTCCGCGAGCCAGAAGGAGCACACCAGGAAGGTCCCCTCGTCGCCCGGCAGCCCGTCCACCGTGCTGCCCGAGGTGCTGTACCGCTGCACCAGACCGTCGCGGGACAGCTCCCGCGAGACGGCGTCGATGGTGCCGGTCACCCGGGGGTCGTCCGGCGGCAGGAACCCGACGCGGGGGATGAACAGCAGCGCGGCGTCCAGCTCGCGGGAGCCGTAGTACTGGGTGAACGTGTTGCGGTCGGGGTCGTAGCCCTTCTCGCAGACCTCGCGGTGGATCTCCTCGCGCAGCGCGCGCCAGCCCTCCAGGTCGCCGCCCAGCGCGGGCTCCTCCTCCAGGGTGCGCACCGCGCGGTCCACCGCGACCCACGCCATCACCTTGGAGTGCACGAACTGACGGCGCCCGCCGCGCACCTCCCACAGCCCCTCGTCCGGCTGGCGCCACGCGGTGCGCAGGAACTCCAGCAGGGCCCGCTGCAGCTCCCACATCTGCGGCACGGACGGCATCCCCGCCGCCCGGGCCAGCGCCAGGGTGTCCATGACCTCGCCGTACACGTCCAGCTGGAGCTGGTTGACCGCGTCGTTGCCGATCCGCACCGGCCGCGACCCCTCGAAGCCGGACAGCCACGGCAGCTCCGCCTCGGGCAGCCGGCGCTCACCGGCCAGGCCGTACATGATCTGGAGGTCAGCCGGGGAGCCGGCCACCGCGCGCAGCAGCCAGTCCCGCCACGCCTCCGCCTCGTCGGTGTAACCGGCGGTCAGCAGAGCGCCCAGGGTGAGGGTGGAGTCGCGCAGCCAGCAGTGCCGGTAGTCCCAGTTGCGTACGCCGCCCAGCTCCTCCGGCAGCGAGGTGGTGGCCGCGGCCACGATGCCGCCGGTCGGCTTGTACGTGAGCGCCTTGAGGGTGATGAGCGAGCGGACGACCGCGTCCCGGTAGGGACCGTCGTAGCGGCAGCGCGCGGCCCAGGCCCGCCAGTCCGCGACGCTGTGCTCCAGCGCCTGGAACGGGTCGATCAGCGGCGGCCGGGGCTCGTGCGAGGGATGCCAGGTGAGGACGAAGGCGACCTTCTCGCCGGCCGCGACGGTGAACTCGGAGTGCGTCCCGTAGTCCTCGCCCCAGGTGCGCACCTCGGGCTCGCTGCGCAGCCACGCCGAGTCCGGACCGGCGACCGCCACCCGGTGCCCGTCGGCCCGGCGCACCCACGGGACGACGGAGCCGTAGTCGAAGCGCAGCCGCAGCGCGCTGTGCACGGTCACCTCGCCGCAGAGCCCCTCGACGACGCGGACGAGGTCGGGGGCGCGGTCGCGCTGCGGCATCAGGTCGGTCACCCGGACCGCGCCGTCCGCGGTCTCCCACTCGGTGTCCAGGACCAGGGTGTCGCTGCGGTAGGCGCGCCGGGTGCAGCGCCCGGCGCCCTTCGGGGCGATGCGCCAGTGCCCGTTGTCCTCGTCGCCGAGCAGCCGGGCGAAGCAGGCGGCGGAGTCGAAGCGGGGCAGGCACAGCCAGTCCACGGAGCCGTCGGTGGAGACCAGTGCCGCGGTCTGCTCGTCGCCGATGATCGCGTAGTCCTCGATACGGGAGTGCACGGGATCCGTCTTCCCAGGAGGGTGAACGGCAATCAAGGCGCCGCGCCCCGCCGCGCGGCCGAGGGACCCCGGCGCGCTACACCGCCGCCGGTTCCGCCTCCGAGGTGTCGTCGGTGTCCTCGGCGTCCTCCGCGTCCCCGGTGTCCGTCGCCCGGTCGCGGGCCTCGCGGCGGACCAGGAACCACCAGCCGACCGGGACGGCCGCGGAGAACAGCCACCACTGGACGGCGTACGCGAAGTTCAGCGCGGCGTCCTCGTCGCCGGGCTCGCCGATCAGCTCCGGGGTGCCGTCCGCGGGCTTCGGCGCGGTCAGGACGGCGTATCCGCCGAGGACCTGGGCGTCGAGGCGCTCGGCCTGCTGCTCGCTG
Organism: Streptomyces sp. NPDC016677; assembly: GCF_055562815.1. Lineage (NCBI taxonomy): Bacteria > Bacillati > Actinomycetota > Actinomycetes > Kitasatosporales > Streptomycetaceae > Streptomyces > Streptomyces sp. NPDC016677. Next base: position 37,068 of record NZ_JBVHEO010000014.1, on the reverse strand, counting down.
TTGATGAGCATGATCTGCCGGTCCGGCAGCCCTTCGAGGTCCTTGATGCCGCTGGCCTCGGTCGTCTCGTCCGGCATCATCCGGCCGGTGACGGTGACCTCGCCGGAGGGCGGCGCGGGGATCTTGGGGAACTCGGTCTGGCTGGGGCCGTCCGCGGCGATCCAGCCCCGGTTGACCAGCAGCACCTTGCCGTCGGCCAGGACGAACGGGGTGAGCACGTGGTAGCCGACCTCGTCGTCGGCGTTGGTGCGGCGGCGGACGACGACCTCGTCGTCGGTGTCGAAGCGGCCGGTCGCGGTCACGGAGCGGTACCGCTCGGCCGTGGTGATCTTCTTGCCGGGGGCGGTCAGCCGCTCCACCGGTACCGGGTCGGCGTGGAGCGCCTCGGCGACCAGGTCGTTGCGGGCGGTGCGCTCCTCGTAGCGGTGCAGCTGCCAGAAGCCCAGCTCGATCATCGTGGGGATGAGGAGCAGGGCGATCAGCGTGAGGATCACCCACTGCCGGGACAACAGGAAGCGGTACACGCATCGACGGTACCTCGGCCGGGGGCGGCCCTTGCGAGGAGGTCCCCGCAAGGGCCGCAACCCCGCGTCGGCGGAGAGCGCACGACCGACGCGCGGGGTCGTGGGGTCTGCCGCGGGCCACCCCCGCGCAGCAGGGAGCGTGTTCGGTGTCCGTGCCGCGGCGTGGGTGGCGACGCCACCTTCGGGCCGGCGGTCACGTGAGTGCTCACACCTTGTCGATGACCCCCGTCCTTCCCTCCGAGCGGGCGCAGTGCGCGCCGCAGAACCAGTGGCCCTCGACCTCCACGCCCTGCCCGATGATCTGCACCCGGCAGTGTTCGCAGATGGGGGCCATGCGGTGGATCGCGCAGGCGAAGCAGTCGAAGACGTGCACCGCTCCCTGCGCGTGGACCTCGAAGCTCATGCCGTAGTTGTTGCCGCAGACTTCACATGTCGCCATGCGCCACAGGGTGAGCCGTCGCGGTGGCGCGGGCGAGCGGACGCCGGGCGAGTCGCCCGGCTTTCACCCGTCTCACCCGGCTTTCACCCGTCCCGCCCGGCTTTCAGCTTCTCGTTCGGCTTCACCCGAGCGACGTCACACGCCTGTACGAGTCACTCGTCGGCCGGCGCGACGTCCCGCAGCAACTGGCCGAACGCCGCCTCGTCCACCACCGGCGTCCCGAACTGCCGGGCCTTGACCACCTTGGACGTGCCCGAGTCGGGGTCGTTGGTGACCAGCAGGCTGGTCAGCCGGGACAGGCTGGTCGCGACATGCAGACCGGCCTCGGTCGCGCGGTCCTCCAGCAGGTCCCGCTCGACGGACGTGTCACCCGAGAAGGCGACCCGCATGCCCTGCTTGAGCGGTTTGCCGTCCTCGTACCGCCCCGGGTTGGGATAGGGGCACGCGGGCCTCTTGCGGGCGGGGCGCCAACTGGTCGGCCGGTAGCCGCCGGAGCCCGCCTGGGCGCCGATGCGGGGCGCCGGACGGTCCGCCCACTCGGTCAGCGGCCGGCACTCCTGGAGCGGCAGCCTGACGCGGCCGGCCGCCGCGGCGCGCAGACTCGGCCGGAACGCCTCCGCCAGCACCCGCGCGTCGTCCAGCGCGTGGTGCGCCCGCTGCTGCACCACGCCGAAGTGCGCGGCGAGCGACTCCAGCTTGTGGTTGGGCAGCGGCAGCGCCAGCTCCTTGGAGAGCGCGATGGTGCACAGCCGCTGGCGCACCGGCGCCTCGCGCTGTGCGCGCGCGTACTCGCGGGCGATCATCTGCCAGTCGAAGACCGCGTTGTGCGCGACCAGCACCCGCCCGTCCAGCCGGGCCGCGAACTCCTCGGCCACGTCCCGGAAGAGCGGCGCCCCTTCGAGCACCTCGCTCGTCAGCCCGTGTATCCACACCGGCCCCGGGTCCCGCTCCGGGTTGACCAGCGTGTACCAGTGGTCCTCGACCTCACCGCGGGCGTCGAGCCGGTAGACGGCCGCCGAGATGATGCGGTCGTCGCGGGCCAGGCCGGTGGTCTCCACGTCGACGACCGCGTACCCCCGCGGGTACGCGGCCGGCCACGCCGTGGGGGAGGACACCGCCGTCGTCTGGTCTTCGAGCATGGTCCCAGAGGATACGGGCCACGACTGACAGTGCCGTCCCGCAGGGGTCCCGTCACCCGACGGGGTGACCGGGCACCCCGTCAACTCCGCGCGCCCGCCGGGTCCGTCACCAGCGGATCGGCACCGGAAGCGCCGTCAGCAGCCCGGAGACCGCGACCACCACGCCCAGGACGGCGACCTCCGCGCGCGCGGGGGAGCAGGCCGCCAGCGGGTCCGCCGCCCGGCCCAGCCGGATCCGCGCCCACAGGGCCAGCGCGGCGACGGCCGCCACCAGAAGCACCTTGGCGACCAGCACCCGCCCGTAGGCCGTGTCCGTCACCTGGTCCAGGACCGTGCCCGCCGGCATCCGGCGCAGCGAACTGCACACCCCCGTCGCCGTGATGACGGCCAGCAGCACGGCCGCCACGCGCGCGTACAGCCCCAGCAGCGCCGGGCCCGCCTCCGCGCCCCGCCACCGGCCGAGCACCCGCAGTACGTGCAGCAGACCGCCCACCCACAGGGAGGCGCACGTGAGGTGGAGCAGGGTCAGACCGGAGCCCAGCAGCGGACTCGGCTCGGTCGGCGGATGGGCGCGCAGGGCCTCCGCCACCACCACCGCGGCCAGCGGCCACACCTGGGTGCCCGGCCGGCCGGAGGCGGCGCACAGGCCCGCCACGAGGAACGCGTTGACCTCCAGCAGCGCGAGCTTGCCGTCGCGCGAGGAGTAGAGCCCGCCCACGTCGATCCCGGCCAGGCCGTCCGGCACCATGTTGCCGGTGGCCACCAACGAGGCGAGCCCCAGCGCGGCCACGAAGCCGGCCACGGCCGCGGGCACCGACCAGCTGCGGGGCACGGGCGGGGGAGCGCCGTCCAGGGAGCGGGCCAGCCGGCCGGCGAACAGTTCACCCAGGGGGACGGCGAGCGCCGCGAACAGCACCGCGCGCAGCAGGGCGATGCCGCCGGTGCCGGGCGCCTCGGCCTCCCCGGTGCCGTGCAGCGCCGGGGAGGGGCCGAGCAGGGGTATGAGCGCGGCCAGCGCCACGAGGGCGAGCACGGCCACGGCCCGGCCGGTGCCGGGGCCCGGGCGCGGGCGCCCCCCGGCCTCGGCCGACGGGGACGTGGGGCGTATCAGGGTCACCTCAGGATCTTCACCAGTCATCCCACAACCGGGCAAGTCCAGAGGACGACCGGGGGTACGCCCCGAAGCCCTCGCCCCCGGGTGTCTACCTGGTCACCGCGTCCAGCGCGTCCGCCGTGCCCCAGCCGTAGAAGCCGTTGCGGTTCTTCGGGCCCTCGCACACCGCGTCCACCTTGCCGTCGCCGTCGATGTCGTACGGCTTGGTGCAGGGCGTCGCGTCGGCCTCCGCGTACAGCAGGGCCTTCACCTGGGCGGGCGTGGCCCGCGGGTGCGTCGACTTGATCAGCGCGGCGACGCCCGCGACGTGCGGCGACGCCATCGACGTACCGGCCATGTAGCCCCACCTGCCGCCGGGCAGCGTGCCCAGGATCAGACCGCTGGTGGCGGGCGCCTCCGGCGTCTGGTACGCGGTCGAGTCACCGCCGGGCGCGGCGATGTCGATGACACCGAGACCGTAGTTGGAGAAGGACGACTTGATGCCCTTGGCGCCGGTCGCGGCGGTGGTGACGACGCCGGGCAGCTGGGTCGGGATGTCGTAGCACTCGGACGGGTCGACCACCCGCTCGGAGGGCGTGGTGTCGTTGGGGGAGGACGGGTCGGTGATCTCGTCGGCGGCGAGGTCGTACTCCTCGTTGCCGGCCGCGGCGACGTTGACCGCGCCCTTCTTCTCCGCGTACGACGAGGCCCGCTTGACGGCCTCGACCAGCGCCTTCTGGTCCGGGTCGTCCTTGCAGTTGAAGTACCACGGGTCGGTGTAGTAGCTGTTGTTGGTCACGTCGACGCCGTGCTCGGCCGCCCACATGAACCCGCAGACCACGGCCTCGGTGTAGAAGAAGCCGGCGGTCGTGGAGACCTTGATGCCGGAGACCTTCACGCCGGGCGCGACGCCCGTCATGCCGACGCCGTTCTTCGCGGCGGCTATCTCACCGGCGACGTGCGTGCCGTGCGGGGACTCCTCCGCGGAGGGCCGCCAGGCTCCGTCGGTGGTGTCCGGCTTGCCCGACACGCAGTTGACGGAGGCGGCGCGGTCGAAGTTCGGGGCGATGTCCGGGTGGGTGTCGTCCACGCCGGTGTCGATGACGGCGACGGTCACCTCGCTGCTGCCCAGCGACTTCTCGTGCGCCTTGTCGGCCTTGATGGCGGGCAGGTCCCACTGCAGGGGCTCCAGCGGGTCCTGGCCCTCGACGGCCTCGGCCGCGGCGGCCTCCGTGGCGCTGAGCACCTTCGGCGTACCCACGTCGGTGGTGGCGGCCGAGGGCAGCGGCGCGGTGCGGGTGGCACCGGCCGACTGCACGCCGCGCGCCGTGCGGACGCTCTTGGCGAAGTCCGGGTTCGACGAGTGGACGACGATGACGCCTATCCGGTCGTACGACGTGACGATGGTGCCGCCGGCCTCGGATATCGCGCGCTTGACGGTGGCCGAAGGTGCCTTGCCCGGCTTGACGTTGACGACATAGCTGAGCGAGGTGGCGTCGGCGGCGGCCGGCCCGGACTCGGCGGCGGTGGCCTGGACGTTGGGCAGGAACGCGAGGGCCGTCGCCACGGCCAGTCCGGCCGGGATCGCCAGCGCGCGGCGGTGACGCGAGTGAGACGCGGTCATGTACGGAACTCTCCAGTCTCTTCCGTGGTGCGGACGGTGCACGTGGTGCGGGTGCCCTGAAGAAAGCCGTCCCGGCCGAGGGCGTCCGGGCAGGTACATGTCGGGTGGTGCAGAGCGAAGTTATCCCCCGGAGCCGCTGGCCAGCAATGACCGGCCGGGGGTTACTTCGGAAAGTGGTCCGGGCGATGAACCGGGCCCAGGGCGGCGCCGTGTCGTTGGGCAGGGAGCACGAGCACGACCAGCGCTCCCACACCGATAGGTACAGCAGTCATGTCCGTCCTACGAGGAGACTCCGTGGCCACCGACGCACCGCCCCCCTCGCAAGAGCACCACCGACTCCCTTCCACCGAGGAGTTCGCCGAGGTGCAGCAGAGCGCTGAGTTCGGTGAACTGCGCCGCTCCTTCCGTTCCTTCGCCTTCCCGCTGACGATCGCCTTCGTCGCCTGGTACCTGCTCTACGTGCTGCTCTCCAACTACGCGGGCGGCTTCATGGGCAGCAAGCTGTTCGGCAACATCAACGTCGCGTTCGTCTTCGGCATCGCCCAGTTCCTCACCACGTTCCTCATCGCCTGGTGGTACTCGCGCCACGCCGCCGCGAAGCTCGACCCCAAGGCCGAGGCCATCAAGTCCCGGATGGAGGGCGGCGCATGAGCACCACTGGGCAGTTCTTCCTGGCGGCCAACGAGGCCAGTGAGCACCGGCCGCTGATCATCACGCTGTTCGCGGTCTTCGTGGTCGCGACGCTGTTCATCACCGTCTGGGCCGGGCGGCAGACCAAGGACGCCGCCGACTTCTACGCGGGCGGCCGTCAGTTCAGCGCCTTCCAGAACGGCCTCGCCGTCTCCGGCGACTACATGTCCGCCGCGTCCTTCCTCGGCATCGCCGGCGCCATCGCCATCTTCGGCTACGACGGCTTCCTGTACTCCATCGGCTTCCTGGTCGCCTGGCTGGTGGCCCTGCTGCTGGTCGCCGAGCCGCTCCGCAACTCCGGCCGCTACACCATGGGCGACGTCCTCGCGTACCGCATGCGCCAGCGCCCCGTGCGCACCGCCGCCGGCACCTCCACGATCGTCGTGTCGATCTTCTACCTGCTGGCCCAGATGGCGGGCGCGGGCGTCCTGGTCTCGCTGCTCCTCGGCATCACCTCCGACGCCGGCAAGGTGCTCATCGTCGCCCTGGTCGGCGTCCTGATGATCGTCTACGTCACCATCGGCGGCATGAAGGGCACCACCTGGGTGCAGATGGTCAAGGCCGTGCTGCTGATCGGCGGCACCATCCTGATCACCTTCCTGGTGCTGCTGAAGTTCGACTTCAACATCTCCGACCTGCTCGGCAAGGCCGCAGAGAACAGCGGCAAGGGCGCCGCCTTCCTGGAGCCCGGCCTCCAGTACGGCGCGACCGGCACCACCAAGCTGGACTTCATCTCCCTGGGCATCGCCCTGGTGCTCGGCACCGCGGGCCTGCCGCACATCCTGATCCGCTTCTACACGGTGCCCAACGCCAAGGCCGCCCGTAAGTCCGTGAACTGGGCGATCGGCATCATCGGCGCCTTCTACCTGATGACCATCGCGCTCGGCTTCGGCGCGGCGGCCCTCATCTCGCAGAAGGAGATCACCGACTCCAACCCGTCCGGCAACACGGCGGCCCCGCTGCTCGCCCTGCACGTCGGCGGTGTCGATTCGGCCTGGGGCGCGATCCTGCTGGCCACCATCTCGGCGGTGGCCTTCGCGACCATCCTCGCCGTGGTCGCCGGCCTCACCCTCGCCTCGTCGTCGTCCTTCGCGCACGACATCTACGCCAACGTGATCCGCCGGGGCCAGGCCACCGAGAAGGAGGAGATGCGGGCGGCCCGCTGGGCGACCGTCTTCATCGGCATCGTCTCCATCGCGCTCGGCGCCCTCGCCCGCGACCTGAACGTGGCCGGCCTGGTCGCCCTGGCCTTCGCGGTCGCCGCCTCCGCCAACCTGCCGACCATCCTCTACAGCCTCTTCTGGAAGCGGTTCACCACCCAGGGCGCGCTGTGGTCCATCTACGGCGGCCTGGCCGTCGCCGTCGGCCTGGTGCTGTTCTCGCCGGTCGTCTCGGGCGACGCCACCTCGATGTTCCCGGACGTCGACTTCGCCTGGTTCCCGCTGAAGAACCCGGGCATCATCTCGATCCCGTTCGGTTTCCTGATGGGCTGGCTCGGCACCGTCCTGTCCAAGGAGGGGCCGGACACCGGCAAGTACGCGGAGCTGGAGGTCCGGTCCCTGACCGGCACCGGCGCCCACTGACCGACGCTCCGCGCGGGCCCCGTCGCAGTTCTCGGCGACGGGGCCCGCGCGCACCTCATGGCTTCCGGTCGCTGTCGTTGTCACCGGGGTCACGTAGGCTCGCAGGTGTCGGGGTACGGGAGTGTCCCGCCGATCCGCGTCGAGGGAGGGGCCCACGTGCTCATCGACACCTACGGCCGAGTGGCCACTGACCTGAGGGTCTCGCTGACCGACCGCTGCAACCTGCGGTGTACGTACTGCATGCCCGAGGAGGGACTGCAGTGGCTGGCCAAACCCGACCTGCTCACGGACGACGAGATCGTCCGTCTCGTCGGCATCGCCGTCACCTCGCTGGGTGTCACGGAGGTCCGCTTCACCGGCGGCGAGCCCCTGCTCCGCCCCGGCCTGGCCGGCATCGTGGAGCGCGTCGCAGCCCTCGACCCGCGCCCCCAGACGTCCCTGACCACCAACGGCATCGGCCTCAAGCGCACGGCGGCGGCCCTGAAGGCGGCGGGCCTGGACCGGGTCAACGTCTCCCTGGACACCCTGCGCCCGGACGTCTTCAAGACCCTCACCCGCCGCGACCGGCACAAGGACGTCCTGGAGGGCCTGCACGCCGCCCGCGAGGCCGGCCTGACGCCCGTGAAGGTCAACACCGTCCTGATGCCGGGCGTCAACGACGACGAGGCCCCCGACCTCCTCGCCTGGGCCGTGGAGCACGACTACGAGCTGCGGTTCATCGAGCAGATGCCGCTGGACGCCCAGCACGGCTGGAAGCGCGAGGGCATGGTCACCGCCGGTGACATCCTGGCCTCGCTGCGCACCCGGTTCGAGCTGACCGAGGAGGGCTCCGAGGAGCGCGGCTCGGCCCCGGCCGAGCGCTGGCTCGTGGACGGCGGCCCGCACCGCGTCGGCGTCATCGCCTCCGTCACCCGCCCGTTCTGCGCCGCCTGCGACCGCACCCGGCTGACCGCCGACGGCCAGGTCCGCACCTGCCTCTTCGCCCGCGAGGAGACCGACCTGCGCGCAGCCCTGCGCTCGGGCGCACCGGACGAGGAGATCGCCCGCGTCTGGAAGCTCGCCATGTGGGGCAAGAAGGCGGGCGCCGGCCTCGACGACCCGTCCTTCGTCCAGCCGGACCGGCCGATGTCGGCGATAGGGGGCTGAAACCCTGTCCTGCTGAACGGCTCCGGGAAGACCGGGGGCGGGGTACCCTACGACGCGAGAAGGGCCCGGCCCGGGAGGCAACCCGGACCAGACCCTTCGACGCGGTACACAAGCCCGGTCGCCCAACACTCGACCGGGCTTGCGCGTCTCCGCGCGCCGGGTCGCGACCGTCTCGTGTGCGGGGCGCTACCGCACGAACTGCCCCACGGTGGCGATGACCGCCACGATCAGCCCCATAGCGGCGAGACGGATCTGCCAGCGTTCCGCATCGCTCCACCTCTGCTTCCGGGACCGGACCTCACTCTGATCACTCACTGCTCCTCCTCGCTCCTCCAGCAGTCCCACTGATCGGCTGTCAGCGGACCTGCCGCGGGGAGTGCGGCGAAGCGCTACGGAGTATGACACGGGCCACCGGCCGACCTGCACCGGAACAGCATGACTGATCTGAGCTTTCCCTGAGCTTGGCGGTCGGGCGCGGTGTGCGGCCGTCCTCAAGCCTCGCCGAGGGGTTGTCCTTCGTCGAAGCGCGCGACGTCCTTCAGGAATCCCCGGACCCCGAGGAACTGCGACAGGTGCTCCCGGTGTTCGTCGCACGCGAGCCACGTCTTGCGGCGCTCCGGTGTGTGGAGCTTCGGGTTGTTCCACGACAGCATCCACACGGCGGCGTTCCGGCAGCCCTTGGCGGAGCAGACCGGGGTCGTCTCGTCACTCACAGGTTCACATCTCACAAGTCATGCAAAAAAGGCGACGCCGAGCAGCCACGGGGGGAGCTGCCCGGCGTCGGTCCATCGCTCCGACGGGGGATGCGGAGCGCTTACCGAGTATGTCACGGGAGGTCCGCCGTTCGGGACCGGAACAACGGGATTGGAACGAGCTTCTCGACGGCTTGGCGAGGACTTGACCATCCTTCAGGCCCCTCGATTCCGCTCGTTTCCTTTCGGTAACGTCCAGTTCCGATCAAGAACGGTCACCGGATGGGTCGGGTACACCCGCCGTCCGATCGGTCACGACATCTTCCGGCCCGGGTTCCGCGAAGCCGCGCGACGCGGCCGGCGGCTCGATCATCGGCGGCGTCGGCGCCGTCACGAAGGTCGTCGGCAGTCCCGGCGCGTTCTCCCGCCCGGCGTTGGCGATCACCACCGCGATGTACGGCAGCAGCACGCCGAGGACCAGCGCCACGATCGCGACGTGCCGTTCCACGTTCCACAGCGTGGCCGCGAGGATCACCGACACCGTACGGACCGACATCGAGATGATGTACCGGCGCTGCCGTCCGCGTACGTCTTCCTCCAGGCCCGTCCGGGCTCCGGTGATCCGGAACACCTGGGCGTTGCCGTCCGCGCTCCGCTTCCGCATCACATTCCACCGCCCGCTCGCATCGGAGCCACCCCCGCCCGTACCCGTACCCGTCCGCACCGCTCGATCGAGGTCGCGGGTCCGGACAGCTCTTACGTTACGCCGCGACTGCGCCGCCCACGAGACCGGGGGACCCCGTCCCCGGGCGACCGGAGTGCGCCCCCGGCGCCCAGAGGTGTCCCCCATTCGGACGTACCCGCCGTGCGCACCGCGCGGCAGGGGCCGAGAGTGGCCGTAATGCTCACGTAGAGCCGTACGAGGAGGCAGCCATGGGCTGGTTGTGGGCGATCATCGTCGGATTCGTGCTCGGTCTGATAGCCAAGGCGATCATTCCGGGCAAGCAGCACAGCCCCCTGTGGCTGACCACGATCTTCGGCATTCTCGGAGCCATCGTCGGCAACGCCGTCGCCCGGGCGGCCGGCGTCGACGCCACCTCCGGCATCGACTGGTGGCGGCACGTCTTCCAGCTCGTCGCCGCGATCATCATCGTCGGCATCGGCGACATGGTGTACATGGCGGTGCGCGGCAACAAGAAGCGACGCCACACCGCCTGAGCCCGGCCGGGCGCCACGCGCGTACGGCGAAGGGGCGGCCCCCGCCGGACACGGGAGCCGCCCCTCGCCGTGCGCTCAGGCGCCGGTGACCTCCACCGCGGCCAGGTTCTTCTTGCCGCGCCGCAGCACCAGCCAGCGCCCGTGCAGCAGCTCGTCGGCGGCCGGGACCGCGTCCTCGGCCGCGACCTTCACGTTGTTCACGTAGGCGCCGCCCTCCTTGACCGTGCGCCGGGCCGCCGACTTGCTGGCGACCAGGCCGACCTCGGCGAACAGATCGACCACCGGACCCAGCTCGGCGACCCGCACGTGCGGCACCTCCGACAGGGCCGCGGTCAGCGTCCGCTCGTCCAGCTCCGCCAGGTCGCCCTGGCCGAACAGCGCCTTGGACGCGGCGATCACGGCCGCCGTCTGGTCCGCGCCGTGCACCAGCGTCGTCAGCTCCTCGGCCAGCGCCCGCTGCGCCGCCCGCGCCTGCGGACGCTCCTCGGTCTGCCTCTCCAGCTCCTCCAGCTCCTCACGGGACTTGAAGGACAGGATGCGCAGGTAACGGGAGATGTCCCGGTCGTCCACATTCAGCCAGAACTGGTAGAACGCGTACGGCGTCGTCATCTCCGGGTCCAGCCAGACCGCCCCGCCCTCGGTCTTGCCGAACTTGGTGCCGTCCGCCTTGGTCATCAGCGGCGTCGCGTACGCGTGCACCACGGCGTCCGGCTCCAGCCGGTGGATCAGGTCGAGCCCCGCCGTCAGGTTGCCCCACTGGTCACTGCCGCCCTGCTGGAGCACGCAGCCGTAGCGCCGGTAGAGCTGGAGGAAGTCCATGGCCTGGAGGAGCTGGTAGCTGAACTCCGTGTAGCTGATGCCCTCGGCCGACTCCAGCCGCCGCGACACCGACTCCTTGGTCAGCATCTTGTTGACCCGGAAGTGCTTGCCGACGTCCCGCAGGAACTCGATCGCGGAGAGCCCCGAGGTCCAGTCCAGGTTGTTGACCATCGTGGCCGCGTTCTCGCCCTCGAAGGTCAGGAACGGCTCGATCTGGGCCCGCAGCCGCTCGACCCAGCCGGCCACCGTCTCCGGCGAGTTCAGCGTGCGCTCGGCGGTCGGGCGCGGGTCACCGATCTGACCGGTGGCCCCGCCGACCAGCGCCAGCGGCCGGTGCCCGGCCCGCTGGAGCCGGCGCAGCGTGAGCACCTGCACCAGGTGCCCGACGTGCAGGGAGGCCGCGGTCGGGTCGAAACCGCAATAGAACGTGACGGGACCGTCCGCGAGCGCCTTGCGCAAAGCGTCCTCGTCGGTGGACTGGGCGAACAGCCCACGCCACTTCAGCTCGTCGACGATGTCCGTCACGGTTCTCGTGTCTCCTCGAAGATCGCGTACGCGGGTCCCGTGCCCGGGTTCCCGTACGCAGGTACTCGTGTGCGGGTACGAGGTTATACGCCCTGGCTGACGGAGCTCATATTGAAATCGGGGACCCGCAGCGCGGGCATCGCCGCCCGCGTGAACCAGTCGCCCCACTCCCGGGGCAGCGTCCGCTCCGTACGCCCCGCCTCCGTGGCCCGTCCCAGCAGGTCCACCGGCGACTCGTTGAACCGGAAGTTGTTCACCTCGCCGACGACCTCGCCGTCCTCCACGAGGTAGACCCCGTCCCGGGTCAGCCCGGTCAGCAGCAGCGTCGCCGGGTCGACCTCGCGGATGTACCACAGGCAGGTCAGCAGCAGCCCCCGCCCGGTACCGGCGACCATCTCCTCCAGCGAGCGGCCGTTACCGCCGTCCAGCACCAGGTTGCCGAGGGCCGGCGCGAGCGGCAGCCCGGTCAGCGCGGCACTGTGCCGGGTCGTCGTCAGCCGGGACAGCTCACCTTCCCTGACCCACTCCGTCGCCGACACCGGCAGCCCGTTGTCGAACACCGACTGATCGCCCCCGGAGGAGTGCGCCACCACGAACGGCGCCGTCTCCAGGCCCGGTTCCGCCGGGTCGCTGCGCAGGGTCAGCGGCAGCTCGCTGATCCGCTCGCCCAGCCGCGTGCCGCCGCCCGGCTTGGAGAACACCGTCCGCCCCTCGGCCGCGTCCCGGCCCGACGCCGACCACAGCTGGTAGATCAGCAGGTCCGCGACCGCGGTCGGCGGCAGCAGCGTCTCGTACCGTCCCGCGGGCAGCTCCACCCGCCGCTCGGCCCACCCCAGGCGTACGGCCAGCTCCGCGTCGAGCGCCGCCGGGTCGACGTCCTTGAAGTCCCGGGTGGCCCGCCCCGCCCACGCCGAGCGGGACCGGTCCGGCGACTTGGCGTTCAGCTCCAGCGTCCCGGTGGGCAGATCGCAGCGCAGCCGCAGCCCGGTGGATGTGCCCAGGTAGGTGGTGGTCATCTCGTGGTTGGCGAACCCGTACAGCTCCCGCCCGCCGCCACGCGCGCGTGCGAACGCCTCCCCGAGCGCCGGCGCGAAGTCGGCGAACACGGCCGACGACGTCTCGGCCGGCGCGTCCGTGAAGTCCGGCGACTCCGGCACCCCGCTGACCAGCGGCTGCGCGTCCTCGGCGGGCCCGGCGCTCCGGGCGGCCTCCTCGGCGGCCCGCACCAGCGGCTCCAGGTCGTCCCGTGTGACGGCCGACCGCGACACGACTCCCGACGCGGTGCCCTCCTGCCCGTCCACGGTGGCGACGACCGTGAGCGTGCGCCCGCGCGTGACGCCGTTGGTGGTGAGCGCGTTGCCCGCCCAGCGCAGGTTGGAGGTGGAGTGCTCGTCGGCGATGACGACGCACCCGTCCGCGCGGGACAGCTCCAGCGCCCGCTCGACGATCTCGTGCGGCTTGCTGCCCGTCCGGGGCGTGCGGGCGCTCATCGACCGGCCTCCTGCGTCGTGTTCAGTATGGTGACGCCCCTGAAGAGGGCGGAGGGGCAGCCGTGCGACACGGCGGCGACCTGTCCCGGCTGCGCCTTGCCGCAGTTGAAGGCGCCCCCCAGGACGTACGTCTGGGGCCCGCCGACGGCCGCCATGGACCCCCAGAAGTCGGTCGTGGTCGCCTGGTAGGCCACGTCCCGCAGCTGTCCGGCGAGCCGCCCGTTCTCGATCCGGAAGAACCGTTGACCGGTGAACTGAAAATTATATCTTTGCATATCTATTGACCATGAACGGTCACCGACGACGTAAATGCCGCGTTCCACCCCGCCGATCAGATCCTCCGTGGACAGCCCGCCGGGATCGGGCCGCAGCGACACGTTCGCCATCCGCTGCACCGGCACATGCCCGGGGGAGTCGGCGTACGCGCACCCGTTGGACCGCTCGAACCCGGTCAGCCGGGCGATCCGCCGGTCCAGCTGGTAGCCCACCAGCGTGCCGTCCTTCACCAGGTCCCAGGACTGGCCCTCGACACCCTCGTCGTCGTACCCGATCGTCGCGAGCCCGTGCTCGGCCGTACGGTCCCCGGTGACGTTCATCAGCTCGGACCCGTAGCGCAACGTGCCGAGCTGGTCGAAGGTGGCGAAGGAGGTGCCGGCGTAGGCGGCCTCGTAGCCGAGCGCCCGGTCCAGTTCGGTGGCGTGCCCGATGGACTCGTGGATGGTCAGCCACAGGTTCGACGGATCGACCACCAGGTCGTACAGTCCCGCCTCCACGCTCGGCGCCCGCATCTTCTCGGCCAGCAGCTCCGGTATCCCGGCCAGCTCGGCGTCCCAGTCCCAGCCGGTGCCGGTCAGGTACTCCCAGCCGCGCCCGGCGGGCGGCGCGAGCGTGCGCATGGAGTCGAACTCGCCGCTGGAGCCGTCGACCGACACGGCGGTCAGTACGGGGTGCAGCCGCACCCGCTGCTGGGTGGTCGAGGTCCCGGCGGTGTCCGCGTAGAACTTGTTCTCATGGACGGTGAGCAGCGAGGCGTCCACATGATCGACCCCGCCCGCCGCCAGCAGCCGCGCGCTCCAGTCGGCGAGCAGCGCCGACTTCTCGGCGTCGTCCACGGTGAACGGGTCGGTCTCGTACGAGGACACCCACGTACGGTCCGCGTGCACGGGCTCGTCCGCCAGCTCGACCCTCTCCTGAGACCCGGCCGCCTTGATCACCTGGGCCGACAGCTTCGCCATCGCCACCGCCTGCGAGGCGACCTTGGCGGCGGCGTCCGGCGTCAGGTCCACGCCGGACGCGAAACCCCAGGTCCCGCCGTGCACGACGCGTACGGCGTACCCGAGGTCGGTGGTGTCCGAGGAACCGGAGGGCTTGGCGTCCCGCAACCGCAGCGAGGCGCTGCGCACGCGTTCCAGCCGGAAGTCCGCGTGCTCGGCCCCGAGGGACCGGGCACGGGCGAGGGCGGCGTCGGCGAGGGGGCGTAGGGGGAGGGCGGTGAAGGTGGCGTCTATGTCATGGGGCACGGGAGAGGATCCCTTCGAGCGCTTGCCGGTGGTGACCGTGGGAGGCAGTGAACCACGGCGCGCCCGAGCGCCGCGCCCTGAGCTGCCGCGGTGAACGCCGCCCGGGCGGCCGGGGTGCCGACGAGGGGGCGCAGGCCGGTGTCCTCGGAGTCGCGGAGAGGTGAAGCCCGGCGTGCATCTGTAGGGACCCGACAGTCCGGCCCGTAAGCCACTGTGGGTGCCCGATTCCTCGGGCGGAGGTCGGGACCGATAGGTTTTCGAGGAAGCCGCCTGCCATCGAGGTGTTCGGGCGGACGTGTTCAGACCACTGACGAAAGGGTGATCCGTTGAGCCGCTCGGTTCTCGTCACCGGAGGTAACCGGGGCATCGGCCTCGCCATCGCCCGCGCGTTCGCCGACGCCGGCGACAAGGTCGCCATCACCTACCGCTCGGGTGAGCCGCCGGAGGGCTTCCTCGCCGTCAAGTGCGACATCACCGACGCCGAGCAGGTGGAGCAGGCCTACAAGGAGATCGAGGAGACGCACGGCAACGTCGAGGTCCTCGTCGCCAACGCCGGCGTGACCAAGGACCAGCTCCTGATGCGCATGTCCGAGGAGGACTTCACCTCCGTCCTCGACACGAACCTGACCGGCACCTTCCGCGTCGTCAAGCGGGCCAACCGCGGCATGCTGCGCGCCAGGAAGGGCCGCGTGGTGCTCATCTCGTCCGTCGTCGGACTGCTCGGCCAGGCGGGACAGGCCAACTACGCCGCCTCCAAGGCCGGCCTGGTCGGCTTCGCGCGCTCCCTCGCCCGTGAGCTGGGGTCGCGCAACATCACCTTCAACGTCGTCGCACCCGGCTTCGTCGACACCGACATGACCAAGGTGCTCACCGACGAGCAGCGCGCGGGCATCGTCTCGCAGGTGCCGCTGGGCCGGTACGCGCAGCCGGAGGAGATCGCCGCGACGGTGCGGTTCCTCGCGTCGGACGACGCCTCGTACATCACTGGAGCCGTCATTCCCGTTGACGGCGGACTGGGAATGGGTCACTGATCACCATGAGCGGAATTCTCGAGGGCAAGCGCGTCCTGATCACCGGCGTGCTGACGGAGGCGTCCATCGCCTTCCACACCGCCAAGCTGGCCCAGGAGCAGGGCGCCGAGGTCATCCTGACCGCGTTCCCGCGGCCCACGCTGACCGAGCGCATCGCCAAGAAGCTGCCCAAGCCCACCAAGGTCATCGAGCTGGACGTCACCAACGGCGAGCACCTCGGGCGCCTGGCCGACGTCGTCGGCGAGGAACTGGGCGGCCTGGACGGCGTCGTGCACTCCATCGGCTTCGCGCCGCAGGACGCGCTCGGCGGCAACTTCCTCAACACGCCCTTCGAGTCGGTCGCCACGGCCATGCACGTCTCGGCGTTCTCCCTGAAGTCGCTCACCATGGCCTGCCTGCCGCTGATGCAGAACGGCGGCTCCGTCGTCGGCCTCACCTTCGACGCCCAGTACGCCTGGCCGCAGTACGACTGGATGGGCCCGGCCAAGGCCGCCCTGGAGGCCACCAGCCGCTACCTCGCGCGCGACCTGGGCAAGCAGAACGTGCGGTCCAACCTCATCTCGGCCGGCCCGCTCGGCTCGATGGCCGCCAAGTCCATCCCGGGCTTCAGCGACCTGGCCTCCGTGTGGGACCACCGCTCCCCGCTGGAGTGGAACCTGACCGACCCGGAGCCGGCCGGCCGCGGCGTCGTCGCGCTGCTCAGCGACTGGTTCCCGAAGACCACCGGCGAGATCATCCACGTCGACGGCGGTCTGCACGCCATCGGCGCCTGACACCCCGCTTGCCGAAGGGCCCGCGTCCGCGAGGGCGCGGGCCCTTCGCGCGTCACCCGGCAGACTCACCCGTCCGGCCCAGCCGACCGGGCGGCCGAAGGGCCGACGGCGCAGGCTGGGAGACGACTCCACCCCGCGCTTTCCGACCCGTCCCGGCCGAGGGGGTCCGCCTGTGCGTTTCGCCCGCCGCCTGGCCGCCGCAGCCGTCGTCGCCGCCTTCGGGCTCGCCCTGCCGCACGAGACGGTGTCGCACGCGCGCGTACAGAGCCGCGGCGAGGAAGCGACGCCCGCGCGGCCCTTCGGCGCCGAGTGCCGCATCCGGCACACCGGCTCAAGGGTGACCGCGTACTGCCACAACCCCTATCCGGACCCCGACCGCGTCAGCCTGCACGTCGAGTGCGTCCGCTGGTGGGACCTGGACAGCGACAGCGCCCCGGTGGCGGCGGGTCCCGCGCAGACCGTACGGCTGACCGGGCGCTGCTGGAAGGAGACCGGCGCGGCCTGGGTCAGCCACCGGCGTCCGGACTGAACCGCCCCGGGCGGCACACCAACGGGTAGCCCGCCGCCTCCCGCTCGGCCGTCCCGGCGTCGCCCGCGCGGATCGCGTCCACCAGGCCGGTGTGGTCCATGTGCGTCTCCGGGGTCAGCTCCGCGCCGATGTCCTCGCGCAGCCAGTCCCGCATCACCTCGCCCAGGTCCGCGTACATCGCGGTCATCACCTCGTTGTGGGAGGCGGCCACCACGGCCAGGTGGAAGGTGGCGTCCGCCGTCACGAACGCCTCCGCGTCGCCCGACTCCCACGCCTCCGCGCGGCGCACCAGCAGCGCGTCCAACTGCTTGAGGTCCTTCTCGGTGCGCCGTTCGGCGGCCAGCCGGGCGGCCGCCGACTCCAGGGTGGAGCGCAGCTCGGCGATGTGCCGGGGATCGGCGCCGGCGAAGCGGCGCTGCATCACGCCGGCCAGCTCACTGGTCGCGACGACGTACGTGCCCGAACCCTGACGGATGTCGAGGAGCCCGTTGTGCGCCAGCGCGCGGACCGCCTCCCGGACGGTGTTCCGGGCCACCCCCAGCTGTTCGACCAGCTCCGGCTCGGTCGGGATACGGGAGCCGACCGGCCACTCGCCCGAGGTGATCTGCTGCCGGAGCGTGGCGATGACCTGCTCGGACAGGGCCGAGCGCTGGGGATGGCTCAGAGGCATGGCGCACCTTCGCGGAGTGGGCGGCTGGGGAGTGGGCGGCTGGGGAGTGGACAGGCAATCATCCTATGATTCTATGATGGTCGCATGGCTAGTGAGGACATACGGATGCTGAAGCCCGCCCGGGACAGGGACGAAGGGACCGAAGGGGCCCCGGACCCCGCCCGGACCGGTACCGGTACGCGCGCGTGGACGCCGTGGACGACCCGCCTGCTCGTCCTCGGCATCGTGCTGGCGGCGCTCAATCTGCGTCCCGCGATCACCAGCCTCGGCGCACTCCTCGAGGAGGTCCGCGACGGCCTCGGCATGAGCGGCAGCGTGGCCGGGCTGCTCACCTCCGTGCCCCCGCTCTGCTTCGCCGTCTTCGGCGTCACCGCCCCCCGGCTCGCCCGCCGGTTCGGGCCCGGGGCGGTGGTCTGCGCCGGCATGGCCGCCATCACGGCCGGGCTGCTGATCCGCCCGTACGCGGGCGGCACGGCCGGGTTCCTGGCCGCCAGTGCCCTCGCCCTCATGGGCATCGCGGTCAGCAACGTCCTGATGCCGGTCATCGTCAAGCGCTTCTTTCCCGACCGGGTCGGCTCGATGACCGGCCTGTACTCGATGGCCCTGGCCTGCGGCACCTCGATCGCCGCCGCGGCGACCGTGCCGGTGACCGACGCGCTGGGCGGCGACTGGCAGCCCGGCCTCGCGGTGTGGGCCGCGCTGGCCGCGGTGGCCGTGCTGCCCTGGCTGCCGTTCGTCCGGGGGCGCGGCGCCCCCTCCGAGGCTCCCGGGGCCGCGGCACGCGCGGCCTCCGCCGGGGCGCCCGCCCTGCGGATCACCCGCAGCCGCACCGCGTGGGCGCTCGCCGCGTTCTTCGGCCTCCAGGCGACCGGCGCCTACGTCACCATGGGCTGGATGGCGCAGATCTTCCGGGACGCGGGAGTCTCCGCCGGCACCGCCGGACTGCTTCTGGCCGTCACCATGGCGGTGGGCATACCCCTGGCCTTCGTCATCCCGCGCGTGGCGGCCCGGCTGCCCCGCCAGGGGCCGATGGTGGTCGCCCTCGGCGTCTGCGGCCTCGCCGGATACGCCGGCCTGTACCTCGCGCCGGTCGGCGGCGCCTGGGCCTGGGCCCTGCTGCTCGGCGTCTCCAACTGCGCCTTCCCGCTCGCCCTGACCATGGTCGGGATGCGGGCCAGGACGGGACCGGGTGTCGCCCAGCTCTCCGCCTTCGCGCAGAGCACCGGCTACCTGATCTCGATCCCCGGCCCGCTCCTGGTGGGCGTGCTCTACCAGCACACCGGTGGCTGGGGGGTGCCGATCGCGCTGATGAGCGCCCTGATGGTGCCGCAGATGGTGGCCGGCGTCCTGGCGGGCCGCAACCGTACGGTCGAGGAGGAGGCGGCCCGCTGACCGGGCCGTCGGCCCCGGGTGCGAAACTGGTCGCATGCCAGTCCTCGACCCGCACCCCAAGAACGGCCAGAAGAAGATGCTGATCGTCTTCGGCTCGTTCCTCGCGATCTTCGTGATCATCGGCATCGTGGCGACGATCGCCTCCCCGTGACACCGGCCGCGGCTCCGGTGGGGTGGGGCTGGCCCCGGTCCCCTAGGGGGTGAGACTCAGGGTCGAGTGGGTGGGTCACCGGATGGGACGGCGCCCCGGGATTCCGTACCTTCGTGGTGTGACCGCGAATTCCCTGGTGACGGGGGGTGCGGCGCAGCACGGACCACGGACCAGGGGACGCCGAAGACCCGCGGAGGCACGCATGTCGACCCCCACGCACACCCATCCCCGCCCCAGCCCGGTCTCCGGCGGTGACGCCGACATCCGGCTGCCCTGGTGGGCGCTGGCCCTGCCGATCCTCGCCTTCGTCCTGCTGCTCGGGCTGATACTCGACCCGTCGGAGGCCCACGCGGCCGCCGGCCAGCCCGCCCTCGCCCACCTCCTGGAGCAGGCCCGGCACCTGATGGGGCGCTGACGCACCGCTCCGGCCAGGTGAACCGAGCCGGACGTCCCGACATGCGCCGCGACCCGGAATCCGCGAGCCAACTCCCTGCGCCCCGTGGCCTGTTTCATGCGAAGCTGGGGGGCATGAGCGTCGCAGAACCCCGCAGTATTGTCCTTTTCCGGCATGCGAAAGCCGACTGGCCGCCGGTGTCCGACCATGAGCGACCGCTCGCCGAGCGAGGACGCAAGGACGCCGCGGAGGCCGGACGCCGCCTCACCGACAGCGGCCTCTCCTTCGACCTGGCCCTGTGCTCCACCGCCGTCAGGACCCGCGAGACCTGGAAGCTCGCCGTCCACGAGTTCCCGCAGCGCCCGAAGACGGTCTACGAGGAGCGGATCTACGACGCCTCGCCGGGCGAGCTGATCGCCGTACTCAACGAGACCCCCGACGACCTGGGCAACGTCCTGCTGATCGGCCACAACCCGGGCGTGCAGGGGCTCACCGAGATCCTGGCCGGCTCGGCCGAGGGTGACGTCCGGGAGCGGATGGCGGGCCGAGGCTTCCCCGCCGCCGCCTTCGCGGTGCTGTCCTTCACGGGCCCCTGGAAGTCCCTGGAGCCCGGCGTCGCCACCCTGCGGGACTACTGGGCTCCCGCCGACTGACCCCGCCTCGTCCGACTCCGACGGGCCCGCTGCCGATCCCTGACCGGTACCGGGCCCTCACTCCCGGCCTGCTCAGCGGTCCTCGCCGGTGCCCCGGTCCTCGCTCTCCTCCGTGGCCCGGTCCTCGTCCCCGGCCCGGTCGAGAAGCTGCTGGTCGAGGGTGTCCGCCGCCTCGACCTCCTCGCGGGTGATGCCCAGCAGATACAGGACGGTGTCCAGGAAGGGCACGTTCACCGCGGTGTGCGCGGCCTGCCGCACCACCGGCTTGGCGTTGAAGGCCACCCCGAGCCCGGCCGCGTTCAGCATGTCGAGGTCGTTGGCGCCGTCCCCGATCGCCACGGTCTGCGACAGCGGTACGCCCGCCTCCGCGGCGAACCGGCGCAGCAGCCGCGCCTTGCCCGCCCGGTCCACGATCTCTCCGGTGACCCGCCCGGTCAGCTTGCCGTCGACTATCTCCAGGGTGTTGGCCTGGGCGAAGTCCAGCCCCAGCCGCTCCTTCAGATCATCCGTGACCTGGGTGAACCCGCCCGAGACGACACCCACCTGGTAGCCGAGCCGCTTCAGCGTACGGATCAGGGTGCGCGCCCCCGGCGTCAGCCGCACCTCGCTGCGCACCTTGTCCACGACCGAGGCGTCCAGCCCCTCCAGCAGCGCCACGCGCGCGTGCAGCGACTGCTCGAAGTCCAGCTCCCCGCGCATGGCGGCCGCCGTCACCTCGGCGACCTCGGCCTCAGAGCCGGCGTGCGCGGCGAAAAGCTCGATCACCTCGTCCTGGATGACCGTCGAGTCCACGTCCATGACGACCAGCCGCTGCGCCCGCCGGTGCAGTCCGGCGGCGACCACCGCTATGTCGACACCCAGCGCCGCCGCGTGCGTCACCAGCGCGGTCCGCAACGGCTCGGTCTCCACACCGGACACGGCGAACTCGACCGCCGTCACCGGATACTTCGCCAGCCGGAAGATCCGGTCGATGTTGCCGCCGGCCTTGGTGATCCGGGCGGTGACCTGGGCTGTCGCCTCAGCGGTGAGCGGGTGACCGAGCACCGTGACCAGGGAGCGGCCGAGGCCGCGCGGCCGGTTGTCGCCCGTGCCGGAGATGATCTCGGCCTGCATCTTCACCGACTCCGCCCAGCTGTGGACGGTGGCCCGCAGCTTGCCCTCCAGCTCCCGCGGCGGCTGCGTCACGAGCGCGCACAGCACCATCCGGCCACGGGTCACGACCTGCTCGATGTCGACGACGTCGAGGGAGAAGGCGGCGAGGGTGTCGAAGAGACCCGCCGTGATACCCGGCTGGTCCTTGCCGAAGATCTTGACGAGAAGCGTGGGGACGTCAGAGGTCTGCGTAGCGCTCATGGTGTTCATACGGTATCCGGCGTCCCGTACTGGACGCCCCCGAGGTCCGCCTGGCGGACACGGAACTCTCGGTGTCGGTCCGGTGGCGCGAACCTGTCGCTGCGGCGACACAGGCGTGGTCACTCCCCGCCTTCGGGCCGCCCCGGCCGACGCGGTCGCCGTGGCGGCGGGGGAGGAGGCGGCGGGGGCGGGGGCGGGGGCGGCGGCCCCTCACCCCGTCCCGACGGAGGCCGGGGGCGCCGCGGAGCGGGCCTCGGCGGCAGCACAGGCCCGGCGACGGTGGGCGCACCGTACACATCGCTCCCGTCCGCCCGCTCACGCCCGGCCTCCCGGCCGGGGGCTGGTGGCCGGAGGTAGGGGTTGGTGTCCGGATTCGGCGGAGGGTAGCCGGAACCGGGACGGTACGGGCCGGGCGGCCCGGCCGGCTCCCCGTACGGAGGCTGCTCCCCGTACGGAGGCTGCTCCCCGTACGGAGGCTGCTCCACGTGCGACGCACCGCTCGGATACGGCGGTGCTCCGGCGTACCCCGTACCCCGCGCGTATCGAGGTCCGCCCTGGCCACCCTCGTGAGCCACCCCTGCCGTCCCTGCCACTCCTGCCATCCCGGCCGCCCCCACCACCCCCGCCTCACCCCGTGCCAGCGGTGCCGCCCGTCGCCCCGCCGCCCCGGTGACCCACGCGAGCAACGCCCCGGCCGCCCCCGCCCCCGCGCCCCACACGGCACCCAGAAGCAGCGCCGCACCGAGGCTGCCGCGCAGCTCGATCCCGGCGCCGAACGCGTCCAAGCCGAGGACGGAGAGCGAGGCGTCGACCGACACCTCCGCCAGCCAGGCCATCAGCGGCAGTGCCGACGCGGTCGCGACCCCCAGCCGCAGCGCACAGCGCCCCGCAAAACCCAGCACCCCCTGTGCCTCCTGCACCCCCTGCACCCCACGCCCCGGTGCCCCCACCGGCGTCCGCACCGCCGTGAGCACCCCTGCCAGCAGCATCACCAGCCCCGCCGCCACCGCCAGCAGCCACACCCGCCCGTCCAGTTCCGCGAGCCGCCCGAGGGTGACCGGCTCACCGGCGTCGTCGCGTAGAAGGTCGTTCAGCGGATCGGGCAGCAGGCCGGCCAGTACGCCCGTCGCCCGCCCGTCCCACGGCACGAACAGGCCGACCGGGATGCCGAGCCACACCCCGTTCGGTGCCCCCAGCAGCGCCGCGCCGGCGATCCGCCGCGGGTGGTCGTCGCCGATCGCCGCGTACGCCGCCGCCGCGAGCCCCGCCACCACCGCCAGTACCGCCACCGCGACCAGCGCGGACGCGGCCGGCCGCACCACCCGGTGCGCGGCGTCCCAGCCACGCGGCAGGGGCGTACGGCGCGACGCCAGCAGCGCGATGAGCAGCACCCCCGCGGACCAGCCCAGCCCGCCCAGCAGCGTCGGCGCGGTGTCCACGGTGAACCCGACCGCCGCCTGGGCGTCGACGAGTTCCCCCAGCCGGTCGGGCAGCAGCCCGCCGATGTCCCCCGGCCCGGGAAACTCCAGGCCCCCGCCCCCGTCCCCGCCGGGCAGGTCGTCCAGCCCCAGCGAGCCCCCGTCGATCGTGATGACGTCGTGGCCCGCCCAGGCCAGCCCGCCCATCATCGCCGTGAAGAGGGCGACCACCGCCCCCGCGCGGGTGAGGAGTTCGGCGGGCGCCACGACAACTCCCGCCGCCCGCAACGACCGCAGGAAGAAGAAGGACAGCAGGAGCGCGCCCACCAGGCTCACGCCCAGTGGCGTGATCTCGATGGCGGAACGCGCCTGCGCGCCCTCCAGCCCGAAGACGGACACATCCCCGGACGGCGAGACCGCACCACCCGCCCCGAGCGCCACAGCCGCCGCGGTCATCGGCCCCAACGAGGCCGCCTCGTCCGCCCCGAGGAGGTGCAGACCCAGCGCCGCCGTCCCCGCCATCCCGACCAACGCCCAGCTCACAGCGGCGATCGCGGACAGCAGTGCATCGCCCCACGGCACTTTCGCGCCGTGTTCCGCGACCGCCGCACTCCTGGACGCGCTCATGGCAGACCCCCCGATCCGCGCGGCGCGGCCGGGTCGCCGCGCATGTCCCCCTCGCGTGGATTACCACTCTCCGGGCAGGTTTCAACCCCGTCAACGGAGCCGGATGACGCGTTCTCGCCCGGTTCGCGCAAGGCCCGGCTTTCGGTCAGGGGCTGTGCCTGAAATAGTTCCTCCCGATGTTCGACATCCCTAGACTCCCCGTGACGGGGGTACATCGGGGGACAACTCAGTGGGGCTTGGAGTGCCGGAACTCGTACTGGAATCAAACGGGCAGACCTGGACACTCGATCCGTCCAGGTCGTACAACCTCGGGCGTGATCCCCAGGGGGACATAGTGTTCGACGACGCCAGGGTCTCCTGGCGTCACGCCACCGTCCGCTTCGACGGCCGCAGTTGGGTGATCGAGGACCACGGCAGCACCAACGGCACGTTCGTGCAGGGCCGTCGGGTCCACCGGTCGGACCTGGTCCCCGGTACGGCCGTACACCTGGGCAACGCCACCGACGGCCCGCTCCTGAACCTGTCCGGCACGGCCACCCCCGTGGCCGCCCCGCAAGCACAGCCCGGCCGGCAGCCGTACGCGGACCAAGGGGCGGAACACGACGCTCCGGCCCCCTACCCTGCCCCTGACCCCCACCCGGGCCCTGGCCCTTACCCGGACCCCGAGCCCTACCGGCAACCGGCGCCCTACCAACAGCCGCAACTCCACGAACACCCCGCCCCTCACATCCCGCAGCAACACGGCGCAGGCGGCGCAGGCGGCCCAGGCACCGCGGACGCCGACGGCCCGGCGGCCATGCCGCCGCCCTACGGCGACCGCAGCCCCACCACGTTCCACCACATCTCCCTCGGCCGGGTGATGCGCATCGGCCGCGCCCTGGAGAACGACCTGGTCGTCTCCGACCTCCAGGTCTCCCGCAGTCACGCCGAGTTCCGCTCGACGCCCGACGGCCGCATGGAGATCCGCGACCTCGGATCGCACAACGGCACGTACGTCAACGGCCAGCCGATCGACAAGGGCGGCTCCCTGCACCTCGGCCCCGCCGACATCGTGGGCGTCGGCCACTCCACGTTCCGGATCGTCGGCGACCGCCTGGAGGAGTTCGTCGACACCGGTGAGGTCACCTTCTCCGCCCGCCGGCTGACCGTCACCGTCGAGGGCGGCAAGCAGATCCTCAAGGACGTCTCCTTCGGCGTACCGGAGAAGTCACTGATCGCGGTCATCGGACCGTCGGGTTCCGGCAAGTCGACCCTGCTCAAGGCGGTCACCGGCTACCGCCCGGCGAACGAGGGCGAGGTCCTCTACGACGGCCGGAACCTGTACAAGCAGTTCGCCGAACTGCGCCAGCGCATCGGTCTGGTCCCGCAGGACGACATCCTGCACAAGGAACTGACCGTCCAGAAGGCCCTCAGCTACGCCGCCAAGCTCCGTTTCCCGGCCGACACCACGGGAGAGGAGCGCGCTGCCCGCATAGCCGAGGTGCTGCGCGAGCTGAAGCTCGACGTCCACAAGGACAAGAAGGTCACGTCCCTCTCCGGCGGCCAGCGCAAGCGCGTCTCCGTCGCCCTGGAACTGCTGACCAAGCCGTCACTGATCTTCCTGGACGAGCCGACCAGCGGCCTCGACCCGGGCATGGACCGCGACGTGATGCAACTGCTGCGCGGCCTGGCCGACGACGGCCGTACCGTCCTCGTCGTCACCCACTCGGTGGCCGAGCTGGCCCTCTGCGACAAGCTGCTGGTGCTCGCGCCGGGCGGCTCCGTCGCCTACTTCGGCCCGCCCGAGGAGGCACTGAACTTCTTCGGCTACGACACCTGGGCCGACGTCTTCTCCGCCTTCGAGAACTACCGCGACTACGACTGGGCGGGCCGCTGGAAGGGCTCGCAGCACTACCAGATGTACGCCGCCGACCTGGACGCGGTGGCGGCACAGTCCGTGGCGATGCCGCCGATGCAGGCTATGCGCCCGCCGAAGCCGCAGGGCTGGACGGCACAGTTCGCCACCCTGGTGCGGCGCTACCTCTCGGTGATCGCGTCCGACAAGGGCTTCCTCGCCCTGATGGTGATCCTGCCGGCCGTCCTCGGCGCGGTCAGCCTGCCCATCGACTGGGGTACCGGCCTGCTGCCCAACCCGGTGGACGAGCGGACCGGGCAGACCACCCCGAACAGCACCGCCACCACGGTCCTGCTGATCCTCGCGGTCGGCGCCTGCTTCGCCGGCGCGGCCAACTCCGTCCGCGAGCTGATCAAGGAACGGGTCATCTACGAGCGGGAACGCGCGACCGGCCTGTCACGCTCCGCGTACCTGATGTCCAAGGTCTTCGTCCTGGGTGTGATCACCGTGTTCCAGGGCCTGCTGGTCGGCGTCATCGGCTTCTCCACCCGCGAGATCCCCGAGGAGGGCGTGGTCCTCGGCGGCCTCACGCTCCTCGAACTCTCCCTGCCGATCATGGCGCTCGGCTTCACCTCGATGATGTTCGGCCTGATCATCTCCGCGCTGGTGAGGACCGCCGAGAAGACCATGCCGCTGCTGGTCATGTTCGCCATCGTCCAGGTCGTCTTCACGGGCTGCCTGTTCGCCCTGAACGGCGCGGTCGGCGTCAACCAGCTCTCGTACCTGATGCCGTCGCGCTGGGCGGTCGCCGCGGCCGGCGCCACGCTGGACTTCAACCGGATCAGCCCGCCGGAGGCAGGCACCGGCGCCGACCCGCTGTGGGAGCACACCGCCGCCGCCTGGGGCATGGACATGGCCGCCGTACTGGCCCTCGGTGTGATCTGCGGCCTCTTCGTGGCCCGCTTCCTGCGCCGCCACGAACCCGAGGTCATGCGCAAGTAGACCGCCCCTCGCACAGCCCGAAGGGCGGCACCCCGGCAGGGGTGCCGCCCTTCGACGCGACGGTGTCACACAGGCATACGGGAAGAGGTCCGCGCTGACCTCAGTACGCGCTGTTGACGTTGTCGATGGTGCCGTACTTGTCGGCCGCGTAGTTGGCCGCGGCGGTGATGTTGGCCACCGGGTCGTAGATGTCCCAGGAGGTACCGGCCACGTGGTACGCCTTGAAGGTCGGCGGGATCACCTGGAGCAGGCCCTTGGAGGGGACGCCGTTGATGGCGTTGATGTCCCAGTCGTTGATGGCCTTCGGGTTGCCCGAGGACTCACGCATGATGTTCTTGTGCAGGCCGTTGTAGGAGCCGGGGATGCCCTTCTCCTTCATGATGTCCAGGGCCTCGCTGATCCAGCCGTTCAGGTTGTTCGCGTAGCTCTTGGTGCTGACCTGCTTCACCTCGGCGCGCTCGGCGGACCGGCTGGCGGACTCCTTGGCGGCGCGCTCCTTGGCGGCGCTCGCCTCGGCCTTCTTCTTGGCGTCGGCGGCGGCCTGCTTCTTCGCGTCGATGGCCGCGACCTTCTCGCTGGCGCCGGCGAGCTGGTCGGTGACGGACGCCTTGACGCCCTTGATCGGCTCGGAGCTGTACGCCACCTTGGCCGCCGGGGCGGCCTCGCTCGTGGCGGTCGTGTGGCCGCTGGCGGGCACCGCGGAGAACGCGAGGGCGGCGGCACCGAGCGTGCCGACACCGGCTATGGCGATCTTGTGGTTGCGGGTCAGGGAACGACTATGACCACGGGTGAGGATGTTCTTGGGCATGGCGGGATAGACCTCTTCGAGTTGCGCGGAGGTCGCTCTCGTCCTGCGTCAGTACAGGGGTGGTTTTCCGTGCTTCCGGCACGAACACCGTGGTTCACAGCCCACGGCACCGAGCGACGTGAGCAATTCTTAGCGGTCGCAAAATCGGCTGGCAAAGGTGTGACGTACGAAGACGGGTAGTGGATCAGAGGCAGGAGAAACCGGGCGGAATGGGCCAATGTGCCGGTCAAATCGGACGAGTCGGCCTCCTACTCCTCTTCGTAGGTG
Source organism: Streptomyces sp. NPDC016677 (assembly GCF_055562815.1). NCBI lineage: Bacteria > Bacillati > Actinomycetota > Actinomycetes > Kitasatosporales > Streptomycetaceae > Streptomyces > Streptomyces sp. NPDC016677. Next base: position 9,664 of record NZ_JBVHEO010000014.1, on the reverse strand, counting down.
ATCTGCGCCCTATGCGCGGCCTCACATCCGCCCCCCTGTCACCTCACCGCGAGTTGCTGAAGCAATGCGATCTGTGAGTGACTGCCGGACCCCGTCCCCGGCAGGAGGACACGGACGCCCCCGCCTTCCGGGGCCGCGGCGCGTTCGCACCCGGCACCTCCCCGCTGCCCGGGGCGCCGGACGGCGGCGCGCACAGCGCCTGGCGCCCACGCGAAGCCGCTGCCTCTGTCCCCGCGCGTCGCGCACGCGCGCGTGGAGGGCCGGCACCGGCGGGCCACCGGCACGGTCTGGCCGACCTCCCGCACGCGCGCGTACCGTCAGGGCCGGTCATCGTCTCCACGCGCGCGTGGGAGACAGACGCGGTGGCCTCGGCGCCCCGGCCTGCCGACGTCCCGCACGCGCGCGTGGGAGGCCGCGACGCACACCGCCGGTGACCGGCTCCACCGCACGCGCGCGCAACATGTGGCCACCGGGCCGATCCTCCGCCGGGTCCGGCCACGTCGCCCGGGACCTCCGCCCTAGGACCACCGAACCGCCTCACCGCCCGCCACAGGTCCGATCCGCGCTGTCACACCCCGCCGGTACCGTGAGGTCATGAGTCACGGCCCCCGGTCCGGCCTCGCCGCGGTCAGCTCCGCGCTGCTGGCCATGAGCAGGCACCTGGAGGTGCGCGACGTCCTCAAGACGATCGTCGCCTCGGCCCGCGAACTGCTCGACGCGCGGTACGCGGCCCTCGGCGTCCCCGACGACCACGGCGGCTTCGCCCAGTTCGTGGTGGACGGCGTCAGCGACGAGCAGTGGAAGGCCATCGGCCCCCTGCCCCGCCAGCACGGCATCCTCGCCGCGATGCTGCACGACAGCCGCCCCCAGCGCCTGGCCGACGTCCGCGAGGACCCCCGCTTCGGCGGCTGGCCGTCCGCCCACCCCGACCTCGCCGACTTCCTCGGCCTGCCGATCCGCGACGGCGACGAGGTCATCGGCGCGCTCTTCCTGGCCAACAAGAACTGCGACACACCGCGGACCGGCTGCGGCTTCACCCAGGACGACGAGGAACTCCTCGGCATCCTCGCCCAGCACGCCGCCATCGCCCTCACCAACGCCCGCCTCTACGAGCGCAGCCGCGAACTGACCATCGCCGAGGAACGCACCCGCCTCGCCCACGAGCTGCACGACGCGGTCAGCCAGAAACTGTTCTCCCTCCGCCTCACCGCCCAGGCCGCCGCCCGCCTGGTGGACCGCGACCCCGCCCGCGCCAAGGACGAGCTCCAGCAGGTGGCCGCCCTGGCCGCCGAGGCCACGGACGAGCTGCGCGCCGCCGTGGTGGAACTGCGCCCCGCCGCCCTGGACGAGGACGGCCTCGTCGCCACCCTGCGCACCCACGTCCAGGTCCTCGACCGCGCCCACACCGCGCGCGTGACCTTCACCGGCCACGGCGTCCGGGCCCTGCCCGCCGCCCAGGAGGAGGCCGCGCTGCGCGTCGCCCAGGAGGCGCTGCACAACGCCCTGCGGCACTCCGGCGCGGAGCACGTCGACGTGACGCTGCACCGGGCCGGGGCGGGCGCCGTGCTGCGCGTCACGGACGACGGCAGCGGCTTCGACCCGCAGGACGTGCACCGCGCGGGGCGCCATCTGGGCCTGGTCTCCATGCGGGACCGGGCGAGCGGGGCCGGCGGCAGCCTGACCATTGAATCGGCGCCCGGCAAGGGCACCACGATCACGATGGAGGTCCCCGGTGGCTGACGCAATCAGGGTGCTGCTCGTCGACGACCACCAGGTGGTCCGCCGCGGTCTGCGCACCTTCCTGGAGGTCCAGGACGACATCGAGGTGGTCGGAGAGGCCGCGGACGGCGCGGAAGGAGTCGCCCGCGCCACGGAGCTGAACCCCGACGTCATCCTCATGGACGTCAAGATGCCGGGCATGGACGGCGTGGAAGCCCTGCGCCGGCTGCGCGCACTCGGCCACCCCGCGCGCGTACTGATCGTCACCAGCTTCACCGAGCAGCGCACGGTCGTCCCGGCCCTGCGCGCGGGCGCCGCCGGGTACGTCTACAAGGACATCGACCCCGACGCGCTCGCCGGCGCCATCCGCTCGGTGCACGCCGGGCACATCCTGCTCCAGCCCGAGGTCGCGGGCACCCTGCTCTCGGCCGAGGGCGCCGGGCCCGGCCACGGCAGGGCCGGCTCCCTCACGGACCGCGAGCGCGAGGTGCTGGGACTGATAGCGGACGGCCGCTCCAACCGGGAGATCGCCCGCGCCCTGGTCCTGTCCGAGAAGACGGTGAAGACCCACGTCTCCAACATCCTCATGAAACTCGACCTCGCGGACCGCACCCAGGCCGCCCTGTGGGCCGTACGCCACGGCAGTGCGGAGGGTTCCGTTCCGGAGTGAGATTCATACCGTCGTGGGAATGGCCCCCGAATGGCGCAACCTCCGGCGGACGCCGCCGTTCTCCAGTGCGTGCCGCGGCGCCTGCCGCGGTGATCGCAAGGAGGGGTTGTACGTGAAGAACCTGAAGAAGGCAGCGGCCGTGACGATGGTGGCCGGCGGGCTGGTCGCCGCCGGCGCCGGCCTGGCCTCCGCCACCCCCGGTGGTGCCGGTGCCCACGGCGAGGCCGTCGGCTCCCCGGGCGTCGCCTCGGGCAACGTCGTCCAGGCGCCGATCCACATCCCGGTCAACGCCGTGGGCAACAGCGTGAACGTGATCGGCGTCCTGAACCCGGCCTTCGGCAACGAGGGCGTCAACCACTGACGTCGCCGCCACGGGGGTGCCGTACGCCTCGCAGGCCCGCGGGCAGCCGCCCCGCCGACCCGCGGACCGACCGTGCCGCGGACGGCACGGGCCGCGCGCGGACGGCACCCCGTCGACGCCGGGCCGGGGTGACCCGGCCGGCTCGCACCGACGCCGGCCACCAGCCCGGCGACGTCACCCCCGCTCGCGTTCCTCCACGACGGAGTTGTACGCCGCCACCAGCGCCCGCCGAGCCGTCCGCTCCACCGGCCGCAGCGCATGCTGCCGCGCCGCCATCTCGGACGCGCTCACCGCGCCCCCGTGCCCGTTCTCGTACGCCAGTGAGACCAGTGCCCCCACCCGCTGCGCCAGCTCCAGCACCCGCACCGCCCGCGGCGGATACCCCGGCGCCAGCGCCTCGCGCCCCGCCTCCGCCCGCGCCCGGTACGCGGCGACCGCCGCCTCCGCCACCGGCCCCGACCCGGCCACGTCGAGCCGCGTCAGCGCCTCGGTCGCCTCCCGGAGCGCCTCCGCCAACTCCCGCTCGGCCTCCGACAACGACGGCACATCCGCGGGCGGCGCCTGGCGCACCGGCAGACAGTGCCAGACGACCTCCACATGGACATCGCCCTCGGGCCCCGCCTCGGACACCTCGGGCACCAGCCCCAGCGCCGCCCCGTGGCAGACCACCGCCTCCTCGGCCTCCAGCGCCCGCGCGTTGAACTCCGGCGGCCCGCTCAGCCCCAGCGGATGCCCCGGCGCCGGCAGCGCGACCCGCAGCCCGGTCACCCCGAGCGCCCGCAGCCGGCCCAGCGCCAGCGTCAGCCCGACCGGCGCCGACTCACCCGGCAGCCCCGCCACGCGGTGCACCGCGTCCTCCCCGACGATCGCGAGCACGGCGTCGTCCGGCGAGACAACCCCGACAAGTAGTGCGTTTCCCCAGGCGGCGAGCCGTCCTGCACGTGGTTCCGTGAGCATGCCCACCACCCTAGAACGCCCCGGACGGACCACCGAGGCGTCCCGGCGCCCGGCGCCCCCTCTTCCGAGACGACCGACGGTGACCCCGCACGACCCCACGCCGACCCGTCAGAGGCACCCTGGAGACCGGCCCGATGGAACTGCGGAGGTGACCGGTGGCGTAGATTTCGTAGCGGGCGGCGCCCACCGGCGCGGCCGACCGAGCCACAGGCGTACGCGACAGCCGAGACCGGCCACACTGTAAGGGGAGACAACGCGCTCATGAGCGATGTTCTGGAGCTTCAGGACGTATCCGTGGTCCGTGAGGGCCGGGCTCTGGTGGACCAGGTCTCCTGGTCGGTCAAGGAGGGCGAGCGCTGGGTGATCCTCGGCCCCAACGGCGCCGGCAAGACCACCCTCCTCAACCTCGCCTCCAGCTACCTCTTCCCCAGCCAGGGCACCGCCACCATCCTCGGCGAGACCCTCGGCAAGCCGGGCACCGACGTCTTCGAACTGCGCCCCCGCATCGGCATGGCCGGCATCGCCATGACCGAGAAGCTGCCCAAGCGCCAGACCGTCCTGGAGACCGTGCTGACCGCCGCGTACGGCATGACGGCCACCTGGCAGGAGGACTACGAGGAGATCGACGAGCAGCGCGCCCGCGCCTTCCTCGACCGCCTCGGCATGACCGGGTTCCTCGACCGGAAGTTCGGCACCCTCTCCGAGGGCGAGCGCAAGCGCACCCTCATCGCCCGCGCCCTGATGACCGACCCCGAACTGCTCCTCCTCGACGAGCCCGCCGCCGGTCTCGACCTCGGCGGCCGCGAGGACCTCGTACGCCGCCTGGGCCGCCTCGCCCGCGACCCGATCGCCCCCTCGATGATCATGGTCACCCACCACGTCGAGGAGATCGCCCCCGGCTTCACCCACGTCCTGATGATCCGTCAGGGCAAGGTACTGGCCGCCGGCCCGCTGGAGTTGGAGCTGACCTCCCGCAACCTCTCCCTCTGCTTCGGCCTCCCGCTCGTCGTGGAACAGGTCGGCGACCGCTGGACCGCACAGGGCCTCCCGCTCTCCTGACCCGCCCTCACCCGCTCCGTCCCCTTTGCGCCCTGTCCCCGCAGCGACCCCCGGACCTACCATGACCACGTGAACGACATCGACGCATGGGTGTGGTGGCTCGTCGCCGCGGCAGCACTCGGAATTCCCCTCGTCGTGACCGCGATGCCGGAGTTCGGCATGTTCGCCGTGGGCGCCGTCGCCGCGGCGATCGCCTCCGGGATCGGGGCCGGCGTCGTCGTACAGGTCCTCGTCTTCGTCATCGTCTCGGTCGCCCTCATAGCGGTGGTGCGCCCGATCGCGGCCCGGCACCGCAAGGACCGCCCCCAACTCCTCTCGGGCGTCGAGGCGTTGAAGGGCAGACAAGCCGTCGTCCTCGAACGCGTCGACGGCTCCGGCGGCCGGGTCAAGCTGGCCGGCGAAATCTGGTCGGCCCGCTCCCTCGACACCGCACGCGCCTACGAAGTGGGACAGGAGGTGGACGTCGTGGACATCGAGGGCGCGACCGCGATCATCATGTGACCACGCACCACCCAACTGGGCGAACAGCCCACGAGGCGGACGACGGTCTGTCAGACTCGACCAGCAAGATCCTCAACAGCCGTAAGATCAACAGCCGTAAGATCAGCAGCAGTCAGGATCTGCCAAGAGCGCCGAGGCGGAGAAGGGTACGGGAACGACCATGCAACCGGTCATCATCGTCTTGATCATCCTGGTGGTGTTGGTCTTCATCGCCCTGATCAAGACGATCCAGGTCATCCCACAGGCCAGCGCCGCCATCGTCGAGCGCTTCGGCCGCTACACACGCACGCTCAACGCGGGCCTCAACATCGTCGTCCCGTTCATCGACACCATCCGCAACCGCATCGACCTGCGCGAACAGGTCGTCCCCTTCCCGCCGCAGCCGGTGATCACCCAGGACAACCTGGTCGTCAACATCGACACGGTCATCTACTACCAGGTCACCGACGCCCGCGCCGCGACCTACGAGGTCGCCAGCTACATCCAGGCGATCGAGCAGCTCACCGTCACCACCCTGCGCAACATCATCGGCGGCATGGACCTGGAGCGCACCCTGACCTCCCGCGAGGAGATCAACGCGGCCCTGCGCGGCGTCCTGGACGAGGCCACCGGCAAGTGGGGCATCCGCGTCAACCGCGTCGAGCTGAAGGCGATCGAGCCGCCCACCTCCATCCAGGACTCGATGGAGAAGCAGATGCGCGCCGACCGCGACAAGCGCGCCGCGATCCTCCAGGCCGAAGGTGTCCGGCAGTCCGAGATCCTGCGCGCCGAGGGCGAGAAGCAGTCCCAGATCCTGCGCGCCGAAGGTGAGGCCAAGGCCGCCGCCCTGCGCGCCGAGGGCGAGGCCCAGGCCGTCCGTACGGTCTTCGAGGCCATCCACGCCGGCGACCCGGACCAGAAGCTGCTCTCGTACCAGTACCTCCAGATGCTGCCGAAGATCGCCGAGGGCGACGCCAACAAGCTCTGGATCGTCCCCAGCGAGATCGGCGACGCCCTCAAGGGCCTCTCCGGCGCGATGGGCAACTTCGGCGGCCTGGGCGGCAGCCCGAGCACCGGCACCGTCCCGCCCCAGGAACGCCGCGAGAAGCCGTCCATCGACTGATACTGCCGACTGACGGAACAGCAACGCCGTAAGGGGGCGCGGGGAACCGCGCCACCAGCCTCCACGCACCCGCACCCGGGGGAACAACCGCACCCCCTACGGCGGAAGCGCTACGCCGCGTCCAGCACAAGCCACTCCGGCAGCGCGGCGAAGTCCTCCCGCCCCAGCGCCAGCAACATCGCATTGGCGGGCGTCGGCTCGAAGGGCTGACGCAGCAACGGCATCCCCGCCTGCTCGGGCGTCCGGTTCGCCTTCCGGTGATTGTCCTCCGCGCAGGAGGCCACCGTGTTCAGCCAGGTGTCCTGCCCGCCGTGCGACCGCGGCACCACATGGTCCACGGTCGTCGCCCTCCGCCCGCAGTACGCGCACCGGTGCCGGTCCCGGACCAGCACCCCCCGCCGCGACCACGGAGCACGTCTTCGGAAGGGCACCCGTACGTATTGGCACAGCCTGATCACCCGGGGCGCCGGTATGTCCAGCGCGGCTCCCCGCATCCGCAGTTCGGGGTGGGCCTGCTCGACGACGGCCTTGTCCTGCAGCACCAGAACGACGGCTCGGTTCAACGTCACCGTAGACAGCGGCTCGAAGCTCGCGTTCAGCACCAGCGTGTCCCGCATACCAGCCCACCTCCCGTGCGCACCGGCCCACCCCCTGGCGGGCTGGATCAACTCTGGCCGGGCACGCCGGGATGGACAACGCAATAAAAATGCCCGTCCCTGATCACTTCCAAGACCAGGGACGGGCAAACGTTCCATGAACGCTCACATGCGGATCAGCCTTCGGCGGGCACCTCGTACTCACCGATCAACTGCGCCCGCGCGATGGCGTGGAACCGCAGGTTGAAGCCGACGAACGCCGGAGTCGCCTCGGCGTCCGGCCCCAGCTTCTCCTGGTCCACGGCGTACACCGTGAACACGTACCGGTGCGGCCCGTCCCCGGCCGGCGGAGCGGCACCGCCGAAGTCCTTGCTGCCGTAGTCGTTGCGCACCTGAACGGCACCCTCCGGCAGCCCTTCGAACTTCCCGCTGCCCGCACCCGCCGGCAGCTCCGTCACCGAGGCCGGGATGTCGAACACCACCCAGTGCCAGAACCCGCTCCCCGTGGGCGCGTCCGGGTCGTAGCAGGTCACGGCGAAGCTCTTGGTCTCGGGCGGGAAGCCCTCCCACCGCAGATGCGGCGAGGTGTTGCCGGCCGCGTAGACCTGAGCCTCCTTGAGCGTCGCCCCTTCCTGCACGTCCTCACTCGTCACCGTGAACGCCGGCACGGGCGGGTGGAAGTCATGGGGGAGCGGCCGCCGCTTGAGCTCGGTCACCTCGGTACCTCCTGATCGGGTTCGTCTCGTCGGTCCCGAGCCTAGAACCAGTTCCGCTTGCTGCCGACCTCGGACAGCCACTGGTTGAGGTACGCCGCCCAGTCGGTCCCCTGGTAGTCGTGGAGCCCGACCTGGAACGACCGGAAGGTGTCGCTGCCCTCGCTGAACAGCCCCGGCTTCTTGTCCATCTCCAGGATGACGTCCATCGCCTGGTCGTCGGCGACGAAGCTCAGCTCGACCTGGTTCAGTCCCCGGTACTGCTGCGGCGGCTGGAACTCCAGCTCCTGGTAGAACGGCAGCTGCTGCCGCGTCCCCCGGATGTGCCCGCGCTCCATGTCCGCGTTCTTGAAGCGGAAGCCGAGCTGGATGAACGCGTCCAGAATCGCCTTCTGCGCCGGCAGCGGATGCACGTTGACCGGGTCCAGGTCACTGGAGTCGACGGCCCGCGCGATCGCCAGCTCGGTCGTCACCCCGATGTTCATCCCGCGCAGCGCCTGCCCGTCGATCATGGTGACCGGCGTCTCCCACGGGATCTCCAGACCGAACGGCACCGCGTGCACCGCCCCGGCCTGCAACTCGAAGGCACCCCCCAGGCTCGCCTTCGCGAACTCGATGTCCTGCTTGTACTCCTGGTCGCCGCTTTCCACCTCGACCTTGGCCTGCAGCCCGACCGACAGTCCCTCGATCTGCTGGTTGACGGACCCGCCCTGGATCCGCACCTCACCCTGGACGACGCCGCCCGGCACGACGTTCACCTCGTTCAGCACCGTCTCGACCGAGGCCCCGCCGGCTCCCAGACTCGCGAGCAGCTTCTTGAACGCCATGTCTCTCCCTCTCCAGCGCTTACGCGTGAACCGAACCCTTGATCCCTACATACGCGATCCGGCCGTGGCCGGTTCCGCACCCCACCCTGACAAGCAGCCCGCGCCCTGACCACCCCGCCGCCCGTACCGTCTGCGTTACGCTCGGACGGCATGATCGCGACCCCCGACCGTACGCCCCTGCCGCGGGAGTTCTTCGACCGCCCCGTCCTCGAGGTGGCCCCCGATCTACTGGGCCGCATCCTCGTCCGCACCACCCCGGACGGCCCGATCGCCCTCCGCCTGACAGAGGTCGAGGCCTACGACGGTCAGAACGACCCCGGCTCCCACGCCTACCGTGGCCGCACCGCCCGCAACGACGTGATGTTCGGTCCTCCCGGACACGTCTACGTCTACTTCACCTACGGCATGTGGTTCTGCATGAACCTGGTGTGCGGACCCGAGGGCAGATCCAGTGCGGTCCTGCTCCGGGCCGGCGAGATCGTCGAGGGCGCCGAACTGGCCCGGACCCGTCGCCTCTCGGCCCGCAACGACAAGGAACTGGCCAAAGGACCCGCCCGCCTGGCCACCGCCCTCGGTGTCGACCGGGCCTTGAACGGCACGGACGCCTGCACCGCCGCCGACACCCCGTTGCGCATCCTGACCGGCACGGCCGTACCCCGTGACCAGGTACGCAACGGCCCCCGCACCGGCGTGGCCGGAGACGGCGGCGTCCACCCCTGGCGCTACTGGATCGCCGACGACCCGACGGTGAGCCCATACCGGGCACATGTACCGAGGCGACGTCGAAGTTGACGCCCCCTTGCGAGCCCCGTAATGTAGTCCGAGCCGCTGAAGCGGGTACGGCGATCGCCGAGACCTGGAAGCGGCCAACCCACTACCTAGCACAACCCCTCGGCGGGGTCCTTTTCGGCGTGCCTGCATGCCCGAATTCGAGCCCGCGAAAGCCGATTATGAATCGGCAGGGAGAACCGCTAACGTAGTGAATGTCGAAAGGCAGACAGGCGAAAGCCCGAAGCTGACGACAATCCCGCCGACCGGGAATCAGGCCCGAAAGGATCTGATAGAGTCGGAACCGCCGGAAAGGGAAACGCGGAAGCGGGAACCTGGAAAGCACCGAGGAAATCGGATCGGAAAAGGATCTGATAGAGTCGGAAACGCA